>JAWWCR010000156.1:0-11354 GCA_033720355.1 Gemmatimonadota bacterium
AGCCCCGGCGGGCGCACGATCATCAACACGGTGCTACAGGTGGTGCTGAACGTCATCGACCACGACCTGACGGGGTCGCGGTTTGGGCAGGCGATCGAGTCGCCGCGGATCCACCACCAGTGGCTGCCCGATGTGACGAGCTTCGAGGGGTGGGGCTTCTCTCCCGATACGCGCCGGCTCTACGAGATGATGGGGCACGACGTGAACCAGCGGGGCGGGCAGGGAAGCGCGATGGGCATCTACATCGACCACGACGAGGGCATGGTCTGGGGCGCCGCCGACTCGCGTGCGTTCGACGGTCGCGCCGTCGGGGGCGGCTGACCTCCGTTCAGCCGCCGGTCCACCCGGGGCCGCGAACGACGCGGCCGGGTGTCGCGCCGGTCGGGTCTCCGTCGCGCAGGACCGCGGATCCGTTGACGAAGACGTCCCGCACGCCCTCGGCGAGCTGGTGAGGCTCCTCGAACGTGGCGTGATCCCGTATGGTCGCCGGGTCGAACACGACGACGTCCGCGAAGTACCCGGCCTCCAGCCGACCCCGACCCTCGATCCGCAGGTTGGCGGCGGGCAGGGACGTCAGCTTACGGATCGCTTCCTCGAGGGGTATGACTCCCTCGTCGCGGACGTAGCGGCCGAGCAGCCGGGCGAAGTTGCCGTATGCGCGAGGGTGCGTGTTCGAGAGGGTGAACGGCTCCTCGGGCGCCATCGAGCCCGCGTCGGACCCGAAGCTCAGCCAGGGCAGGGCGATCTGTCTACGGACGTTGTCCTCGTCCATCATGAAGTAGACCGTGCCGACCCGGCTGTCGTCCTGGATGACGAGGTCCATCGCGGTCTCCTCGATCGACGTGCCTCGCATCTCGGCGACATCGGCCAGCGTTCGACCGGTCAGGTACTTGAGCGAGTCCTGTCTGAAGCCGACGAGGAGGACCCGATCGGGGGAGCCGGCCGACAGGAGCAGGTTCTCCCACTCATCGGTCGGCGTGCTCATCTCGCGCGCCAGACGCCGGCGGGTAGCCGGATCGCGCAGCCGCTCGATCATCGCGTCGTCTCCCCCTTCGGCGACCCACGGCGGCATGGAGGCGTCGAGCCCGGTGGACCCCGCGGTATAGGTGTACATGTCGGCGGTGATCTCGAGCCCCTCGGCGCGGGCGGTCTCGACCCGGGCGATCACATCGTCGAGCTTGCCCCAGTTGTTCTCGCCGGCCGCCTTCAAGTGGTAGATCTCCGCCCGCACCCCGGCCTCGCGCGCGATCGTGATCAGCTCGTCGACCGCCTCCAGCAGCCGGTTGCCCTCGCTCCGCATGTGGGAGATGTAACCACCCCCGTGCTCGCCGGCGGCGGACGCGAGCGCGATCAGCTCGTCGGTGTCGGCGTAGAAGGCCGGCGGGTAGATGAGCGACGATCCGACCCCCAGCGCCCCCTCGCGCATCGCCTGGCGGACGAGCTCGCGCATGCGCTCGAGCTCATCGGCCGTCGGCGCCCGGTCCTCGTAGCCGAGCTCGTGGATTCGGACCGTCGTCGCCCCGACGTACGAGGCCACGTTCGTGGCGATCCCTCGCGCGACCATGTGGTCGAGGTACTCGCCGAGCGTCGTCCACGGGACCTCGAAGCGCAGGTCGCCCTGCGACTCGACCATCTCGGTCCGCATCTCCTCGTTGAGCGGACCCATCGACCAGCCCTCGCCGAACACCTCGAGCGTGACGCCCTGCCGGATGTCGCCGAGCGAGCGACCGTCGATCAGCAGGGTCTCGGTCGCCCACGAGAGCATGTTGATGAACCCGGGCGCGACGGCGAGACCCGAGGCGTCGACCTCGAGCGCGCCCGTCTCGCCGGACAGGTCGCCGATGGCGGCGATCGTGTCGCCCGCGATCGCCACGTCGGCCACGAGCGGCGCGTCGCCCGACCCGTCGTACACCGTGCCGCCCCGGATCACGACATCGTAGTCGGCCTGCGGCGGGGCGTCCGAGCACGCTACGAGAACCAGCGCGGGGAGGAGGCCCATGATCGGTCGGGCGGGAAGGGAGCGAGCCATGCGTCGAATCCTGGGTCGGGTCGCGGGTATTCGAGACGGCGCATCGTAGCGGCGACCCGCGCGCGCGGCCACCGTCGACGATCGCCTCCAGCGGTCTGTTAGATTGCGGACGGCCGTCGTCGCCAGCTCCAGAGAGAACCGGGGAGAGAAGACAAATGACGAACAACCTGAAGTCCTTGCGGCTCGGGTCGGTGGCCATCGCGATCGCGGTGGTGGCCGGTCTCGTCGTCCTGATGTTCGGCTTCAACCGCGTGAACGAGTTCGAGGCCGCGGTGAAGCGCAACCCGGTGACCGGCGCGGTCGCCCAGACACCCTATCGGCAGGGTCTGTATCATTCGATCCTGCGGTCGTGGACTAACTACTCGTTGCGCGAGGTCCAGTTCCCGAGCGAGGGGGCGAGCGAAACCCTCACCGCCCTCACGTCGGACCAGCTCCAGATCGCCGTGGACGCGGCGTTCCGGTACCGGCTGGTGCCCGACAGCGTGGTCCATCTGTACCTGACGGTGGGGAGCCCGCAGGACGTGCACTCGTACGTCTACAACGCCTATCGATCGGCCACGCGCGATGCGATCGCCGAGATGGCGGCCCAGGACATCCTCTCCGAGGAACGCGCGGGGATCGCCGATCGAATCGAGCAGATCATGGCGGAGCGGCTCACGCCGCGAGGGGTAGAGATCACCGATTTCTTCGTCCGCGAGGTCGTGCCGCCCGAGTCGATCCGGCAGGCCATCGAGGCGAAGCTGGCTCGCGAACAGCAGGTGCAGGCCGAGAGCTTCCAGACGCAGGTCGTGGTCGAGCAGGCGAACCAGCAACGAGCGGAGGCCGAGGGGATCCGCGACGCCCAGGACATCATCGCCTCGAGCCTCGAGGGCGCCGCCGGACAGCGCTACCTGTACTGGCGGTACCTCGAGATGCTGGGGAAGATCGGGGAGGGCCAGAACAACGTGGTGATCGCCCCTACCGAGGGCGGAATCCCGATGTTCTTCGCGCCAGACCGGTAGAGGACTCCGGGCCGGACGGGCTCAGCCGTCGCCCAGCAGCCGGTCCGCCCGTCCCCTGATCGCGAGACGCTGCATGTAGGTCAGGTGCGGGGATCCCGCGAGTCGCACCGCGTATCCCGCCGCCTCGATGCGTCTCGCGTGGTCTCCGGCCTCCTGCGCATACGTGGCGGATTCGATGAAGGCCTCGGCGGCCGCCGAGACGTGGCCGTTCCAGACGCAGTGCTGGCCGGCTTCGAAGGACGCGTCGCTGGCCCTGCCGAACGCCCCCGCGTACTGGAAGTACCGGGCGGCGGTCCTTAGCGCCTCGTGGCGCTCGGGCGAACACTCGAGCCTGAGAGAGGCCGCCTCCAGCATGAGCTCGCCCGCCGTCTCCCAGCTCGACTCCTCCTCGGCGAGGGCGTCTGCCTGATGGACGAGCTTTTCCGAGACGCGAACCGTCGTCGCCTCCTCGAGACACCCGCCCTGATCCAGTGCGGTCGACGGAGCAGCCGCCAGCGCGACTGCTCCCAACGCCAGCGCGAGCGCGCCGGACGTCCTCCGCCACCCACCGGATCGTGCCGCTGATCCGATCATCTTCTATCTCCTGCAGGGCCCGGGCGGGCTCTCACAGCCCCCCCGACCCGTGGTGTCGTTGCGAACCGTCTCACCGGGTCCCCCTACGATGTCTATCCGAGAGACGTTTCCGGCGCGCCAATGGTTGTTCACGATCCGGTCACGGTGTCGAGCACCGCGATGGGGCAACGCGCGCCTCCCCTCCGGGGTCAAAACGACAAAAGCTCGTCGCACGGCTCAGGTCTGCGGCGCGGCGGATCCCTGGAGGAACAAGATGAGACGTGGAGTGATGGAGAGGATCGGCGTCACGGGGGCGTTCGCCCTGGCTCTGTCGGTCGGCGCGTTCGCGCCCGTGAGCGCGCAGGAGACCGATGCACGCGACCGGTTCGCGATCGTCGGCGGCGCCGGTGGTTCGTACCTCGGCGTCACCATCGAGGATGTGGATGGCGAGCTGGCTCGCGAGCTCGGGCTCGGAGGCGAGTACGGCGCCCATGTGACGGGCGTCGCCGAGGGCGGGCCCGCGGAAGAGGCCGGTCTGCGTGAGGGCGACGTGATCGTCCGATGGAACGGCGACCGCCTGGAGAGTGTCGCCCAGCTGCAGCGTCGGATGGGCGAGACGCCGGCAGGTCGAACCGTTTCGCTCGGCATCCGGCGAGATGGCGCGGATCGCGAGATCGCCGTCGAGCTCGGCGATCGACGCGAGCAGCTCGGGGATCTCCGCGTCTTCACGGTCCCGCGCTCGAGGGTCGGGATCGGTCGCGAGCAGGCCGACGCGATCCGCGAGAGGGCGTCCGAGCTTCGCCAGCGCATGCAGGAGAACCTGGCGCGGCCCGACGTGCGTCGCTTCGGGAGGGACGGCGTCGTCGTGTTCGGCGGCCGCCCGCGTCTCGGGGTGAGCATTCAGAGCCTGGGTGACCAGCTCGCCGAGTACTTCGGGGTCGACGGTGGCGCTCTCGTGACGGCGGTCACCGAGGACTCGCCCGCCGAGGCCGCGGGGATCCGGGCCGGCGATGTGATCGTCGCCATCGACGGCACGAATGTCGAGGACTCCGGTGCCCTCCTCGAAGCGCTCAGCGAACTGGATGCGGGGCCGGTCGACGTGACCGTCGTCCGCGAAGGGGCGCAGCGGACGTTCACGGTCGAGCTGGAGGAGCGGGGCGAGGGGTGGGGGACGGGCTCCTTCTACTTCCGCGATGGTGACGGCGAGTCGGGCATCCGGATGTTCGGTCGCGACGGCGTGATCTGGTCGATCGATCCTATCTCGTTAGAAGAGATAGAGATAGGGCCGATTGAATGGAGTGGGTTCGATGTCGACGGGCTGGAATGGTCGTACGACCTGGACGACTACGAGTCACTGGAGATCCGCATCCCCCGGATCGTCGTTCCCGGGTTCGAGATGCCGGGCATCCGGATCGACCCCATCGAGATCCCCCGGATCGATGCGCTGACTCCACCTGTGGACGTCGTCATGTAGCGACCTCCGGATGGGCCGCCGCGCGGGGAGTTGGCCGGGGAATCCGGGAACTCCGGGGGGCGGTCGTGCGTTCTGACGACGCGGAGACGGTCGCCCTGGCGGGGCGGGCGCGATGTCCAGCGACTCCGGGGGTATGGATGAGCGAGACGGCGAGCGATCGAGGTGCGGCGCGGCGGGTCGAGAGGACCGAAAGGGAGTGGCGGGAGAGCCTCTCTCCCGAGGCCTATCGGGTGCTGCGGAAGAAGGGCACCGAGCGCGCGTTCACCGGCGAGTACTGGGACAGCAAGGCGCCCGGAACGTACGTGTGCGCCGGGTGCGGCCAGGAGCTGTTCGACGCCGAGCACAAGTTCGAGTCGGGCACCGGCTGGCCGAGCTTCGACCGGGCCGTCGAGTCGGGCGTGACCATGCGGCCCGACAACAGCCTTTTCATGCGCCGCACCGAGGTGCTGTGCAGCGCGTGTGACGGGCATCTCGGCCACGTGTTCGACGACGGTCCGCCGACGACCGGCGAGCGCTACTGCATCAACTCCGCGGCCCTGCGACTGCGCGAGCCTGCGGACCGGGAGTCGTCAGACCCCGTCGAATAAGCCGAGCTGCGCGCCGCTGCGTGGCGCCCTGAAGCTCTCCGCAGAGAGGGGAGGAGGCGCGGTCTCGTAACCGAGCCGGCCGGCCGTCACCCGGAACATCGAGTGGATCTGCGCGGCGTACTCGCCGACGCCCCTGCCGCGGACCGCGAAACGCGGGTCGTAGAGCCGCCCGCCGCGCGTCTCCCGGACGCGACCCATGACCCGATCGCGACGGTCCGGCAGGTGCATCTCCAGCCAGCTGTCGAACAACTCGCGGATCCCGAACGGCAGACGCAACAGGATGTACGTGGCGGTCATCGCGCCCGCCTCTCGAGCCGCCTCGAGGATGGAGGGCACCTCGTGATCGGTGAGCCCGGGAATCACGGGTGCGACGTTGACGCCCACGCTCACTCCGCCGGCCGCCAGCCGCCGGATGGCCTCTATCCGCCGGTAGGGAGCGGCCCCGCGCGGCTCCATGACACGCTGGAGCCCCTGGTCGAGCGTCGTCACCGACACGTGGACCGACGCCGCCCCGATCGCCGACAGCCCTCCGAGGAGGTCGATGTCGCGGACGACGAGGTCGCGTTTCGTCACCACCTGCACGGGGTTGCGCGCCTCGGCGAGAACCTCGAGACAGCCTCGCGTCAGACGGAGGGCGCGCTCTACCGGCTGGTAGGGGTCGGTGGCGCCGCTCAGGGCGATCACCTGCGGTTTCCAGCGGGGCGAGGCGAGCTCTGCGCGCAGAAGCTCGGGAGCATCCTTCTTGACGAGGATCCGCGTCTCGAAGTCGAGGCCGGTCGAGAACCCGAGGTACTCGTGGAAGGTGCGTGCGTAGCAGTAGATGCACCCGACTTCGCACCCGCGGTACGGGTTGACGGAGGCGTCGAAGCCCACGTCGGGGCTGTCGTTCGTCGAGATGATCGACCGCGTGGAGTCCTCGAAGAACCTGGTCTTCACCCCCGGATCTTCGGCGTCGAGAGCCGCTTCGGGGTCGGGAACCAGCTCGATGGGAACGAACCGGTTCGCCGGGTTGTCGGCGGCTCCGCGTCCCCGGATCGGCAGGGTGCGCACGTCTTGCTCCGTCGCTCGCGCCGTTCTTCGGTATTTGTTCGGTAAGATGGGGGCGGCCGGACGCGACCGCAAACGGAGCGCGTATTCGCGCCGATCCCTCCGGCGTCTTCAGAAGCTCAAGCCGATCCTCATCATGAAGGTCGTGAGCCGGGATCCGCCCTCGTCGTCGTCCTCGACCAGCCCGCCGATCGTCGACCCCACCCGCATCTCGGGCCATACCCTGAAGCCGACGTCCCACTCGACGCCGATACCCACGCTCCAGCGGATCAGCGCACCCGCGAGCGCCTCGTCGACGGGGGTGATGGGGCTCGAGGGAAACATCAGGGTCGGGCCGGTGATGAGATACGGCCGCAGACTGCCGAAGGGCGCCGCCACACGACCCTCGAGCGGGAACTCGACGATCTCGATGTCTCCCTGCGGGGCGTCCTCCTCCCCTATCACGGCCTTCGTGAGGCGGTGGTACACGATCGAGGGCCGGATGCCGAACAGCCCGAGCGAGAAGTCGAGGAAGATTCCGGTGTGGAACCCGTCGATCTCGTCCACGAGCTCGTAGGTCTCCCCCGAGAAGTCACCGAAGGAGTCCCGGTTGAAGCCGCCCAGCACGCCGATCTGCGCGTGCGCCCCGGGGGCGGGGGCGATCATGAGAAGTGCGGCGAGTATCGCGAAGCGGCGAATCGGGGCCCTCCCGGGAACGAGTTGGAAGCGCGGCAAGATAGCCCGCGTCGCAACGTCCGCCTATTCTGCACCGAGCGTGCAGTCAGCTGGGGAACGGACACACTGGAGGCGCCCGGATGCTTCGAAGGAGACCACAGGGAACCGCGTTCGCCACCGCCCTCGTGTGCGGGGCGGCGCTGGCTTGCGCCCCGGACGGAGATGACCGGCCGGCGACGGCCGAGGGGTCGCAGGCCGCCGCCCGGCAGGAGGCGCCGACGTCGCACCCGTCCACCCTCGTGCTGACCAACGGGCGGATCGTCACGCTCGACGACGACCAGCCCGAAGCCACTGCCCTGGCCGCTCGCGACGGCCGGATCGTCGCGGTCGGATCTGACGCCGATGTCGCAGGCTTCATCGGGGAAGACGCCCGGGTCATCGATCTCGAGGGCCGGCTCGCCATCCCGGGGTTCATCGAGGGCCACGCGCACTTCATGGGCATCGGGAACGCGCGGATGATCCTCGACCTCACGACCGCGGAGACCTGGGATGACATCGTGGCCCAGGTCGCCGACGCCGCGGTGCGCGCCGAGCCGGGCGCGTGGATCCTCGGTCGCGGCTGGCACCAGGAGAAATGGACCGAGACGCCGAGTCCCGCCGTCGAGGGCCTTCCTCTGCACGATGGTCTGAGCGCCGTGAGCCCCGACAACCCGGTGTCGCTCACGCACGCCAGCGGTCATGCGTCGTTCGTCAACGCGCGAGCGCTCGAGCTCGCGGGGATCGACCGGAACACGCCGAATCCCGACGGCGGCGAGATCGTGCGCGACGCGGACGGCGACCCCACGGGGATGCTGCGCGAGACCGCCCAGGGGCTCACCGGGGCCGCGCGCGCCGAGGCGGAGGCCGGCAGGAGCCGCGAGGAGCTGCTCGCCGAGGAGCGGGAGAAGGTCCGTCTGGCGAACGAGGAGCTGCTGGAGAAGGGGATCACGAGCTTCCAGGACGCGGGGTCGAGCTTCGCGACCGTCGAGCTGCTGCGGGAGATGGCCGACGCCGGCGAGCTCCCCGTTCGGCTCTACGTGATGCTGAGGGGAAGCCGGGCGTCGCTCGAGGGTCGGCTTGACGACGTCCGGATGGTCGGGTACGCGGACGACCACCTGACCGTGCGCTCGATCAAGCAGGTCGTCGACGGGGCGCTGGGCTCGCACGGCGCGTGGCTGCTTCAGCCCTACGCGGACATGCCTTCCAGCGAGGGACTGGCCACGAACGCCCCGACCGACATCGAGGCGGTAGCGCGTCTCGCGATCGAGCACGACTTCCAGGTCAACACGCACGCGATCGGCGATCGCGGCAACCGCGAGGTCCTCGACCTGTACGAGCGGACGTTCGCGGATCACCCCGATCGATCCGATCTGCGCTGGCGGATCGAGCACGCCCAGCACATCGATCCGGCCGACATCCCGCGGTTCGCCGAACTGGGTGTGATCGCCTCGATGCAGGGGATCCACGCCTGCTCGGATGGCCCCTGGGTGATGCTGCGGCTGGGCGAGGCGCGCGCACGCACGGGGGCGTACATGTGGCAGGATCTCGCGGCGGCCGGCGCCATCGTCACGAACGGCACGGATGCCCCGGTGGAAGACGTCGACCCGATCGCGAGCTTCCATTGCACGGTCACGCGCCAGGTCAACGACGGCTCGCGGTTCTACGTCGATCAGGCGATGGGCCGACTCGAGGCGCTCCGCTCGTACACGTACAACAACGCGTATGCGGCGTTCGAGGAAGATGTGAAGGGGACGTTGGAGGTCGGGAAGCTGGCCGACGTCACGGTGCTGTCGCACGACATCCTGACGGTGCCCGACGACGAGATTCTCGACGCGCGCGTCCTGTACACGATCGTGGGTGGTCGGGTCCTGTACGAGGACGGTAGCGCGACGCCCTAGCGCGCGGGACCGGCGGGCGGGAGTCCGGACCCGGTTTCGCGCCCGCGGTCAATGGCCGTGGGCGTCTCCGTGCTCTAGCTGGCTGGCGATCACCCACTGCCGATCCGCGACGTACAGCGGGTGGGTCGTGTCGGCGCGTGGCCACTCGTCGAGGGGGATGAACGCCCCCGCGACGGCTCCCATCCCTCCATCGACGATCGTTTCGGCCGTCGGGTTCAGATACTCGGCCGTGACCCGATAGACGTGTGACGCGTGGACGCGTGCGCCGAGGCCCTTCCCGCGGTGTAACAGAACCGGGATCTCCTCGATGTGACCGTCGTCGTCGGTCGCGGGGCGCACGTCGTACAGGACCTCCCCGGTCGTCACGTCCTCGAGGCGGAGACGCGTCGCGTAGCGGTGGAGGTGACCGCTCAGGCCCACGATCATCCCGTCGACCGCGGGTTTCGATTCGTAACTCTTCGATGAGCGACCCGGCGGCAGGTCGAAAGCCTTGCGCTCGGCCTGCGGGAACATCGTGTCGAGGTGGAAGGGGACGATCGAATACATCGGCAGCAGCTCTCGTCGCTCGTACCCGAGCTGGAGGCGGACCCTCACGCCGCGATAGTCGCGGTCGGTCGGGTTGTGCAGCATCGCGAGGGCGAGGAACGGCGACCCGCCACGCATCGGGATGCCGAACAGCCAGCCCGGCACCGACACGCGCGGCGTCTCGTGGCTCGCCGCCATGATCCGCAGCATGATCGGGAGAAACAGCTCGCGGCGGGTCGGGTCGAGCAGGTTGGCGTGGTGCAACACCTCACGGGGCACGAGCTCGCCTTCCTCGTCCACGATGTCGGCGAACAGGCTTCGGATCGTGAAGTCGAACGGGATTTCTCCGAACTGGACCGGGATCTGCTCGAGCGCGTGGTGGTCCGTGTTCGCGGGGAGATCGATCGGACCGAGCTCGATCACGAGCGTCCGTTCGTCCGCCCGGTCGAGGACGTCGAGCAACCCCGACTGCGCTTCCCCGGGGTCTGGCTGCGCGCGGTGCTCGTGGCCGGCCTGACCCGCCGCACCGCCGCCGGGCAGCCACGAAGCGGCGATCGCGCTCAGAAAAACGGTTGCTCGCTTCGACGTCATCATGGGGTCGAATCTACGCGGGGATCGCGAAGGGGTCACATGCGCCGGAGGCGCCGCGATCGCGGCGCCTCCGGGGAAGAACTTCGTTGTCGAGGACGGATCAGCGTCCGCGGATCCGGATCCTGATCGGCCCGTCGGGCCCCTGGACCTCGAGATCCCGGTCCTCGATCTCGAGACCCTCGAAGTCGAAATCGAAGTCGAAGTCGAAATCGTGCTCGTCGAGCTGGATCTCGCGGACCTCGATCTCGCGCGCCTCGCCGAGCTCCTCCTCGAGTTCGCGGAGGATGCGGCGGAGCCGCTCGACCAGCTTGCGGCGGACATCGCCCTCCTCCTCGGCCTGCGCCCGCTCGATCCTCTGCTGCACGCGCTCGATGCTGCGCTGGATTCGCGCCTGCTGACTCTGACCGAGCTCGCGCCGGATCTCGATACGACGCCGCTCGCGGTCGAGGCTCGCACGGTGCCGCTCGAGCTCGAGCATCGCCCGCGTCTCGAGCTGCGCACGCGCCCTGTCGAGCTCGTCGATCGGAATCGCGAGGCGCCCGTATGCCTCGTAGGCGCGCTCCATCTCCTGATGGCGCTCGTCGGTGCTGGCGTGCCGGTGGCCGCCGCGTCTGCCGTGGCGGTGCCGGTGTCCGAGCTCGTCCACTACCTGCGCCGCGAGCCGCTCCGGACCGCGGTGGATCCGGCCGACCGCATCGGCGGCCTGACGGATCTGCCGCGCGGCGAAGCGCTGCGGCGCACCGAGCACCCCGGGCGGGTCGACGAAGGTCACGGCGCTCGCGACGAAGTCCAGCGACGCCGCGCTGGCCTCCGCGGGGCCCGTCACCCCTGTGACGTGGTGAACGGCAGCCCAGGCGAAGGTCGTGATCGCCCAGACGAGGAACGCAACGGCGGCGACTCGGATCAGCTTCCTCAACGTCGTGACTCGCTCGGTAGAGGGTTCACGTTTCCTCGAAA
>JAWWCR010000157.1:0-10986 GCA_033720355.1 Gemmatimonadota bacterium
ACGAGATGACGAATACCTCCTCCCCGGAGTGGACCTCCGGAGACCGGCGAGAGAGAGAACCGAGATGATGCTCGATGGGATTCTGAGAGACGTGAGGCACGCGGTGCGCGGGCTCGCGAAGAACCGCGGATACGCGTGCGTGTTCATCGTGACGCTCGGTCTCGGCATCGGCGCCAACACGGCGATGTTCAGCGCGGTGAACGGGGTTCTCCTTCGTCCCCTCCCGCACGAGGACGGCGATCGGCTGGTCTATCTGCGGCACACCGCGCCGCTCGGCGGAATCGAGAACGCGCTCTTCTCCGTGCCCGAGATCGAGGACTACCGGCGAGGGACGCCGTCGCTCGACGCCGTCGCCGAGTTCTCGGCGATGACGTTCGCGATGCTCGGTCACGAGACACCCCGTCGGGTGCGCGCCGGGATCGTGACGGGCAACTACTTCGACGTCATGGGGCTCTCCGCCTCGCTCGGCCGCATGGTGGGCGTCGAGGACGACGGAGACGGCGCCGCCGCGGTGATCGTGCTCTCCGACGCCTACTGGCGCTCCGTCTTCGGGGCCGACCCGGATGTGCTCGGGAAGACGGTCCGGATGAACGGCCTCACGGCCACGATCGTCGGGGTCGCCGAGCCGGCGCCGCCGTACCCTGAGCGCACCGACATCTACGTGAACATGGCGGCGAGCCCGCACCACCTGGACGCGTCGATGAACCACGACCGCATCCACCGCATGACGGAGGTGTTCGCGAAGCTCGCGCCGGACGCGACCGTCGAGTCGGTGCTCGCCGAGACCGAGCGCGTCACCACTCGAGTTCACCGGGAGTACCCGGAGGCGTACGACCCCGGCTCCGGGTATCAGGTCACCGTCACGCCGCTCAAGATCCAGCTCACTTCGCGCGCGCGACCGACGCTCCTGCTCCTCCTGGCGACCGCCTCGCTGGTGCTCGTCATCGCGTGCGCGAACCTCGCGAACCTGACGCTCACGCGGGTCCTGCGCCGCGGCGACGAGCTGGCCATCCGCGTGTCGCTCGGCGGCAGCCGGGGTGCCCTCCGCCGCGCGCTCCTGGTCGAGTCGCTGCTGCTCGCCGGCGCCGGGGCCGTCCTCGGGCTCGTGCTGGCGTCGGCCGGGCTCGACGTCCTCGTCGCGTTCACGTCGCGGTTCACGTCGCGGGCGTTCGAGATCGGGCTCGACCCATCGGTGTTCGGGTTCGCCCTCGTCGCGGCCGTGGCGGCCTCGGTGTTCTTCACGGTGCTGCCGCCACTGCCCGACGGCAGCCGGGTCGAGCTGACGCGAACCGGAGCCCGGTCCACGGGTAGCTCGCGCGGTCGGCGGGTGCAGCGGCTTCTCGTCGTGGCACAGATCGCCACCTCGTTCGTGCTGCTCGTCGGCGCCGGTCTGCTGCTGCGCACCATGTCGCACCTGAACAGGATCGACCCGGGGTTCGACACCGTGCAGGTCCTGTCGATGGACGTGCCGCCGAGCATGGATGGCCGCCCCGAGCAGCAGGTCCGGAACCTCTACCTGGCCATGCTGGACGACGTCTCGGCCCTCCCCGGTGTCGAACGCGTCGCGCTCACCAGCACGGTGCCGCTCAACGCCGAGTCGGGGTTCACGGCCCAGCTCGCGATGGATGTCGAGGGCCACGACCCGCCGCCCAACGCTCCCGAGCCTCGGGCCGACTTCCGCGTCGTCTCGCCCGGCTACTTCGCGACGATGGGGATCGACGTGATCCGGGGTCGCGAGTTCGCGGGCACCGATACCGAGGACGCTCAGGGCGTGGTCGTCATCAACGAGTCGATGGCGCGGGCCTACTTCGGCGATGACGACCCGGTCGGGAAACGGATCGCGTGGACCGACGACACGCTCAAGTTCCTCGGGATGTCGCCGGAGTGGCGCATCGTCGTCGGCGTGGTGGCCGACACGCGGGACGTGGGGCTGGACGCCGATGTCCTCCACACCATGTACAACCCGTACCGACAGGTGACGCCGTTCTTCACGCGGTCGCTCGTGATGCGGGTCACGGTGCCGCCACCGACCGTCGTCCCCGCGATCCGCGAGGTGATCCTGGCGCACGACCCCAACCAGCCGATCGACGACATCGCGACGATCGCCGAGCTGGGCGACGAGTCGGTGGCCCCGCGTCGGCTGAACGCGACGCTGCTCGGAGGCTTCGCGGCGCTCGCGCTCGTCATCGCGGCGGTCGGGATCGGCGGCGTCCTGGCGTTCTCGGTCGGTACCCGGACGCGCGAGTTCGGCGTGCGGAGCGCGCTCGGGGCCGCGCGCGGGCAGATCCAGGCCGGAGTGCTCGGTGAGGGCGCCCGGCTCGCCGCGGCCGGCATCGCCATCGGGGTCGGCGCCGCGCTCCTCGTCACCCGGTTCCTGGCCGGGCTTCTCATCGGGGTCCCGGCGCTCGACCCCGTCACCTTCATCGCCGTGGGTCTCCTGCTCGGTGGCGTCGCCGTCTTCGCCTCGTGGATCCCCGCGTGGCGGGCCGGACGGATCAGCCCGATGGAGGCCATGCGCGCGGATTAGACCGATGCGGAGGACCCGCTACTCCTCGATCGCGGGGAGAATGTGCGTGTACAGGAACGCCTGCGGGTTGGCCCAGTCGTTTCCGTTTCGCGCGTCGCCGGTGATCGCCACGACAAGGTCGTGCTCGGGGACGACGAAGATGTACTGCCCCCGCGCGCCGAAGGCGGCGTAGATCTCCTGGTCGCCGGGCCCGGACGGGTCCGGCTCCATCAGCCACCAGTAGTACCCGTACCCGGTCACCCGGGGAGCGAATGCGCTGAAGGTGTAATGCCGTCTCGTAGAGACCTCGACCCAGTCGGCCGGGATCACCTGAGCCCCCTCCCACATCCCCCCCTGCAGGTACAGCTGCCCCAGCTTGATCATGTCGTCGGCTCGCAGGGAGAGTCCGCCGCCGGTGTGGACGTGACCCTCCGCGTTCGTGAACCAGCCGCGCTGCCGAATGTCGAGGGCGGCGAACAGCGTCGCATCCGCGTACCCGTCGGCGTGGAGCCCCGTCCGCTGGTGGAGGAAGGCCGACACGGCGACCGCGCCACCCGAGTCGTACTGCCAGAAGGTGCCGGGGTCGTGCACCATCGGGCGCTCGATCCAGAACCGGTCCCAGCCGGTCGCGAGCGCGTTCAGCTGCCAGTGAGGCGCGGCGGAGCCGTTCTCGTGGTAGTCGGTCCCGGTCCGCATCGTGAGGACGTCCTCGAGCCGCATCGCGGCGCGGCGCGGATCGGCCGACAGCTCCTCCTTCCACTCCGGGAAGAAGTCGAGCACGGCTTCGTCCACGCCCGCGATGTGCCCCTCGGCGATGGCGATTCCGATGAGCGCCGAGGCGAAGCTCTTGGTGACGGACTGCATGGTGTGGACATCGTCGGGCCCCGAGCCGTTGTAGTACCGCTCGAACACCATGCGGCCATTTCGCATGACCAGCGTGCTGTGGACGTCGGGGAACTGCCCGGACATGATGGCGGACGCGAGCTCGGCGAGCCGATCGATGTTCACGCCCTCGACGATCCGGGGCTCGGCGGGCGGCGGTGGAGGGGCCACGCTCTCCGGTCCGGAGCCGCTCGAGCACGCCGTCAGCGGCGCGAGGAGACCGAGCAGCGTCGTCCACCGCCCGCCGCGGAGACGGAGCATCCGGTCGTCGGCTGAGCTCCGAAACGTCATGAGGCCCCGGGACGCGAATACCGTAGAATCGTCAGGAAGTGAACGCGGGCCCCGATCGTTTCGTGACGGCTGGCCCGGTCCTTGAACCGCCGGTGCGGGCAGACGGCGGAGGCTGACGAGAAAGGAGGTCGAATGGACGGGACGCGCGTCGATGGCCGACCTTCGGCGAGACGCATCGCCACCTTCGGCCTCGCGCTCGGTGTATGCGTCGGCACCACCGAGTCGGCCGCCCGGGTCTTCCAGCGCTTCATCCTCGACCAGCGCGTGTGGATGCCGCTCGACTTCATCTGGATGACTCCGGTCGCCGCCATCCTCGTCTTCGCAACGGCGACCGTGCTCTTGTTGTCGGTTCGCGCCATCGGCCTCCGATGGTCGTGGAGGCAGGTGACCGCCTGGTATCTGTTCTTCGCCATCGCCGGCCCCATCCTCGCGTATCCGCGGCTGCATTTCGTCCCGAGCGCGATCCTGGCCATCGGACTCGCCGCCCAGGGGGGGCGGGTGCTCGACAGAGAGTGGCTCCGCCAACTCGTGCGGCGCGCCGCTCCCGCCTGCGCCGTGCTCGTCGCCCTCGCCGCCGCCGCGATCGCGATCTCGCGCGTGACAGGCGAGCGCCGCGCGCTCGCGGCGATTGGTGAGGCGCCGGCCGACGCTCCCAACGTGCTGCTCATCATTCTCGACACGGTCCGCGCACAGAGCATGAGCCTCTACGGCTACGGGCTCCCGACGACTCCGGCCCTCGAGCGTCTGGCCCGCGAGTCCGTCGTGTTCGACCGGGCGCTCGCGACTTCGTCGTGGACGCTGCCCTCGCACGGCACCCTGTTCACGGGCCGCTTCGACCACGAGATGGACGCGGATCTCGTGACCCCGCTGGGGCCGGAGCATCCCACCCTCGCCGAGCGACTGTCGGCGCAGGGGTACGAGACCGCCGGGTTCACATCGAACCTCCTCTACACGACGTGGGAGAACGGCGTGGACCGGGGGTTCGCTCGCTACGAGGACTATCCCCTCTCCCTCGCCACGACCCTCAGATCGTCGCTCATCTCGAGGCTCTTCGTGGTCAACGGACGGCGCCTGCTCGGCCATCACGACGTGCTGGGTCGCAAGCGCGCCGCCGAGGTAGGCGGATCGTTCCAGACGTGGCTCGACGGGCGAGCCCGCGCCGGACGCGAGGCGCCGTTCTTCGCGTTCCTCAACTACTACGACGCACATGCGCCGTACATCGTCGCCGACTCGATCGCCGCGCGTTTCGGACCCGTGCGGACGGATGCCCCCGTCCAGGACCCCGGGGAACAGGAATGGTCGCCGTCTCGCATCGATGCCGCTCGCGCCGCCTACGAGGGGACTCTCGTCGAGCTCGACCGCCACCTGGCCGCGCTGCTGGAAGACCTCGACCGGCGAGGCGTCCTCGACAACACCGTGGTCGCGATCACCTCGGACCACGGCGAGCACTTCGGCGAGCACGGCCGGCTCGGTCACGGGCGCGGCCTGTACATCCAGACGCTTCACGTGCCCCTGCTGATCCGACTTCCGGGAGCGTCGCGGGGCGGGACCCGGGTTGCCGAGCCGGTCTCGCTCGCGGACCTCGCGACGACCCTCGAAGGTCTGGCCACTCGGCGGCGGACGCTGCCCGGACGCTCGCTCGCGCGGTTCTGGGGCGCGCCGGCGCCGACGGGCCGGATGACCCCGCTGCTGGCGGAAATCCGCCCGGGAATCCGCCCGCCGCCGACCTCGCCGCTTCGCTTCGGTGCGATGGTCTCGATCGTCGATAGCGGATTCCACTACATCCGCAGGGGCGACGGGGCGGAGGAGGTCTTCGACTTCATCGCTGACCCGACCGGGACGACCGACATCTCCGCGACGAGGGCGGACCTCGTCGCGAGGCTGCGCGACGCTACCGCCCGGGCCGTGGCCGAAGGATCGGTGGAGCCCCCGCCCTGAGAGATGGCAACCGCTGTCACTCGCCGCACCAGACTATCGTGACCCACCCCTCGGTCTTACCGTCATCCAACAGAGTCCCTCGAACGAGAGGAGTTCATGTCGCTCGTTCCTGTTCGGCCCCGCGCGCCGGTCCCGCCAGGCATGCGCACCCCTGCCGCACAGCACTTCTTCGCCGCGGCCGCGATCGGTCTCTTCAGCTGGGCTCAGACGCTCGCCGGTCAGACCGGCTGCCCGGCGGACGGCGACGCCGGCTCGCTCGTCGGAGTCGTGCTCGACGAGACGCGCACCCTGGGCCTCCCCGGCGTCGAGGTGTCGATCCGCTGGGCCGGCGACCGCGTCGTCGTGGCCTCCGGAGCCGACGGCGCGTTCACGGCGTGCTCGCTTCCTGCCGGCGCGGAGCTCATCGGCGTGGCGAGCTTCGGCGGGATGTCGAGCGGTGTCCTTCGTTTCGCCGTCGAGGCGGGCCAGACCTACGAGCACGAGTTCCTCATCGGGATGTCCGACGACGACGACGAGACCGGTCGCGTGCTCGGCACGGTGGTCGACGCCGGCACGGGCGAGCCCGTGGACGGCGCCGTCGTCGGGCTCGCGGGCGCCGGAGGCCAGGCGCTCACGAACGCGACCGGCGCCTTCGCGCTGAACAACGTCCCGGCCGGCGAGACGACGATAGACGTGCAGCACGTCGCCTACGGGACTCGGTCGGCGAGCGTGAACGTCCGTGCCGGTGCGTCGACCTCCCTGCTCGTCCGCATCGACCCCGAGCCGATCGAGCTCGAGCCGCTCGACGTGGTCATCGAGGAGGTCCGGCTCACGAACCTCGAGACCCGCGGGTTCTACGAGCGCAAGGAGTGGCTCGAGAAGGCGGGACTCGGCCATTTCCTCACCGTCGATCAGATCGAGCGCCGTGGGGCGAGGTACACCACGCACGTCGTTGCCGACGTCCCGGGCACACGGCTCGACTGCACACAGGGTCTCATGAGCTTCGACTGCGAGATCTCGTTCGCCGGCCGTTCCGGCCTCGCCTGCATGCGCGCCGATGTGTTCATCGACGGGGTCAACGTGATCCAGTCGGATCGGGCGAGCCATCACCGCCTCGACGAGCTGGTCCGTCCGTACGACATCGCCGGGATCGAGGTCTACTCCGGTCCCGCCTCCACTCCGGCCGAGTTCTCGGGCGCCAGCGGCGGCTGCGGCGTCGTCGTGATCTGGACGAAGTAGGGCGCCGGCACCCCCTCCCACAGGGGGACGTCGCCATTCTCTACGATTCGTAGGAAAGCTGGATGGCGCCGCCGCCCCGGTCCCACAGCGGGACATCGCCATTCCTTACGATTCGTAAGAAAGCTGGATGGCGCCGCCACCGAGCGCTTTTCCTCCGCCCCGCCGGGCCCGGTCATCAGGAGCACCGCACCCCTTGATCTTCACATCTTGACAATCAAGATATTGGCACCGAGAATGTGTGGGCACCGGGCAAGCGGGAGGCTCCAGGGTCGCTACTCTCTTGCCGCCGAGGTTCCGGGTGCCGTCGAGATCCCGCGTCTCGACCAGCTTCTTCGGGGAGTGCCGACATGAGCCGGTTCAGCACGGATGTGATCCAGGGGACGATGGACATGATGATCTTGAAGACCCTGAGCCTCGCCCCCCTCCACGGCTATGGGATCGCCCAGCGGATCGAGGAGATATCGGACGGGGTGTTCGCCGTAAATCCGGGTTCGATGCTCACGTCGCTCAAACGGCTCGAGCGCGCCGGGTGGATCTCGTCGGAGTGGCGGCAGACCGAGAACTCGCGCCGTGCGAAGTATTACGCGCTGACGAGAGCCGGTGAGCGTCAGCTCGAGCTCGAGACGGAGGGGTGGGAGCGCCGGGCGTCGGCCATCGGGCGTCTCCTGGCGGCGGAGGCCTGACGGTGGGCGTCTGGCGGGCGGTCGTCGCGGGAGTCGAGACGACGAGGGCGAGGCTGCGAGAGGTCACGTCGGGCGTTGGCGCGCTGTTCTCGCGGGATGGGGGCCGACGCGACGTCGCCCACGAGGTGCGGAGCTTCCTCGATGAGGCGGAGGCGGATCTCGTCGCCCGTGGTGTGGACCCGGCGGAGGCGCGGCGCATGGTCCGCATGCGCTACGGCGCCGAGGTCGCTGCCCGCGACCGGATCGTCGAGGCCGGGTGGGAGCGCCGGGTCGAGACGTTCCTCAGGGACACGGCGCTCGCCTTGCGAGGAGTCCGCCGCCGACCCGGGTTCTCTGCCGTCGTGCTGCTCACGCTGGCGCTCGGGATCGGATCCTCGACCGCGCTGTTCAGCGTCATCGCCCCTTCCCTGTTCGAGCCGCTGGATTTCCCCGAGCCGGACAGGATCGTCGCGATCCTCGACCGCGCGCCGAGCGGCGATGAGATCCCGATGACGTTCGGTACGCATACTGAGCTGCAAGAGCGGTCCCGCGGTCTCTCGCACCTCGCGGTATCACGCTCCTGGCAGCCCGTGCTCGGCGGCAGCACCGAGCCGGAAAGACTCGACGGAAGACGCGTCAGCGCGGCCTACTTCGACGTTCTCGGCGTGCGTCCCGCGATCGGCCCCGGATTCTCGCCCGAGGCCGACCGCCCGGGGGGCGCGAACGAGGTCGTGATCAGCCACGCGCTGTGGGTCCGCAGGCTCGGCGCCGATCCGGCCGTGATCGGGCGGACGATCCCGCTCGACGCGCAGCCGTACTCGATCGTCGGCGTCTTGTCGGAGGGGCTCGAGAGCGTCTCGCCGACCGAGAGCGCCGTGTGGGGGTTGCTGCAGTACGCCCCTCCGCCGCCGACCTTCGAGGGTCGCGAGTGGGGCCACCACCTCGACATGATCGCGCGTCTGGGCGAGGGGGTGACCGTCAATGCGGCGCGCGCGGAGCTCACGGCGATCTCGCGGGATCCGATCGATCGGTTTCCGCGGCCGGCGTGGGCAGCCCTCGAGGCGGGGGTCGTCGTGCGCCCGCTCCACGAGGAGATGACCGGAGGGTCCCGGCCCATCATGCTGGCGCTGGGCGCAGCCGCGTTCCTGTTGCTCGTGATCGCGCTTACGAACCTCACGATCCTGCTGCTCGCCCGGGCGGAGTCGCGGAAGGGCGAGCTGGCCATGCGCGCTCTGCTCGGCGCGAGTCGCGGCAGGCTCGTGAGACAGCTCCTCGCGGAGGGTCTAGTGCTCGCCGCGATCGGCGGTGCCGCCGGCGTCGCGCTGGCCTGGCTCGGCGTGGAGGTCCTCGTCGAGCTGAGCCCGGCGGGGCTGCCACGGCTGTCGCGGGTGGGACTCGACGGGGGTTCCCTCGCCTTCGCGCTCGCTCTATCGGCGCTCATCGGCATCGCGGCCGGGCTGCTGCCGGCGGCCCTTCGCCGCGGCGACCCGGAGGAGGGAGGCCCACGTACGCGGATATCATCCGGCGGGATGCGGCGCGGTCTGGTCGGCGCCGAGGTCGCCCTGGCGGCCGTGCTGCTCATCGGCGCGGGCCTCCTGATGCGGACGGTCGGCCGGCTGCTCGACACCCCCACCGGGTTCGATGCGACCGGGGCGATCGCGCTCCAGGTCCAGACGGCCGGTCTCGACGGGCCGGATGGCTCCGCTCCGTTCTTCGATCAGGTGCTCGAGGCGCTGCGCGCCACGCCCGGCGTCGCCTCCGCCGCGTTCACGAACCTGCTTCCTCTGAGCGGCGACGACTCGTCCTTCGGCGTCAACCTGGAAGGCGCGCCCCCCGAGAACGCTTTCGTCGGTGTCGCACAGCGGTACGTCGTTAGCCCCGACTACTTCGAGACGATGGGGATCCCCGTGCTGGCCGGCCGCGGGCTGCTCGAGTCGGACAGGGCGGGTACGGAGGCCGTCGTCGTCGTGAGCGAGACGATGGCCCGCGCCTTTCCGAACGGAGACGCGCTCGGCCGGCGCGTCCACGTGGGCCTCACCGATCGACCGGCCTTCACGGTCGTCGGTATCGTCGGGGACGTGCGCCACGCCTCGCTCGAGGACGGAGGAGCCCCCGCCGTCTACCTCGCCCCCGAGCAGTGGTTCTTCGCGGATGACCCGCGGTGGTTCGTGGCGCGGTCTCGGACCGCGTCGACCGCCATTGCGTCCGCCGTCCGCGGCGCCATCGCCTCCGTCGATCCGGGTCAGCCGATCGTCCGGACCCACAGCCTGACGTCGGTCGTCGAGTCGTCGGAGGCGCGGCGGCGGTTCGTCATGCTCGTGCTCCAGACGTTCGCCTTGCTCGCGCTCACCATGTCGGGTCTCGGGCTCTACGGGGTGATGTCGGGAAGCGTCGTCGAACGGCTGCCCGAGATCGGGATCCGGACGGCGCTCGGCGCGTCGCGCGGCCGCATCCTCGGGCTCGTGTTTCGCCGCGGGATGGCGGTCGCGGCGATCGGCACTCTCGTCGGCCTCCTGGCGGCCTCGGCCGGAACGCGGATCCTCGGCTCGCTCCTCCACGACGTCTCGCGATTCGACGCGTTCACTTACGTCGGCGTCGCGGCGACGCTGCTGCTGGTCTGCGCCCTGGCCTGCTGGGTGCCCGCGGTCCGCGCGCTGGGCGTCGAGCCGCTCGAAACGTTGCGGCAGGAGTAGACCGAAGCGGCGTCTCGACCTGACGCCCGGTCCGGCGGGCGACCGTCGTTGGGCAAAGATTGCCGGATTCGGCACTCCGTTACGTCGCCGCAGGAACCGCCGAACAGCCCGGCAAGCCACCCATCCGCAGTGGTCGCAGGCGCTTACGCCGCAGCACGTGAGTCGCGTCCGCGTCGGTGCAGACATTGCAGGGATTCAGGCGTTCTGGACGCGATCGGCGTCGATCATCGATGTGCTCCTGGGAGGGGAATACGATGCTGCGATATGGGAATCGAAGCCTCGCGGCCGTCGCGGTCGCGGCTCTGCTGACCGCCACGGCCTGCTCGGACACGACGGGGCCGGGCGTCGGAGAGGCGAGCGTGGTCCTGTCCAGCGACGGGGTAGCCACGAATCTGGTGGACGGCGGGGTCTCGCTGAGCCTCGGCGACGTGCCGGAGTCCGCGGTCGGAAACCTCTTCCTGAACATCACGCGGATCGACCTGCACCTCGTCGGGGGAGACGACGAGGTGGTTGAGGGTGAGGGTGAGGGTGAAGGCGAGGGCGAGGGCGAGGGTGAGGGTGAAGGCGAGGGCGAGGGCGAGGGTGAAGGCGAGGGCGAGGGCGAGGGCGAGGACGACGGCAACAGCCCGTGGATCAGTCTCGAAGTGACTCTCGCGGCGCCTCTCGATCTCCTGACCCTGTCCGAGGCGGGGATCCAGATCGCCGACGGCACGGTCCCGGCGGGCCGGTACAACCAGGCGCGGTTCTTCTTCGACACGTCCGAGATCGTCCTCACCGAGGACGTCGTGGTGAACGG
>JAWWCR010000158.1:0-10951 GCA_033720355.1 Gemmatimonadota bacterium
GTCGTTGTTGACCGAGCCGTCGATCTGGATGTTGTTGAACCGGTTGTTCTGACCCGCGATCGAGGGCGCGCCCTCGACGATGTTCACCTCGGGCGAGAGCGCCGCGAGGCTCGTGATCTGTCGCTGGATCGTCGGGAAGGACTCGATCTCCTCACCAGGGACGATGGTCTCCTGGCCCGTCTTGGCCGCGCTGAACACGGGATCCGACGTGACCGAGACGGTGAGCTCGTCGACCGCCACGGCGCTCGTCTGCAGGGTGAAATTGATCGCCTCGGCGCCGGTCAGCGTCACGCGGATGTTCTCGCGGGCCTCCGGCCGGTAGCCGATCAGCTGGATCCGGATCGTGTAGGGGCCGCCCGGCTGGAGCGCCGGCACGCGGTAGCGGCCGCCGTCGTTCGTGAGGGTACCCGACTGGGCCCCCGTCCGGTTGTCGATGACGATGACCTGGGCGCCCGCCAGCGGACGGCCGTCGTCGCCCGTCACCATGCCGACGATCGCTCCGGTAGTGACCCCCTGCGCGAGCGCGCCGGAGGGGGACAGGAACGCCCCCGCTGCCGCGATCGCTCCGAGAGCCAGCGTTCGAACACACGTGGTGAATCTCATCGCGTACTCCATGCGAGTTTAGGGATGAAGAACCGCAGAGATCGATGCCTCGGGATTCGGCGCCGTGCCGGTCGGTTCGGTGTCTTCGAAGCCGCGGCTGAATTGAACACGCCAATCCCCAGGCGAGAGACTCGGGAAGGACTGTGAGCGGAATGTAACAAGCCGTCGTTCGCCCTGAAACTCTTGAAAACCCGGCGGATACGCGCTCTTTGCGTACGCGGCGTACGAAGGGGACGGCGGAAGCCCCGAAAGGGCCGATCCGCGGTTCAGGAGCGGGCGGCGAGCGCCTCGAGCTCGGGGTCGACGGCGGCGAGAAGCGCCTGCTTCTCGCCGTGGTGGAGGAAGGCGCTCGCGAACCCGTGGCGGATCATTCTCGCGATCTCCGCCAGCGAGAAATCGAGGTGCTTCCAGGCGCGCACGTACTCCTCCGTGACCGTGGTCCCGCTCATCAGCCGGTTGTCGGTGTGCAGGCTCACCACGAGCCCCTCGTCGTAGTAGACGCGGACGGGGTGGCTGGCGAAGTCGTCGACCGCCCTGGTCTGCACGTTGCTCGTCAGACAGATCTCGAGCGGGATCCGGAAGTCGTTCACGTACGTCATGAGATCAGGATCGTCGATCAGCCGGGTCCCGTGACCGATCCGCTGCGCCCCGCAGTAGTGGATCGCCTGGTGGATCGATTCGGCCCCGTACGCCTCGCCCGCGTGGATGGTCGCGCCGATGTTCGCGTTGCGGACCCGGTAGAAGGCGTTCTTGTGCTTCTTGGCCGGATAGTTGTACTCGGCCCCGGCCAGATCGAACGCGACGACGCCACGGTTCTTGTACGCGATCGTCAGATCGGCGAGATCCCGCGACACGTCGGGATCCATGTTGCGGATTCCGCAGATGATCAGGCTCGAGCGGATTCCGAAGTCCTCCTCGGCCCGACGCATACCTCTGAGCGGGGCGTCGACGGTCTCGGGCAGCGGTAGTCCCGTCGCCGTGTGGAGGATCGGAGAGTACCGGATCTCCATGTACCGGATGTTCTCCGCGGCAGCGTCCTCGCACAGCTCGTAGGCGACGCGCTCGAGCGCGGCCGAGCGCTGCATGACCGACAGGGTGAGCTCGAACCTCGCGAGGTAGTCTTCGAGGTTTTCCGCGTCGCGCACGAACAGGTAGTCCGCCAGTGCGTCGACTTCGTCCGTCGGCAGCTCGACCTCGTGCTCTTCGGCCAGCTCGAGGATCGTCGCCGGACGCAGCGACCCGTCGAGGTGTACGTGGAGCTCGGTCTTCGGGGCCGCGCGGATCGCCGCCCGGACCTCGGCCTCGGTCATCGGGGGTCCCTTCCGGCGGGGATCCACCTCGAGTCGCCCGGGATCGGGGCCGGTCGGCGTCGCCCATCGAGGTACTCGACGAGCGCTTCCACGTCGACGATGCCGGTGTCGACCACGTCATCGGCGTCGAGGAACATCGTGTAGCCGCTGCCTCCGATCGACATGAAGTCGTTCACCGTGACCGTGTACGTGGACTCCGGCTCGATCGGCGTGCCATCGACGAGCTCGGCGTGGACGATCCGGGCGCCGCGCTGGGCGCCGGCGTCGTAGGTGACGCGGACGCCGCTCAGCTGCGCGTCCGGATCGCCGTCCGCCAGACCGTGCTCGAATGCGTCGAGCAGCCGCGCACCGGACAGCGACAGGGTGACGAGCCGGTTGCCGAACGGCTGCAGCTCGAAGAGATCGGCGTAGGTGATCTCGCCGGCCGGCATCGCGCGCCGCACGCCCCCCGCATTCATGAGCGCCACCTGCGTCCCCGTCGCCGCGCGTTGCGCGTCGGCGATGAGCCGCCCGAGGACGAGATCGCCGCGTCGCGGTTTCGCGATCGGCTCGGCGAACTCGGTGACGACGCGTCCGACGACATCGGCGACCTCGGCGGCGAAGCCCTGCACGAGGCTCTGCACGTCGGGGTCGGGAGTCACCTCGTCGACATAGGTTCGGCGGATGCCCACCAGACGGGCCCTTACGGCTCCACCCGCGTCCCGGTCGAGACGGCCGAGCCCGAAGGCGGTCGAGTACGAGTACGATTGAACCACGGGCGTCCCGCGGATCTCGGTCTCGAGGGGCGAGTGCGTGTGCCCGGTGACGGCGTAGTCGAACCGCTCCGTCGTCGCGGCGAGCTCCTCGAGGGCCTCGCCGTCACACCCATCGTCGTTGCAGAACCCGCCCTCGTGCATCACCGCGACCACGAAATCGGCGCCGGCCTCGCGCACCTCGGGGATGTAGCGGTCGAGCGCCGCCGCGATCGATCGGAACTCGAAGTCCACGACGTTGGTCGGCCGCGTCGAGGTCGGGGTCGAGCGCGTCGTCGCCCCGATGAACCCGACCCGCACCCCATCCTTCTCGACGATCGCCCACGGACGCACCCACGGTGGGTGCTCGCCGGTGGCGCGCTCGTAGATGTTGGCGCCCAGCAGAGGGAAGTCGGCCTGGGCGATCCGCTCGCGCAGGATCTCGACACCCCAGTCGAACTCGTGGTTGCCGATCGCGGCCGCGTCGTATCCGATCGCGTTGAGGGCGGCGATGGTCGAGGCCCCATCGGCCAGATTCGAGACGAGCGTCCCCTGCATGATGTCCCCGCCGGACACGATGAAGAGCGGGCACTCCGGGGCCTCCGCGTCGGCCTCGCGAGCGTAGGCGGCCAGCGCCGCGGATCCTCCGACCGGACGTCCGCCCGACCACGCGTATTCGGCGGGGAGGAGCCGCCCGTGCATGTCGTTCGTGGAGAAGATCTGCGCGCAGATCGCCGCCGTGTCGGCCGCCGCACCCTCGGTGGCCGGGGCGGGCGCACACCCGACGATCGCCGCCAGGAAGGTGAGCGCGACGGCCCGGTTGAACGGCGCTCCCGGGCGGCCCGACGTCTTCATGCGCGCTGTAGCGCGGCCTTCCGCTCGAGATCGACGAGTGGAGCCTGGTAGTTGCCCGACCAGCACGCGTCGCAGAACGGTCCATGGCCCTCGACCGCCGCGTGCATCCCGTCCATCGAGAGATACCCGAGCGTATCTACGCCGAGGTGGGCGGCGATCTCCTCGACGGAGTGCGATGAGCCGATCAGCTCTTCGCGGGTGGGCATGTCGATCCCGTAGTAGCAGGGGAATCGCACCGGCGGCGAGGCTACCCGGAAGTGCACCTCCCGGGCGCCGCTCTCGCGCAGCATGGCGACGAGCCCTCGGCTCGTTGTCCCGCGCACGAGCGAATCGTCGACGACCACGAGGCGGCGACCCTCGATCAGCTCGCGCACCGGGTTGTATTTGACCCGGACCTTGAAATCGCGACCGGCCTGCGAGGGGTGGATGAAGGTGCGGCCGACGTAGTGGTTGCGGATGAGCGCGAGCTCGAACGGGATCCCGCTCTCCTCCGCGTAGCCGAGCGCAGCGGAGTTGGAGGAGTCGGGCACCGCGAAGACGCAGTCGGCCTCGACGGCGTGCTCGCGTGCGAGCTGGCGGCCGAACGCCCGGCGGGCGCCGTCCACGCTGCACCCCCACACCTTCGAGTCGGGACGCGAGAAATAGACGAGCTCGAACAGACACGCCGACGGCTCGGCCGGCGGAAGGGGGCGGAGCTCCTCGATGTGTCCGTCGCGGATCCGGAGGACCTCCCCGGGCCGCACATCGCGCACGTAGGCGGCGCCGATGATGTCGAGCGCGCACGTCTCCGACGCGACGACGGCGGCCTCGCCGAGGCGGCCGAGGACGAGGGGCCGGAAGCCCCGCGGATCGCGAGCCGCGTAGACCGTGTCGCCGATGCACAGGATGATCGAGAAGGCCCCGACCACCTGCATGAGCGCGTCGTCGACCTTCTGGTCCTGATCCTCGCGCCGCGACCGCGCGATCAGGTGGACGATGGTCTCCGAGTCGGAGTCCGTCTGGAAGATCGCCCCCTCTCGAGCGAGCTGGTCCCGCAGCTCGTCCGCGTTCGTGAGGTTCCCGTTGTGTCCGAGCGCCAGCGGCGTGTCCTGGTAGTCGACGAGCAGCGGCTGCGCGTTCGTCAGGCTCGAGTCGCCGGCCGTCGAGTAACGCACGTGACCGATCGCGACCGACCCGTCGAGCTCGGAGAGCACGTCTTCGTCGAAGACATCCGCCACCAGCCCCATGCCCTTGTGGACGTGGGGACGCCCCTCGCCGTCGACGGTGACGATCCCGGCCGACTCCTGTCCCCGGTGCTGCAGAGCGTAGAGCGACAGGAACGCGAGCTCGGCCGCGGCCCGGGAGCCGCTGACCGCGACGATCCCGCACTCGTCTCTCGGCTTGTCGTTGTCCGGAGCCATCATGCTCACGAGGTCAGTCCGGCCTGCTCCCGCATACGGCGGGGCAGGGCGTTCTCGAACACCCGGCGCAGATCCGCCACCGCGGCGGTCACCCGGTGCCCTCCTCCCTGTACCGTCCAGTCGGCGCCGCGTTCGCCCACCGACCCGATCTCCGCGACGGGAACGCCGTGTCGTGCCGCGATCTCCTCGACCTCTTCGGCCGACGTGCAGGTCACGACCGCGCGCGACTGCGATTCGCCGAACCAGAGCGCGGCAGGCGACGTATCCGCGGCGCCCGGCGCTCCATCGAGATCCACCGAGACACCGGTCGAGCCGTCATCGGCGAGGATGGCGCACTCGGCGAGGGCGATCGCGAGTCCTCCGTCCGAGCAGTCGTGCGCGGACCGGAGAACGCCGGCGTCGGCGGCCTCGACGAGAAAGTCGATCAACGCCGCCGCCTCGTCCAGGTCGAGCGCGGGCGGCGGGCCCGCGACCATGCCGTGGCACGCCGCGAGGTACTCCGAGGCCCCGATCTCGTCGCGCGTCCGTCCGACGACGAGGACCCGGTCGCCGGGCTCCTGGAAGTGCGAGGGCACCCGTCGGTCGAGGTCGTCGAGCAGTCCGAGCATCCCTATGACGGGCGTCGGATACACGGGGCTGCCGCCGGTCTCGTTGTAGAGCGACACGTTGCCGCCCGTCACCGGGGTGCCGAGCGCGCGGCACGCCTCGCCCATCCCGGCCACGGCTTCGGAGAGCTGGTAGTAAACAGAGGGGCGCAGCGGGCTGCCGAAGTTGAGGCAGTTCGTGATCGCGACCGGACGGGCGCCCGTGCACGCGACGTTGCGCGCGGCCTCGGCCACGGCGATGCGACCGCCCGTGCGCGCCCCCAGGTAGGTGTACCGTCCATTCCCGTCGGTCGATGCCGCGAGCGCGCGGTTGCCACCTGGTAGCCGCAGGACCGCGGCATCCGACCCGGGTCCCTCGAGCGTATTCGTCTGCACCGTCGTGTCGTATTGCTCGTGGATCCACCGCCGCGACCCGATCGAGGGCGCGTCGAGCAGCGTCTCGAGCGCGTCGCGGAGCGCCGCATCGTCCTCGAAGATCCGGTAGGGCGAGAGGTCCATCTCCCGCGCGGCGATCGCCTCGGGCGCCTCGACGCCCTCGCGGACGTAGGTCGGGCACTCGTCCACGAGCGGAATCACGGGGATCTCGCATACGGTCTCGCCGGCCTCGCGGACCCGAAAGAACCCGTCGTCCGTGACGCGCCCGATCGTGGCGGCCTGGAGATCCCACCGCTCGAGCACCTCGCGGACGTCGTCCTCGTGCTCGGGCTTCGCCACGAGGAGCATCCGCTCCTGCGACTCGGAGAGAAGCATCTCGTACGGCGTCATCCCCTCCTCGCGGACGGGGAGAAGCGACACATCGATGTCGATCCCCGAGCCCGAGCGCGCGGCCATCTCGGTTCCGCTCGAGGTGAGCCCCGCCGCGCCCATGTCCTGGATCCCCACGAGCAGGTCGCGCTCGATCAGCTCGAGGCTCGCCTCGAGCAGCAGCTTCTCGGTGAACGGGTCGCCCACCTGCACCTGCGGACGGCTGTCCGCGTTCTCCTCGTCGAGCTCCTCGCTCGCGAAGGTCGCGCCGTGGATCCCGTCGCGTCCCGTGCGGGCCCCTACTGCCATGACCGGGTTGCCGACCCCGCGCGCCTCGCCGCGGATGAGCCGCTCGAGCGGCAGCACCCCGACGCACATGACGTTTACGAGCGGGTTCTTTTCGTACGCCGGGTCGAACACCGTCTCGCCTCCCACGGTCGGCACGCCGACGCAGTTGCCGTAGTCGCCGACGCCTCGGACGACGCCGTCGAGGAGATACCGCGAGCGGGGCGAGTCCAGCGATCCGAACCGCAGGCTGTCGAACAGGGCGATCGGTCGCGCCCCCATGGTGAAGACGTCGCGGAGGATGCCGCCCGACCCGGTTGCCGCGCCCTGGTAGGGCTCGACCGCGGAAGGGTGGTTGTGCGACTCGATCTTGAAGGCGACCCCCCACCCATCGCCGACGTCGATCACGCCGGCGTTCTCGCCCGGCCCCTGGACGACCCGCTCACCCTCGGTGGGGAGGGTCTTCAGCAGAGGCCGCGAGTTCTTGTAGCCACAGTGCTCGGACCACATGGCGCTGAACACACCGAGCTCGGTGATCGTGGGCGTTCGGCCCATTATGCCGAGAATCAGCTCCCACTCGTGCTCGCTAAGTCCATGTTCGGAAACGAGTTCCGGAGTGATCTCGATGTCCCGCGTCGCGACCGTTCCGGCGCCGCTCACGCCTCGACCCCGATCGTTCGGGTCGAGCTGTCGAAGGCGTCTCCGGCGTCGGCCGGGACGTCGGGCCGCGGGTCGGCGGCTCCCGCGGGTCGCGGCGCCCCCCGCGCGACCGCCTCGCGCAGCGACGTGAACACGCCGAGCCCATCGGTGGACCCGAGAACGGCGAGCGAGTGCCGCTCGGGGTGCGGCATCAGCCCGAGGATGTTTCCGGTCTCGTTGATGATCCCCGCGATGTTGCGCGCCGAGCCGTTGGGGTTGGCGGCATCGGTCGGGTGCCCATCGGCGTCGACGTATCTGAACACGACCCGCCCCTCCGCCTCGAGCCGGTCGAGGGTCTCGGGCCGGGCCACGTACTGGCCCTGCCCGTGAGCGATCGGGATGTCGATGAGCCGGCCCTCTTCGTAATCGCTCGTGAACGCCGTCCCGGCGTTCTCGACCCTGAGCCCCACCGGCAGACAGCGGAAGCGCAGCGATCGATTCCGCACGAGGGCGCCCGGGAGGAGCCGGGCCTCGCACAGCACCTGAAACCCGTTGCAGATCCCGAGGGTGAGTCCCCCCGCCTTCGCGAAGTCGATGACCTCGCGCATGATCGGGCTGAAGCGGGCGATCGCCCCCCCGCGCAGGTAGTCGCCGTACGAGAAGCCCCCGGGCAGGACGACCACGTCCGCCCCCTCGAGGTCGTGCGACTTGTGCCACAGGTAGGTCGCTTCCTCGCCGAGCCCCTCGGTGACCGCGCGGTGTACGTCGGCGTCGCAGTTGGACCCGGGAAACCGAACGATCCCGAACTTCATCCGTCGTCTCCGATCCGGACCTCGAAGTCCTCGATCACCGGGTTGGCGATGAGCTCCTCGCACATCTTCTCCACGGTGCTGCGGGCGTCGTCCTCGCTCGCCGAGCGCACCTCCATGCGGACGAGCCGGCCGGCCCGCACCGATCCGACTCCCTCGTACCCCAGATTCTCGAGCGCGCGGGCGATCGTCTCGCCCTCGGGGTCGAGGATCCCCTGCCGCGGAGTAATGCGGACCTCGACGGAATAGGTGTCTGCCAACGTTCGGTCCTTACTCGTAGAGCTCGTGGCCGGTGACCCGCCGGAACGCCTCGCGGTACCGCTCGGACGTCGTCGTGACCACCTCGGGCGAGAGCGAAGGCGCCGGCGGCGTCCTGTCCCACTCGCCCCGCTGCACCATCGCCTCGAGGTAGTCGCGTACGGGCTGCTTGTCGAGCGAGGGCTGACCACGGCCCGGCTCGTACGTGTCGGCGGGCCAGAACCGCGACGAATCGGGGGTCATCACCTCGTCGATCAGCATGATCTTCCCGTCACGTCCCCGCCCGAACTCGTACTTGGTGTCGGCGAGGATGATGCCGCGCTCGCGCAGCGTGTCGCGCCCCCTGGCGTACAGGTCTAGGCTCATCTGACGCAGCTTCGCCGCCGTCTGCGGGCCGACGATCTCGCACATGCGGTCGAACGTGATGTTCTCGTCGTGCCCCTCCTCGGCCTTCGTGGCCGGCGAGAAGATCGGCTCGGGGAGCTGGTCCGACTCGCGCAGACCCTCGGGGAGCGGCTCGCCGGCGAGCGTACCGTGCGCGCTGTACTCCTTCCAGGCCGACCCCGAGATGAACCCGCGGACGACGCACTCGACGGGGAAGGGGTCGGCCTTGACGACCAGCATGCCCCGGTGCGCCCACCGGTCGGCCGTCTCGGCCAGCTCGGCGGCTTCGGCGACGATGCCGTTCGGATCGCTCGCGATCATATGGTTGTCGACGATGTCCCCGGTCCGATCGAACCAGTACGCGGAGATCTGAGTGAGCACCGCGCCCTTGTGCGGGATCGGATCGGGGATGATGCAGTCGAATGCGCTGATGCGATCGCTCGCGACCATGAGGATCCGGTCGCCCAGGTCGTACATCGAGCGGACTTTCCCCTCGCGGAGCACGGGATACGGGAGGTCCAGGCTGTGTCGGGCTTCTGCGAGCGTCGTCGTCGCGGTGTCGGTCATTCCGGTCCTCGGCCTTCCTGTTCTTGTTCTGTGAGTCGGTTCATACGCGCAGCTCCTCGGCAGGTGCGGGTGCCTCCGACCCGAGGAGGGGACGCACACCGCCGTCCAGAAACGTGCGGACCTGTTCGTGGCAGCGTCCCACCAGCCTCGGCGGGTCCGCGAGCTCGACGAGCTCGTCGGTCGTGATCCCGAACGCCGCATCGTCGGCCACGCGGTCGAAGAAATCGTTGTCGTCGGCGCCGTCGTCCAGACGCTCGCGGGCCGCGAGCGCGTGTACCCGCACCCGCTCGTGGAGGTCCTGCCGGTCTCCTCCCCGCTTCACGCCCGCCAGGATCACCTCCTCGGTCACGAGGAAGGGCAGGGCGCGCCGGAGTCGTCGCTCGATAACGGCGGGGTGGACCACCAGACCCCCGGCCACGTTTCTCTGGAGTATGAGGACCGCGTCGGCCGCGAGGTAGCCCTCGGCGAGCGCGATCCGCCGGTTCGCCGAGTCGTCGAGCGTACGCTCGAACCACTGCACCGACGCCGTCCACGACGTGTCGAGCTCGAGCACGCAGAGGTGACGCGCGAGGGCGCAGATCCGCTCGCTGCGCATCGGGTTTCGCTTGTACGGCATGGCGGACGACCCGATCTGTCGGGCCCCGAACGGCTCTTCGATCTCGCCGAACGACTGGAGCAGCCGGATGTCGTGTCCGAAGCGCGCCGTCGAGGCCCCGATCCCGGCGAGCACCGAGAGCATGCGATGGTCCACCTTGCGGGGGTAGGTCTGCCCGACGACGTCGTAGCACCCGTCGAATCCGAACCGGGCGGCCAGTCGGCGGTTGAGCTCGTCGACCTTCCCGCCATCCCCGCCGAAAAGCTCGAGAAAGGTCGCCTCCGTACCGGTCGTGCCGCGTGCGCCTCGGAACCGTAGCTCGGCGAGCGCGGCCTCCACCTGCGCGAGGTCGAGGACGAGGTCCTGGAGCCACAGACAGGCCCGCTTCCCCACGGTCGTCGGCTGAGCCGGCTGGAGGTGCGTGTAGCCCAGTGTCGGCAGACCGGCGTGTGTCTCCGCGAAGCCGGCGAGATCGGAGATCACGCCCAGCAGACGGTCGCGGACGATCCGCAGCGCGTCCCGGTGCTGGACCAGCTCGGAGTTGTCGGTGACGTAGCAGCTCGTGGCGCCGAGGTGGACGTACCGGCGGGCCCCGGGCGCCAGCTCGCCGAAGTGGTGCACGTGCGCCATCACGTCGTGGCGTAGCTCGCGCTCGATCTCGGCGACGCGATCGAGGTCGATGCGGTCGGCCGCGGCGTGCATCGCGGCGATCGCGGCGTCGGGGATGTCGACCCCGAGCGCGCGCTGCTCTTCGGCCAGTGCGATCCAGAGGTCCCGCCAGGTACGCGCCCGGGTCGTGGGCGCGAAGATCGCCGCCATGTCGTCGGAGGCGTAGCGGTCGATCAGGGGATGTGGGTAGCGGCTTTCCGCCATATGTAGTTCAGACACGCTGGTCGGGGTCAGCGTCGGGCGCACGTCGTCGCCGTAAGGCCGCAATGTGGCGACTGCGGCGTCGGGGTCAAGTGTGGCGGGAGGGCCTAGCCGACGCGGAAGTCGGTGTTCCCGCGCTGTCGACCGCGTACGAAGTTGACGCGTACCCACCCCTGCGTCTCGCCGGCCGTGCCGTAATAGCCGAACAGCTCGCCCGCGGACTCGGCGGTGTTCACCTGGTTCCCGTTGATCCCGAAGATCACGTCGCCGACCCGCAGATTCGTGATCCGCGCCAC
>JAWWCR010000159.1:0-10901 GCA_033720355.1 Gemmatimonadota bacterium
TCCCATTCCTCTCCGGGACCGCCCGCCTGGATCTCCTCGAGCGAGTCGCCCGCGCCCATCCGACGTCTGACGAGCCCGATCGTCGAGTCCAGCATCCGCCGGTACTCGCGCAGGTCGTCTTTCGTCGACAGCGGGCCGTGACCGGGGATGATCTGCACGTCCTCGGGGATGTCGCCGAGGACGTCCTCGATCCCCGACAGGAGACCCTCTACGCTTCCGCCGCTCGCGAGATCCACGAACGGGAAGCGGCCCGCGAAGAAGTCATCGCCCATGTGCAGCACGTTCGAGCCCATGAAGTAGATGACGGCATCGCCATCGGTGTGGCCGCGCGGGATGTGCATCGCGCCGATCCGCTCGCCGTTGAAATGCACGTCGACGGACCGGTCGAACGTGATCACCGGCAGGGCGACGTCCGGCGCCGGTGGGGTCACGTTGCCGCCCCGGTCCTGCGGCGTCGCGAGCCGCTCCCGCACGTTTTCGTGCGCGATGATGGTGGCCTCGGGCCCGAACTCGACGTTGCCGCCCGTGTGGTCGCCATGCCAGTGCGTGTTCAGCACGAACTTCAGGTCGGCGGCCTCGGGCGACTGCCCGATCTCGCCCAGCGCCGCCCGGATCTTGTCCGCCAGAGGGGCGAACTGGTCATCCACCATGAGCGCGCCGTCGGGCCCCGACGAGACCGCGATGTTCCCGCCCTGCCCGACGAGCATGTAGACCTGTCCCGCGACGTGCGTGACCTCGATCTCGACCGCATCCCAGTCCTGCTGCACGGCCGCCGCGGACGACGGAAGCCCCCCCACGGCGAACACGACCCCGATTGCGAGAGTCACGACGCGCGAGGCGCGGGTCGCGGCGAAGCGTGCGTGTGCGTCGATCATGATCTGTTCCGTTGTTTCGGCGTGTCTCTCGTCGCGGCGTCCCTCTCGAGCGGCTCTCACGCGAGCGCACCGTCGTCCGTGCCCGACGTCAGGCGGCGATCGAAGTCCGACTTCTCCTCGATCTGCCGCACCTCCCTCTCGAGGCTCGAGAGCTGCTGCTCGATCAACGACAGCCGCTGCTCTACCAGCTGGAGCTCGCGGTTCGTCCCCTGCGCCTCCTTCATGCGGGCGACGGCCTCGGCAATCGGCTTTAGCGCGAACCGTGCGGTGAGACCGGCGACCGGGATGAGTACGACCATCAGTCCCATGACGACCGCGACGACGCTCGTGACGTCGATCGGCAGCACGGGGACGGATTGGATCGCGGACAATGGGGTCGCGAGAACCTGCATCGATGGCCTCGGTTTCAGGGGATAGCCGCGGGGGGTCCGAACGCGGGGCCAAGATGCGCTCCCGAGAGCCGCGATGCTATGCTGCCCCCAATGAGGAGCTACCTGATCTTCGCGCTTCTCTTCATCGTCAAGGTGCTGAGCCGCCTGTTCTATCGGGTGCGCCTCGAGTGGATCGGCGAGGAGGACGATCCGTGGGCCGACCTGCGCGTCCTCGCGCTGCTCAACCACACGAGCCTGTTCGAGCCCATCCTCGTCGGCGCGGCTCCGAACCGGCTGATCTGGCAGATCGCGGCGCACGGCGTGATCCCGGTCGCGGACAAGACGATGGACCGGCCGGTCGTCGGCCGGTTCTTCAGCCTCGTGGCGCACACCGTCATCCCCATCACGCGGGAGCGCGACGACACCTGGACACTCGTGATGTCCCGCATCCACGACCCGCGGGCCCTCGTCGTCATCCTGCCGGAGGGACGGATGATGCGACCGAGCGGGCTCGACCTGCATGGTCGCCCCATGACGGTGCGCGGGGGCATCGCCGACATCCTGGCGACGGTCGACGACGGACGGATCCTCCTGGTGTACAGCCAGGGGCTGCACCACATCCACGCGCCGGGCGACCGATTCCCGCGGCTATTCAAGACCGTCCGACTCAGGGCGGAGACCGTGGACATCCCGACCTACCGTGACGAGATGCTCGCCGCGACGGGGGCCTCGGGGTTCAAGCGAGCCGTGATCGAGGACTTCGAGCGTCGTCGCGACGCCCACTGCCCCGCTCGCGCGGCCCTGCCGGGCCGGAAGCCCGTCTGAGAGAGGGTGAGGCCACGCGGGCTCCTAGCGGAAACGGATTCGCTCGAATCCGCCCTGAGGGAGGGGAACCCAGCCGCGTCCATCCAGCACGATGGCGCGGATCCGGCGCGTGTTGCGGATGTCCGCGGTGGGGTCGGCTCCCAGGATCACGAAGTCGGCCGCCTTGTCCGCCTCGATCGTGCCGCGCCGGTGAAGCTCGCCCAGCGCGATCGCCCCGTTTCTGGTGGCGATCGACAGCACGTCGATCGGGGGCACGCCGGCCTCGACGAGGAGCTCGAGCTCGCGGTGGAATCTTCCGGCCGACGCGGCCCCGGCGGGGACACCCGAGCCCGCCAGGAGGCGGACGTTCTCCTGGTACAGCATCCGGGTGAGCGTAAGAGCCACCGGCCAGTGGGTCGTCGTCTCGTGGTCGACGGTCGACAGGAGGGGGATGATCGCCGCGTCCCGCGACAGGAGCGCCGACACCGCGGTTTGCACCTCGGCGCCCCCCGGGTCGACGAGCGACAGCCACTCGTCGAGCGCGTCGGTCCGCGAGCGAGCCAGCGTCTCGCGGTAATCCTCCCGGTGCTCGGCGCCCACGAGATCCGGGTCGAGCGATACGAGCCCCGCGGTCACGTCGGCTCCCATCCGGAGGGCGGTCAGCCACCCGTCCGAGCGCTGCTCGACCCACACCGACGCATCTCCGCTACGCGACGCCCGCGCGATCTCGCGCACCCACGCGGGCGGGACGGTCGGCCCCACCGAGAGGAACCGGGCATCGTACTCGTCGATCAGCCGCTCGACGGTGGCACGAACCTCATCGTCGGACGCCATCGTCAGACCGCCCGCTCCATCGGGTCCCTCCATCACGGGACCGCCTATAAAGACGGTCGGCCGCGGGTCATCGAACGGAACGTCGCGCCCGAACCGCGTGAAGCGCTCGACCGGCATGGCCGCCTCGCGTACGCCCGTGATGCCGGCGGCGAGCATGTTCGCCAGGGTCGCCGAGTCGCGGGGCGCCGAGTGGGCATCGATATACCCGGGAACCACGAACGCCCCCTCGAGGTCGATGACCTGCGTCCCCTGGGGCTCCTGGATGCTGGAGCGCGGACCCGCCTGACGGATCCGTCCGTTCCAGACGAGGATCGCCGCGTTGGGCTGCGGATCCCCGCCGCGACCATCGATCAGCGTGAGGTTGGTATAGAGCTCCGACGCCGGTCCCACGAGCAGCTCGGGATCCTGGGCGGACAGCCCGGACACCGGCATCGAGAGCACGGCGAGGCACATGGCGGCGCGAGCCGCGTGGCGCGCGGCCCGAAACCGACGCGAGACGAAAGGGGGCACGTCGATCGAGCGGTCTCTACGAGCGGCCGGCATCGGCCCCGCGGTTCGAAGATGCGGAGGCGGGATCTCCCCCGGCACCGAGGAGCCCCGCGCCCCGCGCTGCATCGGCATTGTGCACGTAGATCTCCCGTTTCGGATATGGCATCGCGACTCCCGCGTCGGCGAACCTCTGGACGACGAGACCCGTGATCTCATCGCCGATGGCGCGTCGACGTCTCGCATCTTCTATCCATACCCGCAGCTCGAGTTTCACCTCCGAGGGCCCGAATCCGCGGAGGATCACGACCGGAGTCGGGTGATGGGCCACGCCCTCCACCGCGGAGACCGCCTCGAGGATGAGCTCCTTGGCGAGCCGAAGATCGGATTCGTACTCCACATCGATGGGGATCCTCAGCCGGATGCGCGACCCCGACATCGTGTAGTTCACGATGTCGCGGCGCATGATCTCGTTGTTCGGGACCACCACGACGAGGTTGTCCGGGTTGCGGATCTTTGTGGCGCGCAACCCGATCTCGATCACGTCACCCCACGACCCCGTCTCCGCCGGGGAGCTCCACAGCTCGATCCGGTCGCCGATCTGGAAGGGACGGTCGAGGATCAGGAGCACGCCCGCGATCAGGTTCGAGAGCGTGTCCTTCGCCGCCAGCGAGAGCGCCAGCCCCATCACCCCGGCTCCCGCGAGCAGGGGCGCGATGTTGAGACCCATGTGATCGAGACCGATCACGACGCCGAGCACGATGACCAGGAAGCGGATCACCTTGTTCAGCAGCGGGAGCGCCGTATCGTCGAGCGTTCCCTCGGTCTTCTCGACCACTCGATGCTCGACCATCTCGAGCACTTCGCCGATGAACGACGAGAGCGGGAAGGCGAGCGCGGCGATCCAGAGGGCATCGGTCGCCGACGCCGCCAGCGGGAGCTCCCAGACGTCGAAGAGTCGCCAGAGCGCCCAGGCGACGGCCGAGATCTGGAGCGATCGGCTCACGAGCCGCGCCACGTGGTCGTCGAGCTTCGTGTCGGTCTGGGCCGCGAACCGCTTCTCGAAGCGGCGGACGACCCACCGAACGGGGTAGTAGACGAAGACCGCGATCAGCACGATGCCGAGCGACGGCGCCAGACGTGGCTGCACGAACGCCCACGCGGCGGTCCACCAGGCCGCGAGATCGATCGCGAACAGATCGAACCCGAGAATCTCCATCGCCCCCCGCGTCTTGTTTGCAGACGGCGCCCCCGCGATGATCCGCTGGAACCCGGAGGCGGCGCCGACGTACCCGGGGCCCTAACTTGTGGCGTCGCGCGGGAAGCTGCGACACCGAACCGGAACCGAACGCAACACGGAGGACAGATGAGAGCTCGATTCGGCCTGGCGAACCTGTGCGCGCTGGTCGGCGTCGGTCTCTTCGCCGGCTGCACCGCGCAGGCGTCGGAGGGCGACACGGCGACGGCGGAGCCCGTTCAGTTGGCATCCGCCGACGGCGAGGCGATCGTGGTGAAGGTCTACAAGTCGCCGACCTGCGGATGTTGCGCGAACTGGGTCGAGCACCTCGTCGCCGCCGGCTTCGAGGTGGATGTCGAGGACACGGACCAGATGCCGATGGTCAAGGCGGACGCGGGGGTCCCCGCGAACCTCCAGTCGTGCCATACGGCCATCATCGACGATTACGTCTTCGAGGGGCACATCCCCATCGAGACCATCCAGCGGTTCCTCGAGGAGGCGCCGGACGTCGATGGACTCGCCGTTCCGGGGATGCCGGTCGGCTCACCGGGGATGGAGATGGGCGACCGCGTCGATCCGTACGACGTCATCGCTTTCGACGGAGCCCGGACCTCCGTGTACGAGAGCCACAGGTAGACCCACCGGGAGGCCGTCGCACAAGCGCCGTGACCTCCCAGTCCGTTCGCCTCAGAAGTGACCGCTGTCCGCAGAGGACGCGACGCTGTCGGGCGCGGCCTCGCCCGGACTCGCATCCGCCTCGCCCGAGTCGGCAAGCGTATCCGCAGCCGCGGGTGTCGCGACTCCCGCAGTCGTGTCCGCGGCTCCGGTGGCGGTATCGGCGCCGTCGCCCGCCGGCCCGGTCGAGTCGGCGGGCGCCGCGGGGGTCGCGCCGGGTGTCGTTCCTGCCGGCGGAGCCGACGCCTTGCGAACCCCCTCGAAATCGGGATCCGCGACGAACGGGTCGTAGTCGTCCACCAGGATCGACACGGTATCGCCCGGTTCGACCAGGAGTGCGATCTCCGCGACCCTCTCGGTGAAGCTCGCGATCAGCGCGCCGGGTTCGGTCTGGAGGGTGAGCAGCAGCCGGTCGCCATCCCGCTCCTCGGCGAGGACGGGGCCGGTGAGCCGCTCTCCCCGCGGGCCGAAGACGGCCGGAAGGTAGGGCGCCAGAAACCGCGGCACGAGGATCGTTCCCGCGATGCCGAGAACGAGCCCCGTGACCAGCCACGGGAGTCGTCGGGCGCCCCGGCCTTTCTTGAGGTCCTTCTCCAGATCGTCCATCGAGAACAGCTCGTCGTCGTTCGAGCCGACTTCGTCCATTTCCAGGGTGCCTCGCTGACAGGGGCCGATCGTCCGGGCCCGGGTACGCGTGTCGCCGGGGTTTCGACCCCGCGGTCCCGCTGGTGAGAATACGTTCGGTGTGCCGGATCGGGTTCAGCGAAGCTGGACGGCACCGACGACGCCCGCAAGCATCTACGGAACCGAGGAGACCTCAATGAGATCATGGTTCGCGATATCCACGCTCGCGCTCGGACTGACCGCCGGGGTCGCGGCGGGTCAGACGGCCGAGGAGCGCGAGATTATCGACACGCTCGAGGCCATGTGGGCGGCGATCGAGGCCGGGGACGCCGACGCCTACGCCGAGTACGTTCACCCTGACTTCACCCAGTTCGGAGAGAACGACACTTACCTGGCGCAGGGGAAGGATCTCGAGGTCGCGGGGATCAGGGACTACGTCTCACGGGCGTCGAACGTCCATACCGACATGCATCAGCCCGTCGTGACGGTAAGGGGAGATGTCGCGTGGATCGTCTACTACTGGACGGACTCGGGGTACAGCGGAGGCGAGCGTTTCGCGAGCCGGGGCAAGTCCACCAGGATCTTCGTACGCGAGAACGGTCGCTGGCTGTGCATCCACGGTCACTACACCGCGGTGCCCTGACTCCTCCGGTTCGTCCCGGATGAACGAAAGGGAGCGGATGGACACCCGCACCCTTTCGTTCTACCAGACAAAGCAGGAGCTGTCCCCTCACCTCATCGGCGAGGAGAGGAGGCGGCGGTGCGTGAGTCCCGCCGCCCCCTGGTCCCTTCTCGGAACGTCAGGAACCCTGCTGCTGGCTCAGCGTCGTGGCGGCGTTGCTGAACGCCCCGTTGATCCCCGTCGCGAGAACCGTCATCCCGGCGGTGATCGCCAGCGCGATCAGGACCACGAGAAGCACGTATTCCGTCGCGTCCTGACCGGACTCGTCACGCCACAGGGCATTGAGAAACTTCTGCATCGGACCACTCTCCTGGCTTGTTCGATTGATCCCGAACGCGGGATCGGCCTCAGCTTCCACTGGCGGTCCGTGGTAATGAACGATCCGTACCAGACGAAAGGCGAGGTCGTTCCTCCACCGATTCCACCGCCATATGACAGCGGGGCAACGCTTTCCAAAGTTTTCCACATCGGAGGGAGGGGTCAAGAGGGGCGACCCGGATTGCCGAGTGTTGTACGGATTCAACGCCTCGTTGTCGAGTGTGGCCTCCGCGCACGAGACCGTCCCGAGCGCTCAGCGACCCCGCCCGGATCTGCGCCGCGCGCGTAGCTGACGGGAGACGTCATCCGGGAGTCCGTCATCGCCGAGCGCATTGCGCCGCCACCGGTCCCAACGATAGCAGGGAGTGCGCGGCGCCGTTCCCACGAGGAAGATCTCGGGCTCGCCCGAGCACTCGAATCCGCGCGCACCCGCGGCCGGTACGGCGCGCCATTCCAGCCCCCCCGGCATCCGGAAGTCGCTCTCGCCGTCGGGGCCGAGGACGGCAGTGAGGAACTCGGCGAAGATCGGCAGAGCGGCCTGCGATCCGGTCAGCCCGACGGGGGTACCGTCGTCGAAACCGACCCAGACGCCCACGGCCAGCTCGGGCGTGTATCCGACGAACCAGGCGTCTCGCGAGCCGTTCGTCGTGCCGGATTTCGCCGCGACGGGCCCCCGATACCCGAGCTCCCGCACCCCGGCGCCCGTCCCGTTCTCGACGACCCCGCGCAAAGCGGACGTCACGAGGTAGGCTTCGGCGGCGCTGAACTCGTCGCTCGAGAGGGCGTCGCCGACCCCGTCGATCGAGGCCCCGTCCGGCGTCAGGACGTTGCGGATCGAATGGGGACGTGCGCGCTGACCTTCGGCCGCCAGAACGGCGTACGCACCCGTCAGCTCGAGCAGCGTCACCTCCGAGGCGCCGAGGGCGAGGCTCGGATAGGGCGCGAGGGGGCTGCCGACCCCGAGTCGGCGCGCGGTCTCGACGATCCGCTCGGGTCCGACCTCGATCCCGAGCCGGGCGAACGGGACGTTTCGGGATTCCTCCAGAGCCGTGCGCAGGCTCACGGGCCCGTGGAACTCGCGGTCGGAGTTCGAGGGCGACCACACCCCGCTGGGCGTCTCGTACTCGAGGGGCTCATCGGCGAGTACCGAGGCGAGCGTGTGGCCGCCGCCGCTGCGCTCGAGCGCCGACAGGGCGACGATCGGTTTGAACGCGCTGCCAGGCTGGCGTCGGGCATTGGTCGCCCGGTTGAACTGAGAGCGGGCGTACGAGCGACCGCCGACCATGGCGACGACCTCGCCCGACCAGGGATCGATCGCGACGACCGCGGCCTGAAGCGGCTGAGCCTGCTTCGCGAGACGCGGTCGCAAGGCCTCGAGCCGGGCAAGCTGCCGTGCGACGACTCGCTCGGCCGCGCGCTGGATCGTCGGCTCGAGCGTGGCCACGACCGTGAGACCGCTCCCCCCGACGCCGTCACCGACGATCTCGCCCAGCTCGCTCCGGAGGTAGTCGAGGTACCAGCGCCCGCCGATCGGCGAGCGTCGCGCCGGAGTGATCGCAAGGTCGGTCGCGAGGGCCGTCTCGAACTCGGCGGTCTCGAGCCTGCCCTCCTGATGCATGAGCCGCAACACGAGGTCGCGCCGGGCCTTCGCCCGCTCGGGGTGGCGATGCGGCGAATAGATGCTCGGTCCACGGATGATGCCCGCGATCATCGCCGATTCGTCGACGGTGAGCTCGGTCACGTCCTTCCCGAAGAAGAACTGCGAGGCCCGGCCGACGCCATGTATGGCCGCGGCGCCGTTCTGCCCGAGGTAGATGTGGTTCAGGTACGCGGAGAGCAGTCGCTCCTTCGGGAACGACCGCTCGAGCGACGAGGCGATCGCCGCCTCCCGCAGCTTTCGCATGATCGTACGGTCGCGGTTGAGGAAGAGCGTGCGCGCCAGTTGCTGTGTGACGGTGCTGCCACCCTGAGTCCAGCTCCCGTCGCGCAGGTTCGCGACCAGGGCCCCGACGATCCGGCGCGGATCGAGACCGGAGTGTGCGAGAAACCGACGGTCCTCGGTCGTGAGGATCGCATCGATCAGGTGGGGGGGAATCTCTTCGAGGCGGACCGGCAGGCGGTCGCGTCCGTCCGGTCCGCGAAAGACGGCCACCTGTTGGGGGTCGAGCACGATCCCCGCGAGCTCGCCATCCCCTCCGCGGATCTCGCGAATGCGCCCCGACCAGTCGAAACGGATCGTCGTCGGGCCGCCCGGATCGAAGAACGCGCCGATCCGCAGCGCTCGGCGTCCGATCTCCCACTCCCGACGACGAAGGCGGAACTCGCCCGCCGCGGGCGTTCCAGTGGTCGACCGGTATCCCGCCCGCTCGAGCTGTTGCGTCACCCGTCTGATCGAAGGCGTGTCGCCGGTCCTGAGGACGAGGGGGCGCGCGAAGACGCGAGCCGGGGCCCTTCCCTCCGCGATCTCGAACGCGCGGGCGACACGTGCGTCGAAGACACGCCACGACACGGAGGCAGTCAGCGCGGCGACCAGCACGAGGCCGAGGGCTCGCCAGGTGAGGCATTTCCGGAGCAGCGATCGCACGCGTTTCACGACCTCTATGACGGCCCATCCCCGAATATGGTTTCCTCGCCCACTTGAGCTGCGGCGCCGTGGGGTGCAGTCTCAGCGTCCGGTTCGCCCTTCGAGCTTCCGAACACTTCTCATCGGAGCGACGCCAAAATCTCGATCCAGATCGTCGAGATGGTCGGAGGCCTCATCCTTCTCCTCGGAGGCGCGGAGGCGATGGTGCGCGGCGCCGTGCGTCTCGCCCGCGGACTGGGGATCAGCTCGCTCGTCGTCGGGCTCACGGTCGTGGCGCTCGGCACGTCCTTTCCCGAGCTGTTCGTGAGCTCGATCGCATCGTGGCGTGGCGAGCCGGCGGTGGCCCTCGGAAACGTGATCGGTTCGAACATCTTCAACATCGCCGTAATCCTCGCGCTCGGGGCGATGATCCGCCCCGTGCACATCGAGCTCCGGCTCCTCCAGCTCGAAATCCCCTTCGTCCTGTTCATCACGGTCCTCTTCCCCTTGCTCGCCACCGATGGCGAGATCGCGCGATCGGACGCGGGGATCCTGCTGGGTCTCTTCGCGACGTACCTGTTCTATGTGCGGTATACGGCCCGCGAGGGCGTCGCCCCGCCCTGGCCGGCGGTCGGCGCCGAGACGCATGCCCGGCCCGACGGAGCCGATCGACCCGACCCACGGGAATCGGGCGCGGGCATCGTCGTGGTCGGGACCCTGCTCGTGCTCGGCGGGCTCGCCGCCATGGGGCTCGGCGGACGTTGGCTCGTCGAGAGCGCGACCGGGCTGGCGCGAGCGTGGGGGGTCTCGGACCGCGTGATCGGGCTGACCCTTCTCGCGGGTGGCACGTCGCTGCCCGAGCTCGCGTCGACGCTCGTCGCGTTCGCCCGACGCGAGTCGGACCTCGCCGTCGGCAGCCTGCTCGGGTCGAACGTGTTCAACACGCTCGCGATCCTCGGGACGGCGGCGATGATCCGACCCCTCGGGCCGACGGCCGAGTTTCTCCGTCTCGACATGCTCGTCCTCCTGCTCACGATGGTCCTGCTCATCCCGCTCGCGCGGTCGAGAGCCCGGATCGGACGATGGGAGGGACTCGGTCTGTTCGCGATCTACATCGGTTATCTGACCGTCCTCATCCTCGATCCCGCGGGAGTCTGAACGACGGCTCTGCGGGACGGGCGCGGCCATTGCATGGTATGACGGGCACGGGATCGGGCCGCCGGCCTGCGGTTTCGGACCGGTCCGTACGGTGTTCGAGTGTGAGGTGGATGTGAGGCGGAGGGGAGAGTCATGTAAGAACGGCACTTACGAATCGGAGGTCCGATGCGCGTCAAGACGCAAACCGCCGTTTGCTCCCTCGCTCTGTCTCTCCTGCTCGTTCTTCCGGGTGTGGCGCTGGGACAGCAGCGCGCCGGAGAGCTTGTCGGAGAGA
>JAWWCR010000160.1:0-10876 GCA_033720355.1 Gemmatimonadota bacterium
GCCGGTTCGCGCGAGGAACGCTCAAAACCGCCACCGGAAGCCGGCACGTATCCGAAACGTGGTGTGGCCGGTCTGGCCCGTCGTGCTGTCGCTCGATACGAGGGCCCCGTCCTGGTAGCTGTCGAGGGTCTCGACGTAGGGGAGGTCGAACCAGTTCCACTCGGCCTCGAACACCGTGGTCACCTGTCCGCCGATCACGAGACCGCCCCCGGCGAGCCAGTACTGCGTGTCCTTCGACCACATGGCGCCCCAGCCGCCGAACACCCTCAGCCACATCGGACCGCTCGGGCTGGATGGCTCGAACGCCAGCCTGGCGTCAGTCGAGAAGTACGGAAATCCACCGTCGTTCGTCCGCTCGGCGACGGTGAACGGTCCGTTCGCGGGGACTGGTTCCGGGCCGAGGACGCAGAACTGGTTCGACGCCCAGTTGTATCCGCCGGTTCCCTCGAGAGACACGGCGCGCGAGAACCGATAGGCGATCCGCCCTTCGCCGGCCCAGCTCTTCGACGGAGGGCATGCGTTTCCCGGCTCGAACAGCTCCGCTGGGGGGTTCGTGACCTGCGCGAGCCCGCCGCCGAACTCGAAACCCTGAGCCGACGCGATACGCGGCCCTCCAAACAGGCCGAGGGAGAGAAGAAGTCCGACGAGACAGGCGCCCGCCCGTCCGATCCCCACATGCATCATCCGCTCTTCCCCTCTCGCCGGTCGTTCGTGCCTCACCTGCGGGTGAGATTGCGTGACCGCAGCCTCGAGCACAACCGGGACGGGCAGGCCTCTTCGACCCGCTCGTGCTCCCGACACCCGGGGACGCGGGCCGCGCGGCCTGCGGGTAGGTTGTGCCGGCCGGGGAAGCACGCCCGTGCAAGCGATAGAGACGGACCGGAGGTCGATGACCGAAGAGACGCGTCACCTTACGATCGAGCGCCGCGTGCGGTACACCGTGATTCCCGGCGAGCCCGGCCGTGTCGGCGAGCTGTGGTTCGGTCTGCACGGGTACAACCAGCTGGCGCCGCGGTTTATCCGATACCTCCGACCGCTCGCGAGCCCGGCCCGCACGGTGGTGGCGCCCGAGGGCCTGCACCGCCAGTACATCGACCACGCGGAACGGAAGGTGGGCGCCTCCTGGATGACCAGCGAGGACAGGCTCACCGACATCGCGGACTACGTGGCCTACCTCGACCGGCTCCACGATGCGGTGGTCTCCGAGACCCGCGCCGATGAGGCGAGGGTCGTCGCCCTCGGGTTCTCGCAGGGAGTCCACACGCTCTGTCGATGGCTGGCGTTCGGCCGGGTGCGGATCGACCGCGCGATCCTCTGGGGTGGGACCGTCCCGCCCGATCTGGATCTGTCGGTCCACGGTGCAGCTCTCGACGGGGCCGACCTGCACCTCGTGATGGGGACGGAGGACGAGTTCTTCGGACCCGCGACCGTCGCCGCGCACGAGAGCCGGCTCGAGAAAGCCGGGATCTCCTTTCGCTCGCTGACGTTCGAGGGAGGACACCGGCTCGACCGCGACACGCTGATCGAGCTGGTCGCGGGATGAACCGCCGCTCTCCGGGCGGGCGCGGCGGCTACCGGCGGCGGCGCCGCCGGAACATGGGCCCGACCAGCCCCGCCACGGTACCGCCGATCGTCGCGAGCACGAGCGTCGGTCCGGGGTTCGAGAACGCGGGGTCCCCGATCTGCCAGTTCATGTAGACGCCCAGTAGCGCGAAGACACTCCCGCCGAGCAGGAAGCCGGCGAGCGAAGCGCGACCGAGGCGCTTCTTCTCGGTCGCGGACATCCCGCGCTTCGAGTCAGCCACCCGACATCATCCCGACGGTCGCCATGCACTCGATCTCCACACGGGCGCCGAGCGCCAGACCGCTGCCGGCGACGGCGCTGCGCGCCGGTTTGTGGTTCGTGAAGTAGGTCACGTACACCTCGTTCAGCGCCGGCCACTCGGCGATGTCCGCGAGGAAGACGGTGCACTTCACCACCTCGTCGAGCGACGAGCCGTACTTCTCGAGGACGGCCTTGATGTTCTCCATCGTCTGCCGGGTCTCGGCCTGGATCCCGCCCTCGACGAGGACCATCTCTCCCGGCCGGTTCCCGATCTGACCCGATAGATAGAGCATCGGTCCCACTCGCACGGCCTCGGAGAACGGCAGATCGCCCATATCACCCAGGTACTCGACGGACATCATCCGGTCGTGCATCTCCTCGTGCATGTGCTCCTGCGCGGTGAGAGGGACCGCCGCGACGGCCAGCAGGGCGGCGGCGAGCATCACGTTTCGTCTCATCGGGATTCTCCTCTTCTACGGGGTGATCCGCTGCATCATCCGCGGGAACGCGATCGCCTCGCGCAGGTGGTCGATCCCGCACATCCAGGTCACCGTGCGCTCGAGACCCAGCCCGAACCCGCTGTGCGGGAACGTGCCGTAGCGCCGCAAGTCCAGGTACCAGTCGTATGACTCCTCGGGAAGCCCCTCCTCGCGGATCCGGGCGAGCAGCCTGTCGTGGTCGTCCTCGCGTTGGCTCCCTCCGATGATCTCCCCGTATCCCTCCGGTGCAAGGAGGTCGTTGCACTTGACGGTGCGCGGGTCCTCCGGGTTCTCCTTCATATAGAAGGCCTTCGCCCCTTTCGGGTAGTCGTACACGAACAGGGGCACGTCGCGACCCTCCACGAGCTTCACCTCGTCCGGCGCACCCAGATCCGCACCCCACTCGATATCGCTGCCGTTCGCCTGGAGGAACTCGACGGCCTCGGTATAGCTCAGCCGGTCGAACGGCGGCTGGATCGCCTCGAGCTTCGAGATGTCTCGCTCGAGCGCCTCGAGCTCGTCGCGTCGGTTGAACAGCACGCGCTTCACGATGAAGCAGATGAACCGCTCCTGGAGCGCCATGTTGTCTTCCGAGTCGTACCAGGCGACCTCGGGCTCGACCATCCAGAACTCGGTGAGGTGACGCCTCGTCTTCGACTTCTCGGCCCTGAAGGTCGGTCCGAAGCAGTAGACCTTCCCGAGCGCGGCGGCCGCGGCCTCCACGTAGAGCTGCCCCGTCTGGGCGAGGTAGGCGGTGCCGAGATCGAAGTACTCGGTCTCGAACAGGGTACCCGCCGACTCGCCGATCGCCCCGGTGAGGATCGGCGTGTCCACGAGGGTGAACCCTTCGTGGTGCAGGAAATCGCGGATCGCCCGCACGACCTCGTCGCGGATCCGCATGATCGCGACCTGGCGCGAGCTCCTCAGCCACAGGTGACGCTGTTCGAGCAGGAAGTCGACGCCGTGGTCCTTGGGCTGGATCGGGAACTCGTCGGACCGACCGACCAGGGTCACGCCGGACGCCGTCAGCTCGACACCGCCGGGGGCCCTGTCGTCGGCCCGGACCACCCCGGTGACGGTCACGCTGGCCTCGTGCGCGAGGTCGTCGAGGGCGGCCCACACGTCGTCCCCGACCTCGCTCTTCACGAACACGCACTGCACCTCGCCCGTCCCGTCGCGCAGGACGAGGAAGGAGATCTTCCCGCTCGATCGGAACTGACGCACCCAACCCCGCAGCGAGACCGACTCGCCGACGAGGTCCGGGAGCTCCGCGATCGTCTTGAAATCCATTGGCTCCGTCAGAATTCGAGTTCGAAGGGCTGAGACATCCACGTCGTCACGGGGACCCCGTTCAGGGTCGCCGGACGATACCGCATCGCGGGCGCGAGCGCCTGCAGGTAGGGCGCGAGCCACGTCCACTGTCCCGCATCCTCGCGCAGCTCCATGGCGCCGACACGGCCCGTCCACTCGACTCGAGTCCACAGATCGATCCGGATACGGCCCGCGGGGCGGGCCTTCCCTTCCTGATCGATCGCGCCGGCGACCACCTGCGCGACGAGCCCCCCGACTTCGGCGACGTTGTCGAGCTCGGCCTCGCAGCGCTCGGTGCGGTCGGGCCACGTCGGAGACCGCGGCTGCCCGATGTCGAGCAGCACCTCGTCGCCCGGCGCGAGCGGTGCCCCGGCGAGCAACGCGTCCACGGCCCCGTCGAACCGCCCGGTGGCCTCCGGCGGCAGCGAAAGCATGCGCGGCTCGACCACGCGCTCCCCGGTCGCGGGGTCGAGCCGGATGGCCACCCCGCCGACGGGCGACCCGCCCGTGTCGACGAGGATCGCCTTCAGCGAATCCTCGAACGTCTCGAGCGCGCGCTGGCGGCGGTGCCAGTCGTCGTGTCCGGGGCCATCGTCGGTCGTGCACTCCTGCGCGGCGATGTCGAGAGCCGACCCCGCGACGATGGCGGCCGCCAGCATCGCGAGCCGGCACGGGCGCCGAAACGGACGGTGGAAGGCTCGGGCGTTCATGCGCACAAGTCTCGCGAGCCTTCCGGCGGCGGGCAATCGCGGACGGAGGGGGCGCCCCCGCGACTGCCGAACGCCGGCCCGGCTCAGGGTGGAACCACGGCGAAATCGACGACGATCGGCCGGTGGTCGGACGCACGATCGCTGTCGTCCTCACGCAGCCCGAGCGACCGCCGGCGCCCGGCCTCCACGTCCCGTGCCTCGAACACGAAGGCCCGCCTCACCCGCAGGGCCCCGGCGGTGTGCAGGACGTAGTCGAGCTGACCCGGCGGAAACGGGACGCCCGACGACTCCCACGTGGCGGAGGACCGACCGTCGAGCTGGAGCGCGTACACCGATGACAACGCCGACCCCTCCGAGCCGAGACCGGCCGCGAGATCCGCCAGGGGTCGTCTGGACCCCACCAGGTTGAAGTCGCCGCCCACGATGACGTGCGGAGCGCCCCCACCCCGGGGCGGGCCGGCGGCCAGGGCAGCTCGCGCCGCGCGGTTGATCGCCTGCGCTTCGAGGCGCCTGATCGTGTCCTGGATCGACGTCGCCGAGTTGCCACAGCACACGAGGTCGAGCGTGACCGCGAGGAACGGTTGACCGCCCGGGTCGACCCACGCGCCGGTCACGGGGACGCCGGACCCCGCCATATTCAGCGCGACCTCGGCGATCCCCGGTTCGGTGGACCCGGGGTCGAGGTCAGGCACCCCCGCCGGATATGGCACTCGGGCGAACTCGGGGGCGGGCACGACGTCGCCGCGGAATGCGATGGCGCCCCGCTGCCTGCTCCCGCTCGTGCCCACGTGGACGTTCCAGCCGGCCTCCCTGCCTCCGGGCAGGATCGCGAGCATGTCGTCCGGGCCGAGGTTCGGCGGGACCTCGTCGAGCAGCACGAGGTCGGGCGACAGCGCCGCGAGGATGCGGCGCGCCGGGGCGGGATCGGTCGCGACCCGGACGCGCGACACGTTCCACGAGACGAGTCGGAAGTCGGTGCCCGTGGCCCGGGCCGGGTCGCCCGACGCCACGGGGGCGTCGGCGGCGGTCGTCTCGAGCGTGTGACGGAACACGTCCGAAGCGGGTGTCACCCGTCCGTCGCGGTCCACGGCGACGAGTCGGCCGCCGAACGCCGCTCCGCTCCACCAATCGGGATCGGGGCCCCGTCTCGCGAGCCGGAGCTCGACCCACGCCGACGTGTGTCGCGGCTCGAACCACAGACCGATCGCATCAGGGTCGCCGGACGTGCGCGGCGGCACGACCCGCTCGGGGTCGGCGGGGTCCGGTCGCCACCACGTCGTCCCGTCATCGGCCCGGCCGGGCCCGCGCCACATCGTGAAGCTCAGCACGAGATCCGCGCCCTCCACTCCGAACGCCGATGCCCCCGACGACGGATCGCCGTCGGCATCGAGGACGACGAGCAGCGCCCCCTCGAGCCCCTGGATGTTTCGGGGTGACGCGAGCGCAAGCGAGAGATAGATGGCCCCGGCGTCGTCCCGCACGGCAACCGTCCCGGGCTCCCCCGTCGCGTCACGTCCCCAGTCTGCCGGCCACCCGTCGATCACGATGGCGACGCCGGGCTCGCCGTCCGGCCCGGGTGTCCCGGTGCCGGGCGAGCTGCCCGTCGAGGCGGCGCAGCCCGCGACCGCGCAGGCGATGGGCACCAGCCCGCACGCCAGCCGGCCGGGCCTGCTCACCCGACCTGGTACATGGCCTCGCGGCCCGCGTAGCGTTCCTCGAGCTCGCGGGCCAGGTCGGCGTGCGCCCGGTGCGCCAGCTCGGGATCGTCATCGACGATGGCTCGCGCGCGCCGACGCGCCTCCTCGAGGAGGTCTCGGTCGCGCTCGAGGTCGGCGAACCGCAGGGTCGCCACCCCGGACTGATCCTTCCCGAACAGGTCTCCCTGGCCCCTGATCCTCAGATCCTCCTCCGCGAGCGCGAATCCGTCGTGCGTGGCGGCAAAGGCCGCCAGCCGGCGCGAAGGCTCGCGACCGGACTGGAACGCGACACAATAGCTCTGCGCCGCGCCGCGACCCACACGGCCGCGAAGCTGGTGGAGCTGGGCGAGCCCGAAGCGCTCGGCGTCCTCGATGAACATGACGGTCGCGTTCGGCACGTCGATCCCGACCTCGATGACGGTCGTGGCCACGAGCAGGTGGATCTCTCCCGCAAGGAACCGCCTCATCACATCGTCCTTCTCCGCGGCCTTCAACCGGCCGTGCAGAAGCCCCACCTCGAACTCCGAGAAGCGCTTCACGAGCTGTTCGTGCATCGAGCTGGCGGCCCTCACCTCGAGCACCTCCGACTCCTCGATGATGGGATAGACGATGTACGCCTGGCGACCCTCGCCGAGCTGTTCGCGCAGAAACTCGAACGCGGCTTCGCGGCTCTCGGGCCCGCGGACGCCCGTCGTCACGGGACGACGGCCGGGCGGCAGCTCGTCGATGAGCGAGAGATCCAGATCGCCGTAGAGCACGAGGGCCAGGCTGCGAGGGATCGGGGTGGCGGACATCACGAGCGCGTCGGCGCGTCCACCCATTTCGCGCAACCGGCGGCGCTGCTCGACCCCGAAGCGGTGCTGCTCGTCGACGATCGCCATACCGAGACAGCGGAAGGCGACCGACTCCTGGATGAGGGCATGCGTCCCCACGACGATCTCGGCCTCGCCCGACTCGATCCGCTGGAGCGCGTACTGGCGCGCCTTCCCGGTCACCGACCCGGTGAGGAGGACCGGCACCCGGTCGATCGGCTCGAGCAGCGTCGTCAGCGTCCGGAGGTGCTGTTCGGCGAGCAGCTCGGTCGGCGCCATCAGCACGGCCTGGTACCCCGACTCGACTGCCCTCAGCATCGCGAGCGCCGCGACCACCGTCTTTCCGCTGCCGACGTCTCCCTGGAGCAAACGGTTCATCGGGTGCGAGCGCTCCATGTCATCCCGGATCTCGCGCCACACGCGCTGCTGGGCGTTCGTGAGCCGGAAGGGCAGCTCGTCGACGAAGCGTTCAGTGAGATCGGGAGGCCCCGAGAACGAAATCCCCTCGACCTCCAGACGCAGCCGGGCGCGCGCGCGCGCGTGCAGGAGCTGGAGAAAGAACAGCTCCTCGAACGCCAGACGCCGCCGTGCCGGCTCGGCGGCCGCGACGCTGTCGGGCCGGTGCAGGGTGCGGAGGGCCTCCGCGAGAGGCAGAAGCGAGAGCTCCTCCAGCCAGGCGGCGGGCAGCGGGTCGCGACCCTCGAGCTCGGCGACGAGCGCTTCGAGGTTCTCCTCGATGATCCCGCGCACCTGCCGGTGCGTGAGACCCTCCGTCGCCGGATACACGGGAAACACCTGCCCCTCGACGGACGCGGGCGGCTCCTCGGGTCCCTCGTCCGCCCCCCGCGACAGCACCGTGTGCTCCCTGGGCTGGATCTGGCGACCGTGGAAGAAGCGCACGGGCCCCGAGACGAGGAGCCGGTCGCCACGCGCGATCGTCCGGTCGAGCCACGGCTGCCCAGGCCACGCGCATTCGATGAGACCGGTCTCGTCCTTGAGCACCGCACGGAAGACGCGCAGCCGGCGGCGCGTGGGCAGCACGCCCTTCGACACGACGGTCCCGATCACGGTGGCGTCATCGCCCGGGCTCAGCGAGGCGATCGAGTCCACGGTCGTTGCATCCTCGTAGCGGTGGGGGATGTGGTACAGGAGGTCGCGCCCGGTGTCGACGCCCATCCGGACGAACCGTTCCGCCCGGCGGGGGCCTACCCCCTTCAGGTACTGAACCGGGCCATAGAGCAGAGATGTTCGGGCCACCTGGTCCCCAGTGAAATGTCGGATTCGCCGTCGGGGTGCGCGGCGTCGCGGGGTCAGACGTCTCCCGGCGCCCCAAGCAGCTTCTCGACGTATCCGGCGGCCGTAAAGGGCTCGAGGTCATCGAGCGCCTCGCCGGTGCCGAGAAACCGCACCGGGACCGACAGCTCGCGCGCCACGGCCACGGCGGTGCCGCCGCGGCCCGTGCTGTCGAACTTCGCGAGAACGAGCCCCGACAGCTCGAGAACCGCGCCGAACTGCCGGGCCTGCGCCAGGACGTTCTGCCCGGAGGTCGCGTCGACGACCAGCAGCCGCTCGTGCGGGGCACCGGGGACGTTACGCGAGATCACCCGGTCGATCTTCTCGAGCTCGGCCATCAGGTCGGACTGGGTGTGCAGACGCCCGGCCGTATCGATCAGCACCCAGTCCGCCCGGCGCGACAGGGCGGCCTCGACGGCGTCGAAGGTGACGGCCGCGGGGTCGCCCCCCCGACGACCGCCGACGAACCCGACGCCGATCCGGTCGGCCCATGCGCGCAGCTGCTCCTGAGCCCCGGCGCGGAAGGTGTCGGCGGCCGCGAGCAGCACCGTGTCTCCGGCCGTCTGAAGCCGGTGAGCGAGCTTGGCCACCGACGTCGTCTTCCCCACGCCGTTGACGCCGAGCACGAGGACGATCCCCAGATCCTCGCCCCGCGCGAGCGTCGTCCCGCTCGACTCCTCGCCGGCAGCTCCCGACCCGTCCGGTCTCCCCGATCCCTCGAGGATCGCGGCGATCTCGCCGGACAGGTGGTCCCGGAGCTCGGACATCGAGCGGATCTTCCCGCGCTCGCTGGCGCGCTCGAGACCCGCGACGAGCTCCATCGTCGTCTCGACGCCGAAGTCGGCCTCGAGCAGCACCCGCTCGAACCGCTCGATGGCTTCGTCGTCGATCCCGCCCTCGACGATCGTGTTCACATCGGTCAGGGCGAAGTCGACGATCCGACGCCACAGCGAACGCTTGCGCTCGGAACGGAACCCCGAGTCCGCGCTCACCGGAGACCGATCCTGTGACGCCACGCCCACTCCGCGCACAACACGAGGACGGCGAGCACGAACGGCCACACCGGGCGCGGGGCTCTCCCCTCGATCGCCGGTCCCCGCGAGCCGGCCGGCTCGAGGAACGCGGGCGGCGCGGAGAGCCGGGGCAGCATCTCCGACCCGTCCGGGGAGATCTCGAGCGGACGGACCGACGCGACCGGCCCTTCGGGCCCCTCCGCCTCGATATGGACCTCGTATCGGCCGGGGGGGAGTCCATCCGTCCCGAGCCGCTCCGGCGGGGCCTCCCACGTGGAGGAGAAGACCTCTCCCCCCTCTTCATCGAGCACGCGAAGGGCCAGATCGGTCACCCCCGGGCGGACGCGCCACTCGAGCGGCTGCTCTGCCGCGGGCACGTCGCGCAGCGCCACCAGCTCAGACCTCGCATCCTCGACGAGCCATCCCACGACGCCCGACATGACCCCGTCGTAGACGCGTCGCGGCGGGCCTCCCCGGGACGCCCAGCGCCACCAGTCCGCTCCCGGCGATACGGCCCACCTCGTTTCGCCCCTCTCGCCCGCGATGAGCAGCGGGCGTGACTCGCCGCGGCGGTCCCGATTCGCCGAGAGGACGGACCACGCCCCGCCGCGATCCACGGCGTAGAGCTCCGTCATCGGCGGTAGCGGGTCGAAGTCCACGTCGGCGAGCAGGGCGGCCGCAGGGCTCGCCGGCACCGGCCCCATCGCGTACCACTCGCCGGGCACGGGGCCCGAGAGCCGGACACCGGCGCCGGGCACCAGACCCGGACCCCGCGAGAGCACGAGCGCGCGTGGGTGGCGCGCGAGGGCGTCGCCCAGCCAGTCGGGCATGTCCGCCGGCGACGCCTGGACGACCAGCAAGCGCGCCCCGGTCAGGGAACGCCGCACCGCGTCCTCCTCGACCGGCCGAGGGTTCGCCGCCATCTCCATGTATCGGCCGTCGGCCAGCCGCAGAAAGCCGCGCGCCCCCCCGAGGACGAGTCGGTCGAGCGCGGGCAGGAGGTAGCGCGCCTCCCAATCGGGCACGGTCGACACCAGTACGGCCCCGTTCGACGCCTCGGAGATCTCGATCCACGCCGGCAGCCGATCGGACGCCCCGAACGGATCGGCCCCATCCTCCAGGGCGACCTCGTAGCGGCGCCATGCCGATTCCTCCCCGGGGTCGAGGGGGACGAACGGCAGATCGGCCACGACGGCGCGGCCGGCCGTCGGACGCTCCACACGCGCGAGCGCGAGCACCGTCCCGTCGAGGCGGACCTCGACCGTCAGGCTGTCGGTCGCCTCCCCGCCGGTGGCCCGAATCTCCGCCGCGATCCGCACGGTGTCGCCGGCCCGAGCCCTCCGCGGGGCCCGGACGGCGGCCAGCCCCGCACGCGGCACGTCCTCCGCGACGCGCACCTCCCGCACCCCCAGACCGAGCCCGGCGGCGAGATCCAGCCCCTCGACGCGATCGCCCAGGTCGCCATCCGTCACGACCCACACGCTGTCGGCGCCGCCGAGCCGCGCAGCCTCGAGCGCCGGGGCGATCCGCGACCGGGGTTCGGTGGCCTCCATCGCCGAGAGATCATCGGGGGGGATGCCGACCGCCTCGTCGCCGAACCGGTACACCCGCTCGGGAGCCAGACCGGCGAGGACGGTCATGGCCGAGTCGAGCCGGGTCGGCGCGGCGGGATCACCGGGGCGCACGGGGAGCGCCATGCTGGCGGAGCCGTCGATCAGCACCACGCGCCCCGGCGC
>JAWWCR010000161.1:0-10676 GCA_033720355.1 Gemmatimonadota bacterium
CGGGCTGCCGCCGACGCCGCCGACACGGCGCGGGGTGCTGTCGCTGCTGAGTCCGCACCAGTCGTTGCGGAGGCAGCTGCGGAGGCAGCTCGAGGCCAATCGGCGGAAGCTCCGGCGGCGGGAGGAGCACCGGCGGCGGGAGCAGCGGCGATCGCGGGAACCGCCGTGAGCGCCGTGGGCGCCGCCGGAGTCGAAGCCGTTGAGCACGGCCCGAGTCGAAGCCGTTGAGCACGGCTCGAGGCGAAGCCGTGAGCGCCGGCGGAGGCGCCGGCCGTAATGCCGCGGGGAGTGCCGGGGCGATCCACGACGATCTCTCACCGGGGCGCCTTCGTGCGTCGACCGCGCGTGCGACGGCGGGGCGAGGAGCCCCGGATAGGGCCGGGCGCCTTCGTCAGTCCTCGGGGTCGCGCCCGATCTCGATCATCCGGTCGACGGCCCTGAGCGCCCGTACACGGACGTCTTCGGGGACGGTGACCTCGTGCTCGAGGTTCTGGAGGGCCGACAGGGTCTTGTCCAGCGAGATCCTCTTCATGTGCGGACAGATCGTGCAGGGTTTGACGAAGTCGAGGTCGGGGTGTGCCTCCTGGACGTTGTCCGACATGGAGCACTCGGTAACCATGATCACGTGGTCCGAGCCGGCCCGGTCGAGATATGAGATCATCCCGGTGGTGGACCCGACGAAGTCGGCCTCGTCGCACACCTCGGGCGAGCATTCGGGGTGAGCGATCACTTCGATTCCCGGGTACTGGGCTCGGTAGGAGCGGATCTCGTCCACGGTGAACTGCTCGTGGACCATACACTTGCCGTGCCACGCGATGACCTCGACGTCGGTCTGCTTCGCTACGTTTCGAGCCAGGTACTCGTCGGGCAGGAAGATGACTCGGTCCGTGCCGAGCGACTCGACGACTCTTGTCGCGTTCGCCGAGGTGCAGCACACGTCCGACTCGGCCTTGATCGCGGCCGGCGTGTTCATATACGTGACGATCGGAACACCGGGGTAGCGCTCCTTGAGGAGCCGGACGTCCTCGACGCTGATGCTGTCGGAGAGCGAGCATCCGGCTTCGGGATCCGGGATGATGACGGTCTTGTCGGGGCTGAGGATCTTGGCGGTCTCGGCCATGAAGTGGACCCCGCAGAATACGATCACGTCGGCGTCGGTGTCCCGCGCCTCGATCGAGAGGCCGAGTGAGTCGCCGGTGTAGTCGGAAACACCGTGGAAGATCTCGGGCACCATGTAGTTGTGACCGAGGATCACGGCGTTCCGCACCTTCTTCAGCCGGTTGATCTCGGCGACGATCGGGGCGTGCATCTCCCACTCGAAACGGGGGACGCTGCCCTTGATCTTCTCGTAGATGGGGTCGAACGCCGGGCCGGGCGCGGGTGCCGAAGCCGGGGCGGGTGCCGAAGCCGGCGCGGATGCGCGGGCTGGAGCAGGCTCGTCGAGCGTGATCGTCATGTGACTTCCGCGAGACGTCCAGGGCGAAGACATCGCCCTCGAGCCCAGGGTACGGCGAGACATGTATTTCACGGGGCCGCGCTCTCCCATCGAGGTACGCTCCATCGGAACCGCATCGTAACTGACTAACTTCGGGAACATCCGGCGGTTTCGAAAGTTGGGGTCCGGTTCGGGGCCCGAACCCGCCGACGCTTCGTGGCTGCTTCCGATCGTCTCCTCCTACACCACGGTCGGTCATTCCGTTCAGCCGGTCGCGCCCTTCAACGAGGCCGCGAGGCCGCCTATCTTGCCCGCCATGAACCACACGTCGACCCCAGCCGAGGTCGGCGCCCGGGTCCAGGACCTTCGCGAGCGACTCCGGCGCCACTCCTACCTTTACTACGTTCGCAACGAGCCCTCGATCTCGGACGAGGAGTACGACCGTCTGTTTCGCGAGCTCCAGGCCCTCGAAGACGCGCATCCCGACCTCGTCGTCACGGATTCCCCGACGCAGCGGGTCGGCGCCGAGCCCTCCGAGGCCTTCGAGTCGGTCGAGCATACGGCACCGATGCTCAGTCTCGACTCGGCGGCGGACGTCGCCGCGCTGGAGCGGTTCGACGAGCGGATGCGGAAGGCGGTCGATGCCGTCACCTACGTCGTCGAGCCGAAGCTCGATGGGGCGTCCGTCGAGCTCGTCTACGAGCGAGGGCGTCTCACTCGCGCGGCGACCCGCGGAGATGGACGACGGGGCGAGGACATCACAGTCAACGTGCGGACGATCGCCTCGGTGCCACTCGCGCTCCGCCGGGATGACCGACCGGTCCCCGACATGGTGGCCTTCCGCGCCGAGGTGATCATGAGGATCGGCGCGTTCGAAGAGCTGAACGCGCGTATCCTCGCCGACGGGGGCAACCCCTTCGCGAATCCACGGAACGCAGCAGCCGGCTCGCTCCGCCAGCTCGATTCGAGCGTCACGGCGGGCCGGCCGCTCGACATCTTCGTCTACGACATCCTGGCGATCGACGGCGACGAGCCTCCGACGCAGGAGGCGGCGCTCGAGACATTGCGCGACTGGGGCCTCCCGGTGAACGAGTGGAGTCGCCCCGCCGCCGGTGTCGATGAGATCCTGGAGTTCCACCGCGAGCTCGAGGAGAACCGGGACGATCTCGACTACGAGATCGATGGGGTCGTGGTGAAGCTCGACGACTTCGCCCAGCGGGACGAGCTCGGCGAGACGTCGCACCATCCTCGCTGGGCGTTCGCCTTCAAGTTTCCGCCCCGCAAGGAGGTCACGCGCGTCCTCTCGATCGTCCCGAGCGTCGGCCGCACCGGCGTCGTGACCCCGATCGCCTTCATGCGCCCCGTCGAGCTGGGCGGCGTCACCGTCAGCCGGGCCAACCTGCACAACCGCGAGGAAGTCGCTCGCAAGGACATCCGCGAGGGCGACCGCGTCCGTGTGCAGCGCGCCGGCGACGTCATCCCCCAGGTGCTCGAGCGGATCGACGAGCCCGGTCGCGAGCGGTCCGCCCCATGGGTCATGCCGACCGAATGCCCCTCGTGCGGGACGCCGCTCGAGGAGAAGGGGCCGTACACCTTCTGCCCCAACCTCTTCGACTGCGTCGCGCAGCTCGCGGGCCGGATCGTCCATTACGCATCGCGCCACGCTCTCGACATCGAGGGCCTCGGAGAGGAGACGGCTCGTCTGCTGGTCGGCGAGCAGATCGTGCATCATCTGCCGGATCTGTACGAGCTCACTGTCGAAGACCTGCTGCCTCTCGAGGGGTTCGCGCAGAAGTCGGCCGAGAACCTGGTCGCCGCGATTCAGGCTACGCGGCTGACCGAGCTCGCCAGGTTCATCTACGGTCTCGGGATTCCCGAGGTGGGCGTCACCGTGTCGCGTGAGCTCGCGATGCATTTCCCCTCGTTCGAGGACTTTCGGGAGGCGGATGTCGAAGGGCTCATGGAGGTCGACGGGATCGGACCGATCATGGCCGATACGATCGTGTCGTTTCTCGCGCGTCCTCGGGTCGGAGAGCTGGTCGATCGGCTCAGGACGTTCGTCGAGCCCGAGCCCCCCGAGCGGGCCGGCGACGCGCTCGCGGGCCTGCGGGTCGTTCTGACGGGCGGTCTGTCCTCGATGAGCCGAAGCGACGCGAAGGCCATCCTCGAATCGCTCGGGGCGAAGGTCACGTCGTCGGTGAGCAAGAACACGAGCTTCGTCGTCGCCGGCGAGAACCCCGGGTCGAAGCTCGACCGGGCGGAGTCGCTGGGGATCGAAGTGATCGACGAAGACGGTCTGACGGCATTGCTGTCGGAGCACGGCGTCGCGCCGTGAGGTCATGCCGGAGGGCCGCGGGTACGCCCTGATGCGGACCAGGGCACGGGAGCTCGGATGATCCGCGAGCGGCTCGGCGACGATTTCGTCGGTGGTGTGGAGGTCCGGTAGTGGAGAACATCGAGATCGCCGGAAGGCTCCGCGAAGTCGCCAACCTGCTCGAGATTCTCGACGCGAACCCGTTCCGCGTCAGGGCCTATCGGAACGCGATCCGGACCATCGGCGAGCATGCGGTCCCCATGCGTAAGCTCGTCGCGGATGGCACGGACCTCACCGAGCTGCCATCGATCGGGAAGGGGATGGCGGAGAACATCAGGGAGCTCGTGGAGACCGGCGAGCTGTCGCTGATCGACGAGCTGATCGAGGAGTACCCCGCGCTCGTCGACCGCGACGTCGTCGCATCGTTGATCGAGATCACGCGGATCCCCGGCATCGGGCCGAAGAAGGTACGGAAGCTCTGGGAGGAGCTGGGCGTCGAGTCGGTCGACGACCTTCGCGAGGCCGCCGCCGCCGGCAGCGTGGCGGAGCTCGAGGGCTTCGGGGAGAAGACCGAGGTGCGGATTCTCGAGGAAATCGAGCGTCTCGCCACGCGAACCAGCCGATTCCGTCTCGGCGACGTCGATGAGCTCCTTCCCCCCCTCCTCGAGCACATCCGCGGGATCGAGGGGGTCCGTCGCCTCGAGGTTGCCGGTAGCTACCGGCGCCGTCGGGAGACTGTGGGCGACATCGACCTCCTCGTGCTCGCCGACGATGCGGTCGCGGTGTCGGAGGGGCTCACCTCCTACGAGGGCGTCGAGCGCGTCATCGGTGCGGGCGGCACCAAGACGTCCGTCCTTCTCCGAAGCGGCCTCCAGGTCGACCTGCGCGTCGTACCCGACGAGAGCTGGGGCGCCGCCCTCGTCTATTTTACGGGGTCGAAGGAGCACAACATCAAGCTCCGGCAGCGAGCGCTCGAGCGGGATCTGCGCGTGTCCGAGTACGGCGTGTTCGAGATCCCGGAGGCGGAGCGCGACGAGGGGGTCGGCGAGCGTGGATCGGCGTCGTCCGGCGCTCAGGTCGCCGGCGCGACCGAGGAGGACGTATACGACTCGCTCGGGCTGCCGTGGATGGCCCCGGAGGTTCGCGAGGACCGCGGCGAGATCGCGGCCGCGCTCGGGGATGGGCTGCCGACCCTCATCGAGGTGGGGGATCTGAAGGGCGACCTCCACATGCATTCGACATGGTCGGATGGTCGAAACACCATCGAAGAGATGCTCGAGGCGTGTGTAGCGCGCGGGTACGAGTACTTCTGCATGTCGGATCATTCGAAGGCGCTGGCCATGGTCGAGGGGCTCGATGCCACCCGTCTCCGCCAGCAGTGGGCCGAGATGAAGGGGATCGCCGGGCGACACCCGGAGATCCGGATGCTGCGGTCGATGGAGGTCGACATCCTCAAGGACGGCTCGCTCGACCTCGAGGACGAGCTGCTCGAGGAGCTCGACTGGGTGACGGTCTCGGTGCACTCGTTCTTCGGGCTGCCCGCCGTGGAACAGACCGATCGGGTCCTCAGGGCGCTGGCGCACCCGTCCGTCAACGTGTTCGGTCACCCGACCGGACGCATCATCAACCGCCGCGGCCCCATCGAGATCGAGATCGACGAGATCCTCCAGGCGTGTGCCGAGCACGGCGTCGCGGTGGAGATCAACTCGCACCCGAACCGGCTCGACCTCCGCGACACGCACGCGTGGCGGGCGCGCGAGCTCGGGGTGCCGGTCGTGATCTCGACCGATGCGCACCGGATCGAAGAGCTCGACCAGATCCACTACGGGGTCGAGCAGGGCCGGCGCGCCTGGCTGACGCCGGACGATGTCCTCAACACCCGCCCGCTCGACGACCTGCTCGCCTGGGCGGGGTCGTGAGCAGCAGGTACGAACCGCTCAGGAAGATGGAAGCTGCGTCGCCGGGTCCGTTCGACGAGGAGTACGTGCGGCTCCGGATGGACTACGAGACCGTACGCGCCGGGCTGGGAATGCGCGGCGCCTCCTGAGCGTCCAGCCTCCGGGTACGCTACCGGAGGGGGATGAAGATCCCGTCGCGGTAGAGGAAGGCGGGCATCTCGGGGTACTCCGCCCGCAGCCGCGCGTTCTGATCGCGGAGGTCGCGCGCGAATACGAAGCGGCCGTCCAGGCGCGGCGCGTTTGCTGCGAGGTGTGGCGAGTAGTTCGTGTAGCCCTCTCGATCGTAGAGCACCTCGCGTGCGCAGGGCTCGGCGAGCGGTCGGTTCGGGACCAGACGCAGCGTCGGGTCCTCGTTCAGCCGCACGACCGCGATCTCGTCCTCGGGCCGAACGACCGCGAGCATCTCGCGGTCGAGCCGTTCGCCGTCCCAGCCCTCGGCCTCCGCGCGCCCCACGACGAGCTCGAGCTCGCAGTGGTCCGAGTTCCGGTAGACGATCTCGGCCACCGACGCGCTCGCCCCGACTCCCCGGGCGCGCGCGATGAGGCGATTGCCCCAGCTCACGGCGACGAACACCAGCCCGCCGTCGATTCCGGCGGATTCGGCTTCGGCGACGAGGTCGCGCTTGAGGCTCTCCAGGCCGGTCGCGTAGACGCGGAACCGCTGTGGGATCGAGTAGGCGAGCGAGTAGACGAACGACAGCCCGATGATCGCCACCATGGCCGTGGAGAGATCGATCCCCGGGGGCAATGCCCGTCCCGCCAGCCTGCGTCGCAGCTCGACGATCGCCACGGCGAGCAATGGGACGAGGAAGGGGAGTCCCTCGTACAGATACCGCGGGCCGAGGAACGCGTCGCGATGCCAGTAGAAGAAGTACGCCGCCGGGATGGCGAGGAACCCCGCGAGCAGGCGGCCCTCCCACTTGCGGGTCGCCCACCCGAGCGCGAGGAAGGCGCCGAGCGGGATGAGCGCCGGGATCGCCCACTCGAAGAGGAAGCTGTGAAGGAGCCCGAGGTCGATCAGCTCGTTGCGGAGCCCCGTGAGCGGCGTATGCGCGTCTCCCCAGGGCGACGTGTGGAAGCCGAGCCCGTGTGAGGCGCCCCAGAGCTTCAGGTACCCCGGCGTGCGCCAGCTGCCCGTGGTGAGCGCGTTGAAGATGAAATACGGGAACGCCGTGGCCGCGAACCCGCCCGCTGCGATCAGGCCGTGCGTCAGCCATCGCCGCCCCGCGATCCGGATCGCCGGGATGAGGAGCGCCGTACCGATCGCGACCGCCGTCAGCGGGCGTGACAGAAACGCGACGCCGAGGGCGAGCCCGGCCGCGAGGACCCATGACGGGCGCGGCCCGTCGCGGCCTTCTCCGGACTCCTCCCACCTGACGACGCACCAGAGGAAGAGCGCGACGAACAGCAGCGCCGACACGTGGTTCATGTGACTCGCCCCCATGAACCAGAAGAACGGTGACAGGACGAGGATCGCGACCGTCACGCGCGATACGTCATCGCCGAACAGACGGCCCGTCGTGTCGGTGATGAGCCATGCGGAGATCAGCGTGAACGCGATCGGGATCAGCCAGGGCGCCCCTATGAGGACGCCGAGCGCCATGGCGCCGGGGTGCCCCGGCGGGTACTGCGAATACCAGCGGCCGCCGTCGACGAGCATGTGCTGTATCGTGAAGAAGCCTTCGTACGCCGGCGCCGGTGCGGAGACCATCCCGGCCGCGAACATCTTCCCCTGGAAGAGCTGGATGATCGAGTCGATGAGGAGCGGGCTGCGCGAGAACGCGAAGGTCGAGACGAGGAACAGGATCCCGGCGAGGAGCACGAGGCCCCCCGCGCGGTAGGCGTGCTTCCCCGGCTCCGCGAGCGACGATGTGATGCCCGTCGCCGCGCGCTCGACGAGGCCCGGGACGAGCAGCGCGGCGATCCCGCCGAAGCCGACGAACACGGCGAGGCCGAGCAGCCACTCGCCGGGGCCGACGAGCCAGGTGGTGCCCGGCGGATCGTCGAAGATCGCGCGGAGGGGGATGAACGGGACGATGAGGAACAGCCACCCGGCAGCACGCAGGATCGCTCCGCCCGTCTTCATTCCGCCCCCCCGTTCACCCTGTCGCGCCGTCCGTCGGCGCCGCCGGCCGTCCCCCGCGGGACAAACCGGTCAGCTCACACGCACCTCGATGCCGCGCGCCGCCAGCTCCTCAACATACGCCGCGTACGGGATCAGCCGATACGCGGGTTCGGCGCCGCGCTCGGAGATGACTCCGCGGCCCATGAAGAGCCCCGTGATCGCGAGCGTAAACCCGGTCGTGCGCTCCATCGCCGTGATCCCCGTCGCCTCGTCCATGCGGTCGATCACATCGAAGGTGACCGCCGACGTCTCGCCGTCGTTCTCGCCTTCCGCGACGACGCGCAGCGCGACCAGATCGGGCTCGCCCAGATCGAGGTGCGGCTCGACGCACGCGATGAACACGTCGCGCGGTACGATCCTCGACCCCTTCACCTCGACCGGCTCGAGATCGATCAGTCCCAGCGCCTTGAAGGCGTGCATGAACCGTGCGTGGCCCGGGTACCGCAGCGTCTTGTAGTAGAGCTCGTCCAGCTCGTCCTGGTAGTCCCACGGCTGGAGCGAAGCGCCGCCCGCCGTGTGGAACGCCTCGAGCGTGCCGAGCTCGCCGAAGTCGAGCGTCTCGATCTCCGTGAGCGCCTCGACCTCCTGCGGACGTCCATCGCGCAGCATCCACGACATCGTGTCGTAGTAATCGAGCATCCCCTCGAGCGAATAGGCGATCTGGTAGTCGAGCGGCGGACGTGGATTCTGCGGGAGACCGCCCACGTACATGCGGACGCGCCGTGGCCGCTCGAACCGGCGGACCCCCTCGGCGGCGATCACGTTGATCATCCCGGGCGCGAGCCCGACGTCGGGGAGGAGCGTGACCCCGACCGCTCGAGCGTCATCCGCGAGTCCGAGTTGCTGTCGGACGATCCGGGTGTTGCCGCCCAGGTCGCTGAAATGGCACCCCGCGTCGATCGCGGCGCGGGCCATCTCGAGGTTGAAGTAATACGGGGCCGCCGACAGAACGATGTCGTGCGGCCCCATGAGCTCGCGCATGGCGGCGCCGTCCGAGAAGTCGGCGCGCGTCTTCTTCAGCCTGCCGCTGGTGGCGACGAACCCCGCGAGCGCGTCCGGGTCGCGGTCGGCGACCGTCACTCCCTCCACATCGGCCTGCCGCAGGAGGTCGTACGCGCACGACGAGCCCTGCAGCCCCGCACCCAGCACGAGGATTCGCATCTATTGGTTGCTTCTCCGTTGACGGCGCCATCGACATTGGCTCGGGCGGGCGGCTCGGGAGGCCGGGCCCGGAGACGGCGACATAGATAATAGCGGGGGTGCGCCGATGACCAGACGAAACGGCGACCGGGGGGGCGCGGGCGATTCCGGACTCGCGCGCGATCACCACGTTCCGCTGCGCCGGCAGCTCGCGGCGGGGCTCGAGGCGGCGATCCGGGATGGGCATATCGGCCCCGGCTCTCCGCTGCCATCGACGCGAGACATGGCCACCCGGTTGGGTGTCCACAGGAGTACCGTCGGGGCGGCCTACGCCCGGCTACGGCGGCGGGGCTGCCTCGTCGGCGGGGTGGGGAGTCGGGCACGAGCCACGCCGCGACCGCGGCCGCTCGTGCACCCCTCGTCGATTCCGGACCCGGTCGACGAGCTGGCGCGGTGCGGCGTCGGGCTCGTGCTCGAACGGGCGTTCCGTCACGGAGTGGAGCGCGATGCCGCGATCGCGGCTCTCGCGACGGCGACCAGTCGGGCCGCCGAGAACGACGACGGACGACCCTCGCGCGCGCTCCTGTTCGAGCCTCGCCCCGGTCTCCGTCTCGTCCTCGAGACCGAGCTCGCCCGGCGTCTCGGGGTGCCCGTGGCGTCTATTGGCCGGCCGCCGGGGCCGCACGCCTGCACCCTTCTCGTCCGGGCCGATCTCGAGGATCGCGCGCGTCGACTTTTCCCCGCGGCGATCGACATCGTGCCGCTCCACATCGCCGGCGGGACCCGTGAACGCGGTCTGATTCGTCGGACGGCCCGCGGTGGGCTCGTCACACTGGTCTCGGCAAGTCAGAGCGTGCGCCGGTACGCCCGCGACCTCGCGTCGCGCGAATTCGGACGCGGGATCAGCTTCGCCGCCTTCGACCCCGACGACTCCGCCGGGATCGTGCGCGCGGCGTCGGTGTCGCGCCTCGTCCTGTTCGACGAGCCTTCGCGATCGTCGATCCCGCCCGTTCGCGCCCCGACGGCACCGATTCGTCTCCTCCCGGAAACCCAGATGCTGGCGATCAGGCGGTACCTCGGCGCGCCCGGACCGTGCGTGGCCAGAGCCCGCTCGGATCGTGGTCTCGCGGGAGTTCGGCCGTCGCGCCCGGACGCCGCGGACCCCGTCTCGACCCGGCGGCGCGGAACTTGAACGCCCCCGGTGGATTAGGTATACTCGACGGCCCGTTTCGCCCCCCTGCGGGGGCGGGCGACCATTGGCCCGTGGTGGAATTGGCAACACGTCTGGCTCTGGACCAGAAGATTCCAGGTTCGAACCCTGGCGGGCCAACTTCGGCAGTCTCAGCCGAGATCAACAAATCGACAGACGCCGATCGAGAGAAACGGCCCTGGAGGGGTGGCCGAGTGGCTTAAGGCGGCGCCCTGCTAAGGCGTTGACTCGAAAGAGTCGCGTGGGTTCGAATCCCACCCCCTCCGTACGTGAGACGGTTGGTCAGGATGTTGAAGGGTGGGATCGCCGGAGCGCGAAGCGATCGTAGGCAATCCCACCCCCTCCGTATGGAGTAGCAGCCGATCGGGCACTTGCCCTGATCGCGGGACGACCCCCGGCCCGTCCGGGGGAACATTTGGACGGGTGGCCGAGCGGACTAAGGCGCACGCCTGGAGAGCGTGTGGGCAGTAACCCTGCCTCGTGGGTTCGAATCC
>JAWWCR010000162.1:0-10624 GCA_033720355.1 Gemmatimonadota bacterium
CGAGGCCGACGTTCGGCCACCCGTCTCTCATGTGGCGGCTGCCGAACGCCGGGGCTCCGCTCGGAAGGCGGTCGCCGCGATTCTCGGCCTGGCGGCTCTCGTGGGGGCGGGGTTGATCGGTGCGATGCTCGTGAGCGGGGAGACTTCATCGTGGTCGACCGGAAGGAGCCCCGGCGATGAGGTCTGGATCGCTGTCCTTCCGTTCGAGGACCTGGCCGAGACGACGGACGAGCCCGTGTTCACGGACGCCGTCCATAGCGACCTGATCGTGGCACTCACGGGCGTCGCGTCACTCAGGGTCATCTCTCCCACCTCCGTCCTGCCGTATCGGGATCGCGTGAAGCCCCTTTCGCAGGTGGCGGAAGAACTGGGAGTAGACGTCGTCGTCGAAGGAGGCGTGCAACGGCTCGGAGAACGGGTCCGCGTCGGCGTCCAGTTGACGGACCCGCGAAGCGGCGAGGTCCTGTGGGCCGACAGCTTCACCCGCGATCTGACGATGGAGAATCTCTTCGAGATCCGACGCCGGGTCGTGGAGGGAATCGTCGCTTCCGTGGAGGCGACGTTGACGGACGACGAGCGTCGGAGGGTAGCGTCGTCGCCCACGCAGAGCCTGACTGCCTACCAGTATCTGCATCAGGCCCGCCTCATCCACGCGGGCACGAGGGCCGAGAACCACGAAGTGGCCCGCCTTCTGCATCTGGCGCTCGATCTCGATCCGCAGCTCGCCGAGGCGTGGGAGATGCTGGCGAGCCTCTATAGCTGGCGCGTCCCGTACCTGGGTGAATCGACGGCAGTCTGGGACAGCGCCCTGCTGTTTGCCGAGCGAGCGCTCGAGGCGAAACCCGGGTACGGGCGCGCGTACAGCGCCATGGCATCGGTGTACGGTCACCAGGGCTTTCTGGCCCGGCAGGCCGAGCTGGCCAACCGGGCCCTCGACATCGACCCGAGCGACGGCTGGGCGGCGCGAAAGCTCGGGCTGACGCACCACGCACGTGGTGAATTCCTCGAGGCCCTCCGGTGGCATCGAGCTTCGGTCAGATTCTCACCTTTCGCGCCGGGATATCGCACCTGGGTGGGCCGGACCTACGCGGATCTCGGAGACCTCGAGCGGGCGGAGCCCTGGTATCGCGGGGTGCTCGCCATGAGTCCCGATAACGCCTACCCGCTGCCCGGCCTGGCCGTTCTCCACCTCCGCGCGGGCCGGCGAGATTCGGCGGCGTTCTATGCGCGGAAGCTGGAGACCCGGTACCCGGATGATCCGCACGGGCTGGCGGCGGCGGCCATGATCCACCACTACCTGCGCGACTTCGAGGCCGCCGGGGAGGCGGCCGGCCGGGCGGTGTCGATCGCGGGAGAGAACCCGGCCAGGGAAATCGACGGCCTGCTGGCCACCACGCTGCTGGGGTTCGCGGAGCTCAGGACGGGCCACCCCGACCGTTCGCCCGTCCTGTTCGACCATAGCCTCGCATTTCTCGACTCGATGGTGGCGGCCGGGACCGACACCCCGCGCTGGCCGTACGAGATCGCGTTGATCCATGCGGCCCGGGGTGATCCGGAAGCCGCGATGCGCTGGCTCCAGACGGCGTACGATCTCGGTTTTCGCTGGGGCTGGATGCTCGAGCTCGAGCCGATGCTCGATCCGCTCCGCGACGACGAGCGCTTCAGGGGAATCGTGGCGCGGATTCGGGCCGACGTGGAGGCGATGCGCGCGCGGATGCCACCCGATCCCGAACGGGTTGCCCACGCTCCCCCAGCCCGCTGAGTTCGCTTAGACCGGCCGGAACCGCGGACGATTCGTCGGGCTAAGGCCGAGTTAATCCCGAGTAAAGGTCCGGAAAACGCCCTCCTGGTAGGGTCCTCCGAATCCCGGACCGTCTCCGTGGGCAGCAGAGCCACTCGAGGGAGTGGACGCGGGGCGCGGTCGTGACGGCGCGGGTCGATCGCCCGTGCCGGAGGAGCCGCCATGGCCGCACCCGCGCGCGGGGCCAACGACTCCCCGCTGCATCCGGCGGTGAGACGGACGGGGCGTGTGTCCGCGCCGACGGTCGTCTCCGCGATCGGCTGCCTGCTCTCGGTCGTCGGCGCCTCGTCCGTGTTCGCGCAGCAGGGAGCCATCACGGGCACGGTCACCGACGCGGAGAGCCTGCGCCCCGTCGCCGGCGCGCAGGTCTTCGTCTCGGGGACGATCATCGGCACGCTGACCGGCCAGGAGGGCGGGTACCGACTGGAATCGATCCCCGCCGGCGAGGCCACCGTGACCGTGCGGCTCATCGGGTACCGCGAGGCTTCCGAGAGCATCGAGGTCGTGGCGGGGGAGGTCGTCCGGATCGATTTTCAGGTCTCTCCGACGGCGCTGGAGCTCCAGGAGATCGTCGTCACCGGGCTGGCGGGCGAGACCCCGCGCGTGAAGCTGCCGTTCTCGGTCGAGCGACTCGATGCCGACGACATGCCGGTCCCCGCAGCCGATGTCTCCTCGCTGATCGCCTCGAAGGCTCCCGGAGTGAGGTCGATGAGCGGCTCGGGTCAGCCGGGCGTCGCGTCCGACATCACCCTCCGTGGCCCGACGTCGATCGATGCGAGCGGCCGCTCGCAGGCGCCGCTCATCGTCATCGATGGCGTGATCCAGTCCGAGAACGCGACGCTGGCGGACATCGGCGCGCTCGACATCGACCAGGTCGAGATCGTGAAGGGCGCGGCCGCATCGTCGATGTACGGATCCCGCGCGCAGAACGGCGTGATCCAGATCACCACCCGGCGCGCCCGGGGCATCGGCGCCAACTCGTCGCAGTTCCTGGCGCGCGGCGAGGTCGGCGCGAGCTCGCTCGGCGGCTCGATCGATCTGACCGACGCGCACCCGTACGTGATGAACGAGGATGGGACGAAGTTCATCGATTCGCTGGGCAACGAGATCGATCTGAGCGATCTCGGACAGCAGGGCGTCGGCCAGCTCGTCCTCAAGGACGGCGGTACCCCGAACACGGCCGTCGCCGACAACCCGTGGCCCGTCCTCTACGACCAGATCGACCGCTTCTACGACCCGGGAGACGTGATCTCCGGATACGGTGCGATCACGGGCCGATTCGGGGAGTCGTCGTTCCGCGCGTCCTTCGAGGCGTACCGGGAATCGGGCATCATCTCCTGCGACGAATGCGCCCGGAACCTCGACGACTTCCAGGCCGACCGAGTCGCCCGGGGGCTCGAGCCGCTCGCCTCGGCCGAGCTTCCCGAGAACGATGGATACGATCGGCAGAACGCGCGGGTCAACGTCGACTCGCGGCTCGGCGACCTCGAGCTCGCCGCCTCGGCCTTCTACTCACGGTCGAGCCTCGACGACTCGGGGATCGAGGACGGGGTCTTCTACAGTCTCTCCCTCATGTCGAGGGGGCTGGATCTGACCGAGCTCGACCCGAACACGGGGTTGCCCCGGGCCGATGTGCCAACCGAGATCTCGACCAACCCTCTGTACCTCGTGGCCATCGGCGAGCACGTCGACACGCGGACCCGAACGATGGGGTCGGTGGACCTGCGGTGGACGCCCACCGGGTGGGCGTCGCTCGAGGCGGTCGCCTCGTACGACCGCACCGATTTCGGCGAATTCGACTACTATCCGAAGACGACGCTGGGGGCGGACTGGTCTCCGACGGGGGGAAGCCTCGAGACGCTCGACTTCGTCGACGAGGCGATGAACGCCTCGGCGACCCTCGGGGTCACCCGGGGGCTCCTCGACGGCGATCTGACGCTCCGGGCGAAGGCCCGCTATCTGCTCGAGCGCCAGCGGTTCGAGTCGAGCGGCGTGTTCGGCTCGCGGTTCTCCGTCGAGGGGGTCCCCAACTTCGGCGCGATCGAGGGCGAGACGAACGCCACCAACCAGGTCCGCCCGATCAAGGCCGAGGGCTACTTCGCGATCGGAAGCCTCGACTACCGCGGTCGCTACATCGTCGACGCCCTCGTCCGGAGAGACGGGTCGTCGCTCTTCGGGCCCGAGGAGCGCTGGCACACGTACTACCGGGGGTCGGCCGCCTGGCGTCCGTCTCAGGAAGACTGGTGGGGCGTCGAGGCGATCGACGAGCTCAAGCTCCGGTTCTCGTACGGCACCGCGGGCGGACGACCGAACTTCTTCGCCCAGTACGAGACGTACGGGGTGTCCGGTGGCGGGATCTTCCCCGTGAACCTCGGTAACCGCGCCCTCAAGCCCGAGTTCTCGGTCGAGGGGGAGGTGGGCGTCAACCTCGTCCTGCTCGGCGACGTCGGCGTCGAGTACACGCACGCGTGGTCGCGAACCGAAGACCAGATCCTGCAGGTTCCCCAGCCCTCCTACGTCGGCTTCTCGAGCCAGTGGCAGAACGCCGGCGAGATCGAGTCGAGCACCCACGAGGTAGCCGTTCGGTGGGCGGCGATCGACCGGCCCGCCCTGGGTCTCGATCTCCGGTTCTTCTGGGACCGGACGACGCAACGGATCGCCGCCCTGAACGTGCCGCCCTACCAGAGCGGCCCCGATAATGACGTCTTCTACGTGGCCGAGGGTCGGGCGCTGGGCGAGTTCTGGGGCAAGCGCTGGGCCGAGAGCTGTGGCGATCTGGGCTCGATCGGCGTCTCGCCCGCCGACTGCGCGGCGAGCTTCGCGGTCAACTCGGACGGTCTCGTGGTGTGGACCGGGGGCGTCGCCCCCGACCAGGGCATCGCGCAGGGTCTCTGGGGGACGTCCGGAGAGGTCGCGAACGCGTCCTTCGACTGGGGCATGCCGATCGAGGTGCTCGAGGAGTCGCCGCTCTGTCTCGCCGAGAACGGGGCCGATGCGCCGAATGACTGTCCGCTGCAGCCCCTGCTCCCGCTCGGGAACACGACGCCCGCGTGGAACGCGAGCTTCGGCTCGGGTTTCCGTTACGGGGGGTTCAACCTGTCGCTGCTGCTCGACGCGGCGATCGGGTTCGAGATCTACAACTGGACCCGGCAATGGGCGCTCCGGGGGAACAACGGAGCGGACATAGGCCAGATCGGGAAGCCGGAGGGCGAGAAGAAGCCCATCGGGTACTACGGAGCGCTCTACAACGTGAATCAGTCGAGCGCGTTCTTCGTCGAGCGAGGCGACTGGCTCAAGCTCCGCGAGGTCTCGCTCGGGTACACCCTCCCGCGGTCGCTGACGGAAGGCGTCTTTGGGGGCGGGATCGACCGCATCACGGTGAGCGTCATCGGCCGGAATCTCCTCACCGTTACCGGATTCCGGGGGTACGACCCCGAGGTCGGCCACTCGGGCGGAGGCTTCGGGTCCACGGCGATCACGCGGACCGACGCGTTCCAGTACCCGAACTTCCGCACGGTCACGGCGGCGCTCGAGGTGGTGTTCTGATGTGTCGAGGCGCGTGGCGGGCCGCGCGGCCGTGCGACGTCCGGGGAGGGCGCGCGTGGCCTCGCTGAAACGCCTGCTCGGACAGGTCCACGAGCGGTCGCTCTGGCAGATCCTCGGCTCGTACGCCGCCGGCGCCTGGTTCGTCCTCCAGGTCATCGAGGTCCTCCTGGGGACGGTCGGCCTGCCAGACTGGGTCGCCGAGATCACGTTCGGCCTTCTCGTCGCCGGGCTCCCGATCGTCCTGGCGACGGCCTTCGTCCAGCGCGGGTTGCGCGGTCGCCCGGACCATGCCGCGACCGGGCTCCGCCGGCACCTCACGTGGCGCCGGGTCGCGATCGGCGGAGTCGCCGCGTTCGCCCTCCTGGGCGCGGGCACGACCGTGTTCATGGTGATGCGCGGCCTCGGGATCGGGCCGCCGGGGACGCTGCTCGCGCGTGGCCTCATCCAGGAGGGCGAGCTCATCGTCTTCGCCGATCTCGAGGACGCCGTGGGCGATCCGCGTCTCGTCTTCACCATCCGGGATGGGCTCCGCTACCAGCTCGACCAGTCGCCAGCGGTCGGATTCGTCGGACCCGAGCGGCTTCAGCTCGCCCTGCGCCGCATGGAGCTGGCCGACACGACGGCGATCACCAGCCAGATCGCCCGGGAGATCATCCGCCGCCACGGATTCCGGGCGTACCTCACCGGCGCCGTGAGCGCGGTCGGGAACAGGTACCTGCTGACGCTGCAGCTCGTCGACCGGGACGGCGAGGTCCTGCTCTCGGAGCAGGTGCAGGCCGACGGCGAGGAGGACATCCTCCACGCGGTAGATCGGCTCGCCGACCGCTTTCGCGAACGGATCGGCGAGTCGCTGCGGACCGTGAGGGCCTCCCCGGCACTGCCGGACGCCACCACGCGATCGCTCGAAGCGCTCGAGCTCTATAGCGAGGGCGGGCGGGAGTCCGCGCACCGCCGGTTCGAGGGCGCCGTTCGACTTTTGGGGCAGGCGGTCGTGGTCGACTCCTCGTTCGCGGAGGCCTACGTCGCGCTCGCACACGCCCTGCGGGACCTCGGACGCGATCGGAGCCGGCAGGTGGCCGCGATCTCGAGAGCCTTCGAGCTGCGGCATCGGCTGCCCGAGAGCCGCCGGCTGTACGTGGAGGGCGTCTACTACGGACCGATCTTCCGCGCCGAGGCGGATCGGGCGCTCGAATCGTTGCGCGCCGCCGCGGTGCTCGGGGACATCGAGGCGCTGGCTTACATCGCGTTCGTCCATCGCTCGCGGGCCGACTACGCGAGCGCGCTCTCCGCGTTCGAGGAGGCCCTGCGCGCCGACACCCTGTACGCGCGAGCGCACGTGGGGGTCGTTCGGATGCTGTGGAGCCTCGAGCGACACGCCGCAGGGGACAGCGCGCTCGCGGTGATGGAGCGCCGACTGGGAGACCATCCGCTCACTGACTACCTGCGGGGCGTGCGTCCGCTGGTCCTGCGCGACTGGGACGCCGCCGACAGCGCGGCGGCCCGGGCGCCGGCAGATCGGTGGTCGCTCATCGACTGGTCGATGGACCTGTACCACGGAAGGCTCGACCGCGCCGACCGGTTCCTCCAGCTCGATCCGGACGCGCCCGGCGTGTCGCTCAATACCGTGATAAACAATACGAGAAGCGCCGCCTATGCGGACCTGCTCGGGCGTCGCGGCGATCCCGAGAAGTGGGTTCGCGCCCTCGACGAGCTCGTGGCTCGCATCCCGCCGGATGTGTCGTTCGTCGACGACGAGCCCGCGAATGCCCTCAACATCGCGCGATTGTACGCGTTGCTGGGTGCTCCCGAGCGGGCGAGCGTCCTGCTCGGCGAATTCGACGCGGCGACGGTAGACGGATTCCTCGGTGAGCTGGCGCAGTACCGCGACCTGGTGGTCAGCGAGATCGCGGTGGCCGAGGGCCGGTACGACGATGCGATCCGGGCCCTGCGCGCCGCGCACGTCGGGCACATCCTCGACCGGCCGATCGACGGTCTGGCACGCGCGTACGACCGGGCGGGGATGGCGGACTCGGCGATCGCCACGGCCGAGCGATTCCTCGCCACGACGTACTGGCAAACCACCTGGACGCTGCTGTACCCGATCTGGTACGAGCGCCTCGGCGAGCTCTACGACGCCCGCGGCGATCTCGAGAACGCGGCCCGCTACTACGCGATGTTCATCGAGGCGTGGTCGGAGGCCGACCCCGACCTTCAGCCGCGGGTGTCGGCGGCCCGCCAGCGGCTCGAGGAGATCCTGGCGGAGCGGGGCTGAGTCGCCCGAGGACGCCTGCTGGACGGAGATCGAGGCTGGCCCGAGATCCCCGGTCAAATCCACCCGCCTCGGCAACGGACCCTCCACCGCCCCGGAGCCATGGCCAGCGGTCGTGACGGTGCCGCCGAGAAGTCGCGAATCACCCCGAAAACCGGTACATTGTCAGGTCCCTCCACACGGGACGCCGACCCACGGAAATCGCGGGCAGAACACGGTTTGAGCAGGGGTTGAGGCACGGGTCGAACACGGGATGACGGGTGGCCGCCGAGACGCCGCTCCGGGGTGGGCCGGAGCGCCTTCAGAAGAGCACTCGCATCGCCTCTAGATGACAGACGCTTCTGCGCCCCCGGCGCGTCCGCCGGCCGCGTAGGGCGAACACGACGAACGGGAGTCCATGGAGACCACCGAGAGCGCCGATCGTATCGAGCCGAGGATGCTCGAGGACGAGATGAGGGACTCGTTCATCGACTATTCGATGAGCGTGATCGTGCAGCGCGCGCTGCCCGATGTGCGGGATGGGCTGAAACCCGTGCACCGGCGGATCCTCTACGCGATGCACGAGGCGGGGCTGGGGCCGACGCGGCCGTTCCGGAAGAGCGCCACCGTCGTCGGTGACGTGATCGGCAAATACCACCCGCACGGCGACAGCGCGGTCTACGACTCGCTCGTGCGGATGGCGCAGGACTTCTCGCTCCGCTACCCGCTCGTACAGGGGCAGGGGAACTTCGGGTCGATCGACGGGGACTCGGCCGCAGCCTACCGGTACACCGAGGCGCGGCTCGCCGCGGTCGCCGGCGAGATGCTCACCGACATCGACAAGGACACCGTCGACACGCAGGGCAACTTCGACGACCGGCTGAGAGAGCCCACGGTCCTGCCCTCGACGCTCCCGAACCTGCTGGTGAACGGCTCCTCGGGGATCGCGGTCGGGATGGCGACGAACATCCCGCCCCACAACCTCCGCGAGGTGGTCTCCGCCTGCCGGCTTCTCATCGAGAACCCCGACGCCGATGTCGAGGACCTGATGGAGCACATCCAGGGCCCCGACTTCCCGACGGGCGGGTTCATCTTCGGGAAGGACGGGATCCGCGAGGCGTACGCCGAGGGGCGCGGACGCATCGTCATGCGAGCGCGCGCGCACATCGAGGAGAAGCAGCGCGGCGGCGAGCAGATCGTCATCACCGAGATCCCGTTCATGGTGAACAAGACGCGGATGATCGAGCAGATCGCGCAGCTCGTCCGCGACAAGAAGGTCGAGGACGTCTCGGATCTGCGCGACGAGTCGGCGCGCGACGGGATCCGGCTCGTCATCGAGCTCAAGCGCGACGCGATCCCGCAGATCGTGCTGAACAAGCTGTACAAGCACACCCAGATGCAGTCGACGTTCGGCGTCATCATGCTGGCGCTCGTCGGCGGTGTGCCGCGGGTGATGGATCTGAAGACGATGCTCGGGCACTTCCTCGAGCACCGTCACGAGGTGGTCGAGCGCCGCAGCAAGTTCGAGCTCGCGGCGGCGAAGGAGCGCGAGCACGTCCTCGAGGGGCTCAAGGTCGCCGTCGACAACATCGACGAGGTGATCAAGCTCATCCGGGCCGCCCCCGACACCGAGACGGCGTCGGCCCAACTGCAGGAACGGTTCGAGCTCACCGACCGGCAGGCCGAGGCGATCCTCAACATGCGGCTCGCGAAGCTCACCGGGCTCGAGATCGAGAAGCTCGAGGAGGAGCTGACCGAGGTGCGGGCGACCGTGGGGCGGCTCGAGGAGATCCTCGCGTCGCGCGAGCTCCGGATGCGGATCGTCGGCGAAGAGCTCGAAGCGGTCGCGGAGAAGTACGGAGACGATCGGCGCACCGAAATCGTCGACGTGGCCGCCGACTTCACCGAGGAGGACCTGATCGCCGAGGAGAACATGGTGATCACGGTCTCGCACCAGGGCTACATCAAGCGGATCGAGCCCGAGGTGTACCGGGCGCAGCGGCGCGGCGGCCGCGGGATCGCCGGGATGAACACGAAGGAGGAGGACTGGGTCGAGCACCTCTTCGTCGCGTCCACGCACGACTACTTGATGATCTTCACGCGCGGCGGGCAGGTCTACCTGCTCAAGGTCTACCAGATTCCGCCGGCGAGTCGGACGGCACGCGGAAAACCGATCGTCAACCTGCTCAAGATCGACAAGGAGGAGGAGATCGCGTCGATCGTGCGTGTGCGCGAGTTCACCGACGACCGCTCGCTGCTGTTCGCCACGCAGCAGGGGCAGGTGAAGAAGACCAGCCTCGCCGAGTACGGGAACGTGCTGTCGGTGGGGATCATCGCGATCAACATCCGCGAAGACGACCGGCTGATCGACGTGAAGCTCACCGACGGGACGAACGACGTCATCCTCGCCACGCGGAAGGGGATGTCGATCCGGTTCTCGGAGGACGACGCCCGGCAGATGGGACGCGCGACTCAAGGCGTGCGCGGGATCAATCTGGCCGAAGGCGACGCGGTGATCGGCATGGTCGTCGTCCGGCGGGCCGGGACGCTGCTCACCGCCACCGAGCGGGGGATGGGGAAGCGGAGCGACATCGACGACTACCGCACCCAGCGGCGCGGCGGGAAGGGGCTCATCAACCTCAAGACGAGCGCCAAGACCGGACGGGTCGTGGCCGTGAAGGAAGTCACGGATGAGGACGAGTTGATGCTCGTCACGCGAAACGGCGTGATCAACCGCCAGGGGGCCGGCGAGATCCGGGTGATCGGACGCAACACGCAGGGTGTCCGGCTGATCATGCTCGACGAGGGCGACGAGCTGGTCGATGTGGCGCGGGTAATCCCGGAGGACGCGGACCCGATGGATGTGGCCGAGAACGGCGACGACGAGGGCGGCGAGGGCGTGAAGACCGAGGGTGCGGCGGCCGCGAGCGCGGTGTCCGACGGCGCGGCGTCGGAGGGCGCGGATCGCGAGGACGGGTCGGAGACCGACGAGTGACCGCTGAGGGGCTGGTCACGCTCGCCGACGTCCG
>JAWWCR010000163.1:0-10586 GCA_033720355.1 Gemmatimonadota bacterium
CGCGTCCGAGCCAGTACCCGGCGAACGGGAGCACGATGAGCGCGCCGATGGCGATGAAGTTCCCCGTGTAGCCCATCCAGTCGTAGTGTGCCCGTTCCTCGTCGGTCTCCGATGCGAGGAACCGGTAGGCCGCGTAGGCCCCGACGATCGCACCCCCGAACACGACGTTCGCGATGAGGCGGTGGATGTTGATCGGCATCCAGGTCGCGTTGGCGATGGCGCTCCAGAGCTGAACGCTCTGGGGGGCCGTGTCGACCGTCACATCGGCCGGCGGGCTCATCATGTACGTCAGCCACCCGTTCGCGATGAACATCACGATCGTGCCCCAGACGTTCAGGAGGAGGCCGAGACCGAGGTGCACTTTCTTGGCGAATCCCTTCTTCCACGCCTCCCACCCGTAGTAGTAGAGGTAGAGGGTGAAGGACTCGAAGAAGAAGAGCCCGGCGTAGAGCCACATCGACGGCGCGAAGATGGCGGTGAGGTAGGCCCAGAAGCGGGGGTACAGGGTGGAGATGAAGAAGACGAGGATCGCCCCCCAGACGGCGGTCGCGCTGTACGCGACGAGCAGCAGGCGGGTGAACTCCTTGGCCAGCTTGTCGTAGCGCTCGTTGTTCGTGAAGATCCCGATCGCCTCGATCACGACCGCGAACATCGGGACGCCCAGCACGAAGGCGGCGAACAGGAGGTGTAGCTGCGCCGCGATCCATACGGCGCCGCGGCGGTCCAGCCCGAACACCCCGAATTCGCCGTAATCCGGGCCCGCCGCCTGCGCGACGAGCGGAACGGCGACCAGGAGGGCCAGCGCCGCCAGCGCTCCCGCCCGCAGCCACGGGGTCGCCCCTCCTCGTCCTCGAATCGTCGGATCCACCGTCATCGTCTCTCGCTTCGCCCGGCCCGCCGGACGAGTTGGAAGCCTCTCGGCTTCTAGTTCCCGTTCTCGTCGCGTTGCCCGGTCGCGAAGAAGGGCAGCCGCCTGGAGAAGTCGACCGGCATGGACCTCCTGACCTCTCCCATCACTTCGAGCGTGACCCGCGCGTGACCGCGCTCGCGGGCGAACCGCTCCACCCGGCTCGCGACCACCCCACGGACGAACGACGGTATCCGCTCGAGCCGCGCGGCCGCGTCGGGCGCCCAGTCGAGAGCGAGCGCCGCCGGATCTCCGTACCTGACCGAAACGGCCGCGCGCACGGGCTCGCGGAACCCCTCGGGCTCGTACGCGCACGAGAGGTCGGGCCCGAGAAAGTCGCCATCGAGGGCATACGCGCGCGCCCGGCATCCTCCGCACAGCTCGCGGTACTCGCACCGACCGCACTTGCCCCCGAGCTCGCCGTTCCGGAGCAGCCGGAAGACCGTGGAGTCGCGCCAGACATCTCCGAAGGAGCTCTCCGTGAGATCGCCGGCCACCGCCGGCATGTAGGGGCACGGGGTGACCTTCCCCTCGGGCGTGATCCGACAGTACTGCACGCCGCATGGACAGCGGGTGCCGTAGTGCAGCAGGGGCGACTCGGGGTCGCGCTCGTACACGTGTCGCATGAGCTGCGGCTGGCACTTGGAGCGGATCATCAGACGGCCTCGGTACTCGGCCTGGAGCTCGGTCAGCCTCGCCAGCAGGGCGTCGTTCTCCGCGGCGGCGAGGCCGCGCATCCGCTCGCCCCGCCCGGTCTCGACGAGGAAGTACACGTTCAGGCAAACCGCGCCGGAGCGTTCGGCCCAGGCGGCGACGTCGTCGACCTCGTGCCGGTTTCCCCTGGTGACCGAGAACTGGATGAGGAAGTCGAGCCCGGCCTCCCGCAGCCTGGCCACCGCGGCGAGCGTGTGGGCCAGGGCGCCCTCGCCGTGTCGGAAGCGATCGTGATACCGCGGATCCAGCGAATCGACGCTCAACGCGACTCCCTGCACGCCCGCGGCCATCAGCGATGCGATCCGATCGTTCGTCAGACCGATCCCGTTCGTGCCCACCACCACCGTCGCGCCCCCCCGGTGCGCGTGCGAAGCGATCTCCTCGAGGTCGTCCCGGACGAGCGGTTCCCCTCCGCTCAGGATGAGGAGGGGGGATGGGTTGATCTCGAGGATCTGATCGACGATCGACAGGCTCGTTCGGGTATCGATCTCGTTCGCCCCGGTCTCCCAGGACCCCGCGGAGATATAGCAGTGGGCGCAGGCGAGGTTACAGCGACGCGTGAGGTTCCAGGCGATGACGTGCGGCACCGGCGACGTCGACGGCTCCGGCCCGGCGCGATTCTCCCCCTTCTCCTGCCAGAGCGGGGCGAGGCGTGACCGCAGCGGGGCGGCGGCCGGTCGGGTCACCGGCAGACCCGGGAGATCTCGATCACCGCCCGCGCCTCGCGCGGGAGCACGCGCCGGACGCGCTTCACCCGGACGCCTCCGCGTCGGGGGGCGAACGGTCGTCGTCCAGCTCCGCCTTCGCGAACTGCTCGATCGCGGCCCGGGCCTCCTCGGGCGATGCCATCTTGAAGTCTACCGGGCACTCCTCGGCCGACTTCTCGATGTCGCGGATGGGGCAGCGCGTGACGCCCGAGGCCTTCGCCTCCTCGATGAACTTCTTCATCTCGTCGCTGATGCCGTCGACACCGGCCGCCTCGGCCCGCGCCTGTTTCGCCTTCATCTCGTTGAACATCACGAGCATGGTGTCGAGATCGAACTCGTCCGCCGCGATCATGGCGTCGCGGTTCTCGTCCATCACGCGGGTCGTCACGCGCCACAGGTCGCTCCCGCGGGCGAACTTCTCGACGGTGTTCCGGGCGAGGGGCCGAGCGATCAGCGGGACGCGTCGCAGCCGCTCGAAGGCCTCGTGCGTCCACACGATCGGATCGGCCGACGTCCGGTCGCGGGGGAGCTCGTTGTCGGTGACCGGGCACCGGGCCATCACCGGCGGCGGCGTCTCGAACACCTCGGCGTCGGAGGTCTCGACGACCGTCCGCCGCATGGCCTCCTCGGCCTTTACCTCGGCCAGGGCGAGCTCTTCGGCGTCCCCGATCCCCATCACGAGCTGCATGTGTGTCGGAAGCAGCTTCTTGATCGCCTCGTCGAGACGGTCGTTGGTGACGACGGGAAGCTCGTCGCGGTTGCGTAGCTCGCCTCCGCTTCCGTTCGTTCCGGCGCCCGCGGCGGCCACCTCGCGGATCGAGGGCGCGTGTCCGCTCTCGAGGGCCTCCGCCGCCATCGCGGCCGTGCCGTTTCCGCCGTTGCGGTGCTTCTTCTCGTCGCGGGGGTCGGGCACGAACGCCGCGGCATACCGGCTGCCGGGGCCGTACTGCTCGAGGACGAACTCCTCGACGGCCTTGCGGGCGATCCCGAGCGCGAACGGGGGAACGCGGAGGATCCGGACCTCGGCCTCGGGCGCCCACTCGAGACCGGCCTCCCCGTCCTCCTCGATCCACGGGACCTCCTCGGGGCGGACGTCCGTCGTGCCCACGAGCAGGAGATTGCACCCGGCGAGACGGACGAGGTTGTCCGCCTGCGAGCCCATGTCGGTGCCCTCGATCCGGTGCGACCCGTGCCGCGCCACGATCATCAGGGTCGGGTCGATCTCTTCGGCCCACTTGAGGAGCGCGTCGAAGGGCTTCCCGATGAGCACCTGCGTCTCGATCTCGACCTCAGGGTGCTCGCTCGCCATGACTTCGGCCCGCTTCAGGTTCGCCTTGCAGAGCCTGAGGAGCCCCTTGTCGATGATGTTGTTGTGGAGCTCTTCCTGCTCCTCGAACTTGAAGACCTTCGACGCCTGGACCGACAGGACGTCCTTGATGTTGTGGAAGACGACGTGGTGGTACTGGACGTCGAAGGCGCTCGCGATGTAGAGCTTCGCACCGTATTCGCGCGCCATCTCGAGCGCGTTGCGGAGTCCCCTGTACGCATAGGCCGAGCCGTCGACGCCGACGAGCCATCGCCCCCCCGCGAGCGGCCTCTCGTCACGGACGATCAGGACGTCCTTGTCGATCCCCCGCAGGGCCCGCGCGACGACCCCGCCGAGCTGGCTCTTCTCCTGACGCCCGAGCCCGTGGGCCCCGATCGCCACCAGGTCGTAATCGCGACCCGACGTCCCCGCGAGCTTGTCTTCCTGATCCTCCTCTTCCGCGACGAGGCGTCCGTTCTCACCGAGCTGCACGTCGCTGCGCTGCTTGTCGCCCCCGTCGTAGTTGTGCGCGATGTTCGGGTCGAATCCGATGAGGCTGGGCAGACGGCCACTGCCCCGGTTCGCCTCGTTGATGATCTCCTCGTAATTGATCCCCTCGAGGAGCTGCCGGGTCACGGTGACGCCCGCCTCCGAACAGCGTTTGTGCAGTACATCGAGGAAGCTGTCGGAGATGAGCTGGAGCCCCTTCTCGATCAGCTTGTCGTGGATCTTCCGTTGCCGCCGGATCTCGGCCGGCTCCTGGAACTGCGCCGGGAGCCCGATCTCCAGCTGGCGAAAACGGATGTCGTGGAGCCTCGCGGCGTAGACATGGGAGCCGGTGATCCGTCCACCGGAGGACTTGCAGATCTCGATGGCCTTGTCGACGGCCCAATCGGACTCGAGAGAATTGTCGACGGGGACGAACACCTCTCGATACATGGCACTCCCGTTCGCGCGTTGACGGGAATCCCCGATGCCGCACGGACGCACTGCTCCTCGGGGAGTAGCGCGTCACGTCTAGTCAGCATTCAAGGCCCTGACCGCGGGCCGGGGATTCTCTGGATCTATGAACCGATACGAGCCACGATGAGCCCGCCGGATCCTTCGTCCAAGACACGTTCGGGTGCCACGCGCCGGGTCGGCGCGACAGGAAGTTGGCGGCGCCTCCCACGATTGTCAAAAAGGCCCCTAACCCGCGGGGGGCCACTCGAACCGGCGGGCCCAGCGGGCGGCCGACCGGGCCGCCCCGGCGAGCAGGCCCGCAGCCAGCGCGAGGGCGGGAAGCCAGTCGCCCGCGACCCCCGCGCCGCCCGCCTGGACATCGGCGAGCGCCTCGCGGAGCGGTCGATAGGGCGACCACGCGGCTACCGCCGCCTGCCATCCCCCGGTGGGGACCCGAAAGAAGCCGGACAGGTGAAGGAGACCGAGCGAGACGGCCGCGGCGACGAGCGCCGCTTCGGCGAGCGACCTGACGACGGCCGCCACGAGGGGGCCGACGACGTTCGCCGTCCCGATGGCCACCAGGAGCGCGACCCCGAGCCGCAGGATCTCGCCGGCCGAGGCCCCGGTCGAGACGCCGATGAGAACCCACGATGCGGGAACCAGCTGGATCAGATCGAGAATCGTCCCCGCCGCCCACGACTCGAGGAACCAGCGGTGCCCCGGGACTCCCGATACGAACACCGTGTCGAGCCATCCGTCGCTCGCATCGCGCACCGTCGGGATGGCCGAGCCGAATGTGGCGAAGAACACGAAGAAGACGCCGAAGACCGCCGTGCGGTGGGGGGCCGCGGCCTCGCTGAGCGCCACCGGGGACAGCAGGAGCAACGGCACCAGCACGTTCCAGACGAACAGGCGGCGACGGGCGAGCGCGCACCGCCATGCCAGCGACCAGACGGTCATGGAAGCTCACCGGCGCGCTCGAGTCGCTGTCCGGTGACGGCGAAGTACGCGTCACGCAGATCCGGCTCGCGGATCCGCAGCATCCGAACGTCCAGACCCGCTCCGAGCCAGACGCCGAGGAGGCCGGGGAGCGATCTCGCCGGGTCGGCGACCCGATAGACGACGGTCGTCTCCTCCAGCGTCGGACCGCTCACGCCATCCGGGAGGTCGCTCACGCGCCCGATCTCGTGGTCCTCCAGAGCGGCGCCGGGATCGATCTCGATCCGCGTTTCCAACGACAGCGCGTCGAGAAAGACCGATGGTCGGTCGACCGCGAGGACCCGTCCATCGGCCATGAACGCCACGCGGTCGCACGCGGTTCGGGCGAACTCCGGGTCGTGTGTCGACAGGATGACGCACCGCCCCGCGGACGCCGCGCCGCGGACCTCGGTCGCCAGCCGCTGACGCGCGGCCGGGTCGAGCCCGGCGAGCGGCTCGTCGAGGAGGGTGCAGGAGGCCTCGGCGGCGAACCCGATGGCGAGTCCCAGACGGTGATCCGTTCCGCGGGAGTACCCGGAGACGGGTCGGTCGGCGACGTCCTCGAGACCGAACCTCGCCAGCGCCCGCGCCGCCCGTGCGGCCGCCGTCTCTCCCGACAGGCCACGCATCCGGAGGAGCGCCACCGCGTTCGCACGACCCGACAGCGAGCGCTGGAAGACCGGGCGGTCGAGAACCAGCGACGGTGTGTCGGAGATGGCCCGCAGGTCGATGCCCGCGACCGGCCGCGTGCCGGCGCGTGCGATCGCGCGGAGGAGCGTGGTCTTGCCGCACCCGTTGGGTCCGAGCAGACCGACGGCCTCACCTGCGCGTGCCGTTAGCGAAACGTCGCGGAGAGCCCGCGTCCCGTCGCCGTATTCGAAGGCGTACCGCTCGACGACGACCGCGGCGGGGGCCGGGCGGGCGGCATCGCCCGTCACGGGATCACGGCCACGCCGTTCTCGTAGACGGTGATGGCGTCGACCGGACAGGCCGCGCACGCCTGGAGAAGCTCGTCGCGGCCGACCGATCCGGGGTCGGTGAAGACGGCGACCCCCTCCTCATCCAGCTCGAAGGACCCGGGCGACTCGGTGACGCAGTCGCCGAAGCCGACGCACAGGTCGCGGTCGATCTCGAGACGGAGGTCGGCGACGACCCTCAGGCTCCGCGCGTCGTCGGTCACATCCCCTCCAGACCGAGGTCGGTCCGCGCGCGGTCCATGATCTCAGGCGTGATCTCTTCGATCGAGCGCTCCTTCGCGTACTCGGTATAGATCTTCTTGACCATCCCGCGGACGAACGTCGGGACGTTGCCCAACCGCTCGATGGCCTCGACCGACCACGTCACGCGAACGGGGCCGCCCGGTGCGGCATCGGCATCCTCGAACGCGTCGTCGCGCCCGGAGGCCACACCACCGCGGATGCCCTCGAACGGGGCCTCGGGCACGGTGCGGCCGCCGACCTTGACGCCGAGCGAGCTCACGAGCTGTGTCTCCATCGGGTTGGTCAACATGGCGGTCATCCGATTGCACGCCGGGCAGCGGAACACGGCGGCCAGCGTCCCGTCGCCCGGGAGCTGTCGTTCCTCGAAGGCCATCTGCTCGTCGCAGTCCACGCACAGGAACTTCACGCGGACCGCCCCGCGCGGCGCGCCGCATCCACCACACGGCCGACCGTCTCCGCGAGCTCGACGATCCGCGCTCGCGTGTCGTCCGTTCCGGCGAGCCAGCGCCCGAGCGCACCCTCATCGGCGGCCCTGCCCAGCGCCGGGTCCAGGGGGATCCTCGCGATCACGGGCGCGTCGAACCGCTCGGCCAGCTCGTCGGCCGCCGACCCCGAGTGGAGGGGTCCGATGACCCCGCACGCCCCGCAGCGGGCCCCTTCCATGTTCGAGACGATGCCGACGACCTCGATCCCACGTCGTCGACTCAGCTCGATCGAACGCGCGACCGCATCGCCGGATGCAGGAGTAGGGATCGTGACCGCCACCGTGCCGGCGAGATCGGGGACCATCTCGTGGAGTTCGACGAGGCGCCCGGTGCCGGGCGGGAGGTCCACGAGCAGCAGGTCGAGCTCACCCCAGGCCACGTCGGCCAGGAATTCCCGCAGCGCCCCCCGCTCCTGGGCCCCGCGCCACACGAACCCGGCCCCCTCCGGCTCGCGCCAGCCGAGCGCCTCGCCGTCGCGGACGAGGAGTCCCATCGACATGAGCGCGATCCCGTCGATCGTGCGGGCCGGCTCGACCGACCCTCCCGAGGTGGGCAGCGCTTCCGGCTCCACGCCCAGTAGCCGCACGAGGCTCGGACCGTTCAGGTCGGCGTCGACGACCCCTACTCGCCTGCCCGAGCTCGCGAGCGCCGTCGCGAGCGCCGCCGTCACGAGACTCTTCCCGACACCGCCCTTCCCGCTCATGACAGCGATGACCGCGGCGATGGACTCGAGACGATGGTCCACGCGCTGCTGCTGGCGTGCGACCTGATCGCCGAGGTCGGCGCCGCCTTCCAGCTCGTTGTAGGTGCGTATCTCGAGAGGCAACTGTCAGAGGTCCCAGCCGGCCCGGGCCAGCATCCACAGGTTGATGAGCACGACGACCAGCGCCGTCTGGTAGAAGCTCGGTTCGAGCGTGCCGCCCCCGGTCTCGACGAACGCCCCGCGGATCAGAGCGGGGAGACGAAACGCTCCGAGCACCATGACCACGCGTGCGACCCACACGCTGCGTCGAAAGTACAGCGCCCAGAACACGACCGCCGCGACGAGGGCTCCCGCCACGAGCCACGCGGCGACGGGCCCGCGACCGGCCGGCAGCGCGCCCGCCCCGTGCAGCACCCACACCGAGCTCTCGTAGAGGATCGCGACGAAGAGGTAGACGAACGCCGCCTGGCGGAACTTCGCCGCGCGCGACCCGCCCGAGCCCTCCAGCGACGTGCCTGTAGTCACGCGCGTCAACCTCCCACGGGTCCGCGAGTCGGTCAAGCATGTTTCGGCCCGGTCGGGCGGGCCGTACGATCAACATCGGACGAGTCACACGGAGGTTGCCCACATGACCCTGATCGGGTTCCACCGCACTCTCATCTCGGCGGCCATCCTCTTCTGCGGAGGGTTCGCGGCGTGGGAGTTCGCCGCCTGGTCCGACACCGGCGGTACGGGGGCGCTCGTGCTCGCGATCGTCTTCGCGATTCTCGCCGCCGGTCTGATCTACTACCTGATCAATCTGCGTCGGTTTCTCGAGGGCCGGGCCAACCGACACGGAAGCGCGAGCTGAGCGAGCAGGTCGAGAGTCCGCCGGGGACCAGACCCGTCTGGCTGATCGCCGCCGCAGCGCTCTTCTTCGTGGTCATCGCCACGATCTTCGTCTCGTCGTTCCAGCGCCCTGACGTCGTCTCGTACGCACCGACGACGGAGCTGCCCGGCGCGGCCGGCGGCGCGCTGGTGACGGCGACGGTCACCCTGGACGCGCGCGACGGCGAGGCCTGGACCTTCTACAGCTTCGACCGCGGCGCGACCATCGACGGGACCCGAGACCCGGAGTGGGACGTCGCCTTCCAGCGCTTCCACTTCGTCACGAACGGCGGTGAGGGTTATCCCGGCGAGGCGGGCGCACTGGCGCTCGAGGCCCCGTTCGACTCGGTCGCCGAGGCCCCGATCGATGGCTACGCGGCGACGACCGGACGGCTCGCGGACGGGCCGGTGAACCCCGAGCTCGAGCGCTGGTACGAATACAGCTTCTTCGCCCATACCCTGCGCCCGAAGCCGGCGACATACGTGATCCGGACGGCCGACCGACGGTTCGCGAAGCTCGAGATCCTGAGCTATTACTGCCCGGAGGCGACTCCGGGATGCATCACCTTCCGGTACGCCTATCAGGGAAGCGGGGCGAGAGCGCTCGAGTAGCGCGGCGCGTCCGCCCCCGGGCCCCGGCGCGGACAGGTCAGAGAAAGCCCGAGGCCCCCGCGTCGAGCAGCCGCTCCGCGAGCGAGATTCCGAGCCGATCGGCCTCGTTCGGGGGCGCTTCGGCGCTGCCCTCGATCACCGGATCGCAGGGGTCCGGGGGGTAGACGGCCGCCACGAGCCGCAGTCGCGGGCCGTGGTGCGTCGCGACTGCGCCCACGGGAAGGCTGCACCCGCCGCCGAGCCGGCCGAGGAGGGCTCGCTCGGCGCCGACCGCGGCCGCCACGACCGGGTCGTGTATCATCTCCGCGAGCTCGCGCGCGCGTTCGTCGCCCTGTCGCCACTGAACCGCCAGCGCCCCCTGCCCGGGCGCTCCCGGCCACGACGCGAGGTCGAGACGCATGGCCCCGGCCGGGCGAAGCTCGAGACGGTCGAGCCCGGCGGCCGCGAGCACGACCCCGTCGAGATCGCCCGCCTCGACCCGCGCGAGCCTCGTCTCGACGTTCCCGCGGAGGGGCTCGATCTCCGGCTCGCGGAGACCTCGCCGGGTCTGCGCGGCCCGTCGCGTCGACGACGTCCCGATCCTGAGATGCGGCGGCAGATCCTCGAGACCGGAGACCCCGTCCAGAAGGTCGGGCCTGACGATGAAGACATCCCTCGGATCGTGCCGCTCGGGTATCGCGACGACGGTGGGCGCCCCGTCGGTCTCCGTGGGGAGGTCCTTGAGCGAGTGCACCACGAGGTCGAGCTCCCCGCCCTCGAGCGCCGCCTCGAGATCGCGGGTGAACACCCCCTTCCCCCCGATCTCCGGAAGCGGAGTGGTCCGGTCGCGATCGCCGGCGGTATCGAGGGTCCGGTATTCGATCCGGATCCCCGGACGTCGGGCGAGCAGGAGCGCTCCGACGCGACGCGTCTGGATGCGAGCGAGCCGCGACCTGCGCGACCCGATCACCACGTGATCCGGGTCCGCGCCTCGCGAGATCATTCGAGGTAGTAGACGATGAGGTACGCCGCGAGGAGGATGGACACCCACAGCACCGTCAAACCCGTCGACCAGGTCCTGCCCCAGATGCTCGATGGCCCGTGATACCGGTGCGCCCGGTCGACTACGCCACGCACCGCGGCCAGGGCCCGCTCGTCGATCGCCC
>JAWWCR010000164.1:0-10572 GCA_033720355.1 Gemmatimonadota bacterium
CAGATCCTCCTCGGTCTCGGGAGTCGCCGCGCGGGTGAGCGCCCGCACCTTCGAGAACGAGAGCTCGCCACGCGACATCGCCTCGCTCGTCACGGGCAGCTCCTCGAGCGCCCTCGCCACCCTCACGTGCTCGCGGCAGGTCCCGAGATCGAACCCGGTCTCGTGCGAGAGCCAGTGCGCGGGGGTGCGGTGACCCGCCCACTCCCAGGCCTCGAGCCGGTCGAGCTCGGCCACGATCTCGAGGTAGTGGTGCATACCCGCGTGGATGTGACCGACCAGCGTGCCGAGCCGCTCGGACAACTCGTCGATCCGCTCGGCGCGGGCGTCCGGATCCAACTCCGCCCCGTATTCCCGGTCCGACTCCATGACCGCGAACGCGTATCCCATCGTCCCCTCCCTCGAGTCTCTCGGCTGCGCGTTTCAGCTGAAACGCGGGCTCCTCTCCCGCCGCGGCCGCGCTTGGCGGCCGTCGGATGAATCCGCATAAGACAATATACGGAGGGGGTTTTCGACCCCTCAGATTGGCTCGAGAGCTATCAACAGGGGGGTGAGGAAGCCCCTAAGGGTGGTACGGTGGAAGACGGGACGGAGGACGCGACTGAGGGGGGTCGAAGCGGCTCTCAGGAGGCGGTCCTCGGTCTCGCGATTGCTCGCCTCGAAATCCGTCAACCCCCCGGCCGCCACTTCGTGAGCTGGCCGGTCGGGTCTTGCCTGGCTGCGGCACCGCCCGGCTCGCGAAGCCGCCCGGCTCGCGAACCGGCCGGTCGAGCCTTGCCGGCCGCGGCATCGTCCAGCTCGCAGGCCGCTCGGGTCTTGTCGGCGGGGGCACGGCTCGTCCCCTGGACCGGCCGGTAGAGCCCTGGAGGCCGCCGCACCGCCCGGCTCGTGAACTGGCCGGTCGGATCTTGCCGGCCTGTCGAGCCCCGCCGGCCGCGGCAAGTCCGTGGCTACCGCCCGGGGAATGAACCTCAAGGGCAAGATCGTGTTCGAGGGCAACCGCGGCGGCCCCTCGACATCTACGCGATGAATCTGGACGGCTCGGGACTCACTCAGGTGACGAACGACCCGGGCAGCGACGGCTTCTACGGGTTGGGCGTTCACTGAGCGCCTACCGCCCTGGCGCCCGGCCCGAACCATCCGTGACGCGCGGGGACCGCTCGTCGTCGGTATCTTCGTGAGCGACGAGGAGTGCGGAGGGAGACGAGGTCGCGGGCGGACGCTTCGGCGGGCCGTTCGAGGAAAGTCCGGGCTCCACAGGGCACGGCGCCGGGTAACGCCCGGGCGTCGCGAGGCGATGGAAAGTGCCACAGAGAGCAGACCGCCGATGGCGGCTTCGGCCGCACAGGCAAGGGTGAAAGGGTGGGGTAAGAGCCCACCGCGTCTCCTGGCAACAGGGACGGCACGGCAAACCCCGCCGGGAGCAAGGCCAAGCAGGAACGAGCGGCGGCCCGCCGCGTTCGAGTTCCGGGTAGGCCGCACGAGGCCTCGGGAAACCGATGGTCCCAGATAGATGACCTCGCCGGCGGCTCGTCCGCCGGTCACAGAACCCGGCTTATCTCCCTCCGCCTTCCGTCACGCCGTCGCGCGCGCCCTGCGCCGAAGATCCCACCACATCGCGATCGGTCCGACGATGAACAGCGCCATGATCGGCGGCGAGTAGTAGAGCGGGGTCAGGAACCCGATCCCCGCGTCGCCCGCCAGCCGGATCAGCGCCTCGACGACGGCCACGATGACGGCCACGGCGATCCGGCCGCCACGGGTGCCCACCGTCGTCCGCGGGTCGGTGATCATGAAAAAGATGAAGAGCTGGTACATGGGGCCCGTGACCGGGGCGATCTCCGCGAGCAGGGGCGCCCCGGTGAGAAGGGTGCGGAGCCCCGCCAGGGCGAGGAAGGCGCCGAGATATGAGAGGGTGACGTGCAACACGCGGGCGCGCCCGGCGATCACGAGACCCAGCGTCCAGATCACGAGGTTCGTGGCGAGCTCGTTCCCCCACTGGTGGCTGAGGATCGCGACGCTCCCCGACGCCAGAATCACGAGCACGCCGATCCCGAAGTTCGAGGGATTCCACAGGTGCCGACCGTGGACGCGCAGCACGTACTTCGAGCCGATCGACAGGATGCCGCCGAGCCAGAACGGCCACAGCAGCCCCGCCTGCGGCTTGATGAGGAGGGCGAGCGAGATGCCGCTGATGTAGGCGGATGAGTAGCTCGGTTTCCGGTCGCCGAGCATACGCGCGAGAAGGGCCTCGGTGGCGAGACACGAACCGAGCGTCGCCACGAGACGCTCGTAGCCTCCGAGGATGGAGTACCGCAGCTCTCCCAGCACCAGAATCAGGGTGATGAGGAAGATGATCAGGTGCTTGGGATTGAGACGGAACCGGGGCCCCGATGTGGCGGAGTCGGTCGTCACGGGGTTTCCGGCTCGACCACCCGGTGCAGCCGGTCGACCTCGAGGTCGCCGAGCTCCTGCTCGATGCCCGAAGGCCAGCGCACGACCGCGCGCTCGACGCGGTCGACATCGCCCAGACCGAAGTGGAGCCGACGCTGGTTCTGCGACGCGAAGCCGAGGCCCCCGGCCACCACCTGACGCTGACGTGCGCCGCCGAACTCGACGATCACCTCCGCCCCGATCGCGCTCCGGTTGCTGACGCGTCCCTCGAGCTCGATCTGGATCCAGCGACGGACCGGCGCGATCTCGTTGCGATAGAGGAGCGGCGGCCCGTTCTGGTTCGCGACGATGACGTCGAGCACGCCGCGGTTCTCGAGATCGGCGAACGCTACGGCGCGGCCGTCCAGATCATCCGAGACGCCCGCCGACTCGGCGACGTCCACGAACTCGCCGCGACGCAGCAGCAGCCGCGACCGCTCGTAACCCGACAGGCTCGCGTCGCCGATCGGCGGCCACGTACGCGCGTCCTCGAAGATGGCGCCCTGCGCGCCGGCCACCTTCGACATCCCGTACCAGTAGTCGCGCTCGCGGTCGGCCGAGATGAACCCGTTCACGATGTAGAGGTCCTGAAAGCCGTCGTTGTCGAGATCCCCGAATTGCGCCCCCCAGGCCCACCCCGCATCCGCCAGCACGCCCCGCGCGACGTTCTGGAACTCGTTCGCCTCGACGAGGTGGTTGATCCGCAGGTTGTTGCCCTGGAAGAGGTATCCGCGCTCGGAGATGTTGGTGACGAACACGTCGAGCCGCCCGCGGTTGTGGACGTCGCCGAGCGCGACCGACATCCCGCTCTTCGAGTCGTCCGAGAGCCCGATGCCGTCCGCCAGCTCGAATGTTCCGTCGCCCCGGTTCAGGTACAGCTCCTCGGGACCGTAGTCGTTGGCGAGGTAGAGATCGGGCAGGCCGTCTTCGTCGAAGTCCGCCGATGCGACGGCGAGAGTCCAGCGCGTGCTCCCGACACCAGCCGCCTCCGTCACGTCCTCGAAGGTCCCGTCGCCGCGGCTCCGGAACAGCCTGTTCCGGCCGCCGTTGGTGGCGAACTCGAAGCTGTTCTGCATGATCCGGGTCGACTCGAGGTTCCACATGTCGATGTCGCTGCGGAAGTACCCTGCGAGGTAGAGATCGAGGTGGCCGTCCGCGTCGTAGTCGAGCCAGATCGCCGCGTTGCTGTTCATCCACACGCGCAGACCCGAGGCGGCGGAGACGTCCTCGAAGCGCGTGCCGTCGACGTTCCGGAAGAGACGCTGGTACCCCCAGCCGTAGACGAACACGTCCTCGCGTCCGTCGTTGTCGTAGTCGCCCCATACCGACCCCATGGAGGCCCCCACGCCCTCCTCGTTCAGATCGGCGAGCCCCGCGCCGGCGCCTGCGGATTCGAAGGAGCCGTCTCCGCGGTTGCGGTACAGCCCGTTCGGCGTCCCGAAGCGGCTGGACGTGAAGTAGAGGTCCGACCACCCGTCGCCGTCGTAGTCCGTCACGGCGACGGAGGCGCCGATCCCCGCCACGTGCGGCGCCACGTTGTCGAGCCGCGGGTCGAGCGTCGTCGACTGGTGCCGGAAGTCGATGCCGCGCTCGGCGGCCGTCTCCGAGAGCCGGAACCCGAGGTCCGAGACCTCCTCGCCGGCCCCGGCGGGCCGCCCGAGGACGGCCACGGCGGAGATGGCGCCGACAAACAGGACGCCCGCGACGATTCTGGCGGTCGTGCCGCCCCTGCTGGCTGAGGACATGGTCCGACAATACGGGGGGGCGAGCGAACTCGCATGCACCGTTGTCCGCCTTTGCCGCCTGTACGGCCCGGAGTACATTCGCGCCCGATTCGAACGGTCGGCCCGGTCGGCCGTCCGCCCGACCCGAACCAGCAGCCCGGAACGGCGACCCATGGACACGGCAGGATCGGTACGCCTCTCGCTCGAGGAGCACACGCTCGGAAACGGGCTTCGGATCATCCTCCAGGAGGACCACAGCGCTCCCCTCGTAACCGCCCACGTCATGTACCACGTGGGCTCGAAGAACGAGCGGAAGGGCCGCACGGGGTTCGCCCACCTGTTCGAGCACCTGCTCTTCCAGGGGTCCGAGAACGTTCCGCGGGAGGGACACTTCAAGTTCATCCAGGACGCCGGCGGGACGCTCAACGGCACGACGTGGTTCGACCGGACGAACTACTTCGAGACCCTCCCGTCGAACGACCTCGATCTCGCCCTGTGGCTCGAGTCCGATCGCATGGGCTTCTTCAAGCCGGGCATCACCTCCGAGAAGCTCGAGAACCAGCGCGAGGTCGTGAAGAACGAGCGGCGCCAGTCGTACGAGAACCGGCCGTACGGGCTGGCGTTCGAGACCGTGCTGGACGAGGCCTACGCGGAAGGCCACCCCTACCGGCACCCGACGATCGGGTACATGGAGGACATCGACGCGGCCCGGCTCGAGGACGTGCACGACTTCTTCGACCGCCATTACGGACCCAACAACGCCACCCTCGTCCTCGTGGGCGATTTCGAGCCGTCGGATGCGCTCGAGCGGATCGATCGGTGGTTCGGCGAGATCCCGGCCCGGCCCGTCCCCGACCGCCCCGAGGTCCCGTCGCCGCTCGGGCGTGGCGAGCGCAGGAAGGTGATGCAGGACCGCGTGCAGGTGCCCCGCGTCTACCTGATGTTCCACTCCCCGTCGTTCAACGACCCCGGGTTCGAGGCGACGGATGTCCTGACCTTTCTGCTCTCCGACGGCAACAGCTCGCGGCTCCGCAACGCGCTGGTCTACGAGCGGCAGGTGGCGGCGGACGTCTCCGCGTTCACGTGGCCGACGGAGAGCGTCGGGATGTGCTTCGTGGTGGCCACCGCCCGGCCCGGTGTGGGGTCGATCGAGCTCGAGCGCGAGATCCGCGAGGTGCTCGACCGGCTCGTCGCGGACGGTGTGGAGGGGGCCGAGCTCGAGGGAGGGCTCAACCGGGCGCGGCGCGCCCTCGTCGAACAGCTGAACGCGTTCGGCGATCGGGCCGACGCGATCGCGCACGCCGCCGTCCTGCGGGGTGACCCCGACTACGTGAACTCGGCGTTCGACATCTATGCGGGGCTGGAAGCGGGCGACATCGAGGGGATCGCGCGCGAGGTCCTGCAACCCGACCGGTTGACCTCCGTGCACGTCGTGCCGGAGGGGGGGGACGCGTGAGCGCGGTCGACCGATCTATACGCCCGCCGGCGGGGCCGCCGCGCCCCCTGGTCCTGCCCGACTTCGCCTCGCCCGGCGAGACCGGGCCCCTCGACGTGCGGTTCGCCCGCCGCCACGGGATCCCCGAGGTCTCGCTGCGGCTCGTGCTCGAGGCCGGAGCCGGCTCGGAGCCGGCGGCCCACCGGGGGCTCGCGAGTCTCGCGGGGCGGCTGCTCACGGAGGGAACCGCCGATCGGGACGCGGTCGCCATGGCACGCTGGCTCGACCGTCTGGGGATCGGGTTCGACGCGTCGGTCGGGTATGCGGTCACGATCATCTCGATGCACGCGCTGACCGACGTGCTCGAAGAGGCGGTCGAGTTTCTCGGGACCGTCGTGCTCGAGCCCACCTTCCCCGAGCGCGAGGTCGAGCGTGTGCGGGGCGAGCGTCTCGACGAGATCGACCGCCAGATGGACGACCCGGCGACGGTGGCGGGCCACGCCATCATCGACGCCCTGTACGGCGATGGTCTGTACGGGCGCCCGACCGGAGGGGTCCGCGACACCGTGAGCGGCATCACCCCCGAGTCCCTGCGGGTCTTCCACGAGCGTCGCTACCGGCCCGGACGGTCCGTGCTGATGGCCGCCGGCGATGTCGAGGCGAGCCGCCTCGCCGATGCCGTGGGGGGCGTGTTCGAGCGCTGGGAGGGCGTGGCGGAGCGTCCGGCGCCGCCCGTGACGCCCGAGGCGCCCCGGCCGCGCGTGATCCTCATCGACCGACCGGACAGCCCCCAGGCCGAGATCCGCGTCGGCACCATCGGTGTCCCCTACGGGACGGACGACCACTACCAGATCGTGCTGGCGAACGCGGTCCTCGGGGGCATCTTCAACTCGCGAATCAACATGAATCTCCGCGAGGACAAGGGCTGGACCTACGGGGCCCGGTCGGGCTTCCGGTTCCGCAGAGGGGCCGGGCCGTTCGTCGCCCAGACGGCGGTCGAGACGGCGGTGACCGCCGACGCTTTCGGCGAGATCCTCGACGAGATCGCGCGCATGCAGGAAGAGCTCGTCCCGGATGAGGAGCTCGAGCTCGCGAAGCACGCGCTCACGCTGTCGCTGCCGCTGCAGTTCGAGACGTCCGCGCACGTGACCCGGCGCGTGAGCCGGCAGCACATCTACGACCTCCCCGAGGATTACTGGCGGGGATACCGGGACCGCATCGAGGCGGTGACGGCCGAGGAGATCCGCGCCGTCGTCCGACGTCGTCTGCCGCGCGAGCGACTCACGCTGCTGGCGGTCACCGACGCCGATTCGACCGAGTCCGCGCTGGGCCGGTTCGGCGAGGTGGAGCGGCGTAGTGTCGAGGACGCCCGCGGGTGACCGGGGACGGCGGGCCGGGTCGCCTCGACGGGGCCCGCGTCTACTCCGGGCGAGTCATCGATGTCGAGCTCGACCGGGTACGCTTCCCCGACGGATCGATCGGGGAGCTCGAGCTGATCCGCCACCCCGGCGCCTCGGCGATAGTCGCGCTGCGGCCGGGGCCTGCGGGGACTCGAGCCTCGGGCGTCGGACAACCCAACGTGCTTCTGATACGTCAATACAGATACGCGGCCGATGGATTCGTGTGGGAGGTTCCCGCGGGCAAGCTCGATGCGGGCGAGCAGCCCGAAGCGTGCGCGCTGCGGGAGCTCGAGGAAGAGACGGGTTTCCGGGCCGGAAGGCTCGAGCGTCTCTCGACCATCCACACGACCCCCGGTTTCACGGACGAGGTCATTCACCTGTTTCTGGCTACGGAGCTGGAGGTCGGGACCTCGAGCCACGGGGCGACCGAGTTCATCGAGCTGCACGAGATACCGTTGGCGAGCGCCATCGACATGATCGACCGCGGGGAGATATCGGACGCGAAGTCGATATGCGCGCTGACGCTGGCCGCGAGGGCGATCGGTGGTACGTGACGGGTACCGCGATGTGACAATTTCCCTCGTTCGAACGTCTTACGGGTGTAGAGACGGTCCGGACCACCGGGCCGGACTCACGACCCGACAAGGAGCGACCATGACCAGGCATGCGAATCTCGACGACGCCGGGCCCGAGCCGGGCTCCACGGCGCCGGCGGTCGTCGAGAGCGGGAGACAGCGCCTGCGCGAGCTCGGCGACTCCGAGCTCGTGGCGAGTTATCTGGAAGGCGAGCGGTTCGCGTTCCAGGAGCTCGTGGAGCGCTATCAGGACCGGCTGCTCAACTTCATCTACCGCACCATCGGGGACCGCGATCGGGCCGAGGATCTGGTGCAGGAGACCTTCGTTCGGGTGTATCGGCACCTGCACCGCTTCGATCAGACGAAGAAGTTCTCGACCTGGGCGTACACGATCGCGAGCAACCTCGCGAAGAACGAGTTGCGCAACCGCTCGCGGAACCCGCTCGTGCTCTTCCAGGCGATCAAGAAGAATTGGGACGCGGACCACCGGCCGCTGGAGTTCGAGGACTCGAGCTTCGCGCCCGACGACCTCTTCCGGAAACGGCACCTCAGGGAGAAGGTCGAGGAGGCGGTGGCCGAGCTGCCCGAGCATCACCGTGTCGTGTTCGTGCTGCGTGAGCTCGAGGGGAAGACGTACGAGGAGATCTCGGAGATCACGGGCGTGACCCTCGGGACCGTGAAGTCGCGGCTCAACCGGGCGCGGAACCGCTTCGCCCAGATCATCGCACCGATGCTGGACTAGCCGCGCGTTCCGCCTCACCGTCGCCCGCGCAGCGGGTGGGACGTCGGCTCGAAGTTCCCGGGGGGGACCCGTCGTGACGGGTCCCCTTCGCGTTTCCGGGGGGGAGCGACGCGCGGGGGGGGCATCGGGACCGCGATGTGGCGTCCGGCGGAACACCCCTTGCACGAAGGACGCGCTGGAACCCTTTTTCGAGCCGCGAGTATAGTCTGCCGGTCGAATCGCGCTCCCGCCTGGGTGGGGTGGGGCGACCCCGGTCACACGCCGGGAAGACGGACTAGACGATGCGTTGTGACGATTTCATAGCGAATTACTCCGACTACCGGGACGGCATCCTCGCCGAGGAGCTGCGGGCGGAGCACGAGCGGCATCTGGCGGAATGCGCCAGGTGTCGCCGTTACGACCATGTTGTCGAGCGCGGAGTCTCGCTGTGCGGCGACCTCCCCGCAGCCAGCCCCTCGCACGATTTCCTGCCCCGACTCCAGCACCGGATCTACCACCTCGAAGACGCCGCCCGACTGACACCGAGGCGGGCCGTCGGCGGCGCCGCACTTGTCGCGGTCGCCGGTGTCGGTTTCCTCGCCGTGACGTGGTTGCCGTTCGCGACGCGGATGTCGGTCGAGGTACAGTTGCCGCCGGTCGCGGTCGAGGTGCCCGAGCCCGAGTACGCAGAGACCCGGTCGAACCCGTTCCGCGACGGACCGCCCTTCTTCGACGACCGGGCCTTCCTCGTGCCGTTCAGCCCCACGCTCGACGAGTCCTCCGATCTCTTCACGACCTATTCGCTCACGGTCGAGAGCGCGTGGAACGAAGTGCGCGAGGGTCCGGGCGGCCAGCTCGACTCGGCGCGCTGACGCCCCCGAGCTCCGCCGACTCGCAACTCGCGAAGGCGCTGAAAGGCGGTTCGCCTTCCGGGGCCTGGTTCCTTCACGGCGACGCCACCCGTCTGCGCGATGATGCGGCACGCGCCCTGGTGGAGGCGGCGGTCGACCCCGCGACCCGCGACTTCAACTATGACCGCTTCCGCGCCGACGATGTGACGCCCGAGGATCTGGCGGCCGCACTCGCGATGCCGCCCATGATGGCGGAGCGTCGTGTCGTGTGGCTGCACGACGTGCAGAAGCTCACACCGAAGGGACGGCAGGTCGTCATCGAAGCGACCGAACGGGTGCCTGATGATCTCGCCATCGTGCTGACGGCGACGATCCCGAGCGGGTCGAAAGCGGCGTTCTACCGCGATCTCAAGAAGCGCTGCAAGACGCTCGAATGGGCGTCCCCGCGCGATGCCGAGATCCCCGGGTGGATCCTCGACCGGGCGCGCGGCCGCTGGGGGCTCGAGATGGGGTCGGGGGTGGCGCGGGCGCTGGCGATGGCCGTCGGAGCCGACATCTCGCGGCTCGACGCGGAGCTCGAGAAGCTCGCCGGCGTCGACGCGCCCGAGATCACCGAGGAGCTGGTGGACGCCCTGATCCCGCGAACCCGTCGCGTGGATCGGTGGACGTGGCTCGACACCGTCGCGGATCGCGAGTACGGACGCGCCTTGCGCGAGCTCGACGACCTTCTCACATCCGAGTCGGGTGTCGGGCTCGTCGCGGGTCTCGTCGAGCAGCACCTGCTCGTCGGTCTCGCGGTCGCGGGAGGAGCCGCAAGTGTGCGGAAGGCGCTGTCCGAGACCGGCCGCGGCTATCTTTCGTGGAAGGCGCAGACGTATGCGAGACAGGCGCGCGGCTGGCGCACGGATGAGATCGATCGGACGATCGGTCATCTGCACAGGGCCGACCGGTTGCTGAAGTCGGGAGGGAAGGACAGGCCCGTGCTGATGGAGTTGCTGTTGACCCTCGAACAGGAGCGGCGCGCGAGCTCATGAGCTGGCGGGAGGCGGTCGCGGTCTCCGCGATCACCCTGGGGTGTGCGACGGGTGGAGAGCTCGCGGCGCAGGCTCCGCGGACGGCGGAACTCGACCGGATCGAAGAAGCGATCGAAGCCGGCAGACTCGACGGCGTTCGCGCCGAGCTGGACGGGTGGCTGGACGGGGCGGAAGACGCCTCGCCCGAGGACAGGGGGCGCGCCCGGTATCTGCGCGCGAGACTCTACCTCGATGCCGACTCCGCCCGCTCCGAATACCTCGACGTGGCGCTGGACGGCCGGTCGTCCTACGGCGCCAGGGCGTGGCTGCGGCTCGCGCAGCTCGATCTCTCGCGCGGCCAGACCGAGCGCGCGATCGAGTCGCTCGAGCGTCTGCGGGCCGACTATTCGCGCTCGGACGTGG
>JAWWCR010000165.1:0-10200 GCA_033720355.1 Gemmatimonadota bacterium
CGCCGAAACGGACGTTTCCGCCGAGACTGAACCAGTCGACGATGCTCGTCGAGTACTCGATGTCCCACGAGTCGATGTCGTAGCCGCGAGTCTCGGTGATGGCGGGGTGGTCGATCGGGCGCAGCCGCTCGACCGCGTCGGGGGAGTTGACCTCGATGCTCGAACTGCCGACGAAGTTCCACTCGAGGCTGCCCTCGGTCACCGCGTCGAGCAGCGTGCCGTCGTGGTCCCAGATCCTCTGGAAGAGGAACTCCGGACCCCAGGAGACGAGCGCCATGTCCTCGGGACGCCAGAAGAAGCTCGAGAAGTGGGTGAACCGACGGATATCGGTGCGCGGGACGAACCCCGAGCGCGCGTCGTTGTCGACGCCGTTGTCGGTGTAGGAGGTGGCCAGGGAGAGCCGGCGGTCCGAGCGCGAGAGCGAGAGAAAGTACGCCGGCGCCCCGGACGTCTCGCCGTCGAGGTCGGTGTGCGAGAGCGCGAGCTGTGCGCTCGAGGTCCAGTGGTCGTCGAAGCGGAGCCGACCGTCGAGCCCGCCGACCCGATTGTGGTCGCCGGGGAGCTCGCGACCGACGTACATCCCGCCGATCGTCGAATGCCGGCCGATGTCGCGGCTGACGCGTGCGGTGCCGAACCAGGCGCGCTCGCCCGCCAGCGGGTCATCGTCGGAGACCGTGCGGCCCGGCGCCTGATCGTCGATCACCAGGGCTCCCAGTCCCCACCCGCCGGCTTTCCCGGTGAACCGGGTGCCGACCTGCGGATCCTGGATCCGCCGCGTGAACAGCAGGTTGATCGGCGTCTGGAAGTAGTCGGCGTTCTCGGTGAAGAACGGACGACGCTCGGGATAGAACACCTCGAACCGCTGGTTCACCGTCACCTGCGGGAGATCCGACTCGACCTGGCTGAAGTCCGGGTTCGCGGTCACGTCGAGGACGAACCGATCGTCGAGGATCGCCTTGAAGTCGAGCCCCGCGTCGGGCTCGGCGAGGTCGGTCACGTAGTCGGGTCCGCCCTGTGCGCCCCGATCGAGCGCGCGGTACGAGCGGAAGGTCGCGTAGGGGATGACCTGGAGGTTCCGACCCGGTGAGATGTCGGTCATGCCGTCGAGCGGCGCCGACTGCGTGAGCGTTCCCTGTACCGCCGAGCTCACCCGCGGCCAGTAGGCGTCTTCGTTCGAGCCGCGCGAGACCAGTCTCGATAGCACGATGCGCCACCGCTGTTCGTCCGTCGGGGGGAACCGGAGGCTCTTGAAGGGGATCTCCATCCGCACCACGTACCCCCAGTCGGTGACCCGCCCCTCGCTCGTCCACACCGCGTCGTAGGAGGTGTCGTACCCCTGCCCCTCGGTGTACAGCGCGTCCCACTGCACACCGAGCGGGTTGGTGCGGAAGGCGTAGGCGCGACGCGAGTCGTCGTCGGTGTCGAGGAGGAGCGTGACCTGATCGTCGCCGCCGATGCTCTCGCGCGGGACCATTCGCGCGCGAACGGCCCCGGGCGAGCGGTCGTACGCCGCGAACACCGCGTACAGTGCGCCGTCGTCGTACCCCAGGTAGACGGCGGTGCGCTCCGAGGCCGGCGCACCGTCGGTCGGCAGCCGCTGGACGAACCCCGCTACGCGGGCGAAGCCCGGCAGCCGGCCCTGTCCATCCGGTCCGAGGAGCGCGAGGTCGGGCGGGCCGGGGACACGGGGGATGCACACGCCGCCGTCGCGGCTCTCGACCGGGCATGTCACGGACTCCGCTGACTGCGCGGGTCCGTCGTCCCGCGGGGAGGCTTGGGTGGCAGACAACGGAGATCCCGGGGTCCCTCCGGCGATGGCTCCAACGACCGTCGCGGTCGCCGTGATCATTCGGCGCCGCATTGATGCGGCTTTTTCTGCACTTGCGGATCGTCGCGCGTTCGTCATCACGTCTTCGCCCGGGATTCGGTCTCGAGTGCCCGCGAGACCTGCGGGAACAGGGAGCTCGCGACGGCAGTGAACTGTAGGTTTTACTACAGTACGGCGGTGCCGGTGTTCCGACAAGTCGATCCAGAGTTGCCGTGTAGCTCGTCGATATGCAGGTTTTGATGCAGTAGTCGGGTGCCGCAGGGGCCAGAACGACGGACGGAGACCGATGGAGAACTCGCCGCACACCCACCTCAGCCGTCGCGAGACGCAGGTGATGGACGTCCTCTACCAGCTCGGAGAGGCGGCCGTGAACGACGTCACCGAGCGTCTGGACGACGCCCCGGCCTACAACGCCGTCCGCGCGACGATGCGCGTGCTCGAGGAGAAGGGGCACGTCACGCACCGACGCGAGGGTCGCCGGTACGTCTACCGGCCGGTCACCCCCCGGCCGCGGGCGCAGCGGACCGCGCTCAGACACCTCGTCGACACCCTCTTCCAGGGGTCGGCCCCGCGGGCGATGGCGACGCTGATCGACCTCTCGTCAGCCGAGCTCGACGACGAGGATCTCGACGAGCTCGCGGAGGCGATCGCGCGGGCCCGCCGCACCGAGAAGGGGGGTGCGTCGTGACCGCCGCCGCGCTCGCCGCGCTCCTCGGGAAGGGGCTCGTCACGAGCCTGGTCGCCCTGGTCGTACTCGCCGGGCTGCGCCGCGGCTCGGCCGCGGTGCGTCATGGCGTGCTCGCGACGACGTTCTGCGTGCTCCTCGTCCTGCCGATCGGCGAGGTGGCGCTGCCGGATCTCGCGCTGCCCGTCTTGCCGGCGCGGGAGCAGGCCGCGGCCGGTCCCGATGCGGCCGCCGATCACGGCATGCGCCGCGCTATCCCGCTTCTTCCGGCCGTGGAGGTCGAAGCCCGGGGCGGGAGCCCCGCCGCGGTCCCGGCCCCGGGCCGTGTCACCCCGGGAGCCCGGGGGTCCCGACCCGCCATGACCGACGGGCCGGCCCTGCTCGTCCTCATCTGGCTCGCCGGTGTCTTCCTGCTGACGACACGACTGCTCGTCGATCTCGCCCGGCTCGTGTTCGTCGCCCGACGTGGCGCCCGGCCGCCAGCGCGGTGGGACCCCGCGATACAGCGGGCCGCCCGTCTGCTCGGCCATTCGCGCGCACCGGCCCGAGTCCGGATCTCCGATGCCGTCCCGGTCGCGGCCGTGTGGGGCGTCCTGCGACCCGTCGTTGTCCTGCCCGAGGCGTCCCGTGGCTGGAGCGCGGGCCGGCTCGAGATCGTGCTGACGCACGAGTTCGCACACGTGCTGCGCCGCGACACGCTGACCACCGTCGTCGCCGAGCTCGCGACGGCGATTCACTGGCCGAACCCGCTCGCGTGGGTGGCGCAGCGCCGCCTCCGGTTCGAACGCGAGACCGCGTGCGATGAGCAGGTGCTGCGGTCCGGCACGGCCCGAGCGCGGTACGCGGACGAGCTGCTCGCGGCCGCGAGGGACCTCCGCGGCGGTCTTCACCCCGGTGTGGCGATGGCCACCCGGTCCGGGCTGCACCGCCGGATCGAGCGGATCCTGAGCGGCGCCGCGCCGCGCCGCGTGTCCCCGTTCGCGCGCCCTCTCGCGGCGACCGTCCTGCTGATCGGCGCGCCGCTGCTGGGGGCCTGCCGGCTGGTGCCGCGAGCCGCGGAGACCGCCGACGCGGACGACGTGCCGCCGCCGACCACCACCGACGTGCGTGTGGAGCCCGCTGCCGTGGACCCGGGCGTGCCCGCGACCCCGCTCGAGCTGGACGTCCTGTTCGCGACCCTCGAGACCGGGTCGAGGGCGGCCCGCGTGCGTGCGACGTGGGCCCTCGGCGACCTCGAGGCGCGCGAGGCGGTCTCGCGTCTGATCGGGCTGCTCGACGACGGCGATCCCGAGATCCGCGGGATGGCCGCGTGGTCGCTCGGCGAGATCAAGGACCGGGCGTCCGCGTCCGCGCTCCTCGAGCGTCTCGCCGATCCGGACCCGGTGGCGCGCGAGATGTTCGTGCGCGCGCTCGGCGAGCTGCGCCACCCGGCGGCAATCCCATCTCTCGAAGCGCTCCTCGCCGACCCGGATGCCCCGGTCCGGGCTGCCGCGGTCTGGGCGCTCGGAGAGTTCGGCGGCGCGGGGCTGCCGGCCGCGATCGGCCCGGCCACCCGCGACCGTGACGTCGGGGTCCGCAAGACCGCCATCCAGGTGCTGGCCGAGTCGGGGCTGCCCGCGGGCGATCGTGCGCTCCACGCCGCGCTACACGACGACGCGCCGGTAATCCGCGCCTTTGCCGCGCGGCAGCTCGCCGATGGCACGGTTGACGACGTCGACCCCCTGCTCGCCGCCCTCGACGACCCGGCGCCCGAAGTGCGGCGCGAGGTGGCGAGGACGCTGGGTATGATCGGCGACACCCGGGCTCTCGACGGACTCATCGCCCACCTCCGCGACGGCGATCTCGAAGTCCGCTCATGGGTGGTGTGGGCGCTCGACGAAATCGACCCCGAGGTCGACGCGGCGCACCCGAAGGAGGGGTTCGACCGGGAACGTCTGGTCGGCGTGACGAACTGAGAGAGGTTGGTTCCGGCGAAGCTCCATCTCGAGAAGGCGGATCCAGCGGTCTCCGCGACGGATCTCCCCGATCTCGCGCGAGCGGCCGTCTTCGGAGAGATCGACCGTAAACCCGATCGCGCCTCCCGGGGTGTGCCTGATGAGCCCGATCGCGTCGTGGACCACGCGCGTCCATCCGTCGTCCTCGCCTCCATCCGGGCCCGCCAGGGGGCGGCGAGGAACCCGGTCGTTGCCAGGGCCGCGACGAATCGGGCAGCTTTCGTGTGCGAGCGCTCATGGTGCGGCACCCTCCCACATGTCGTCCGAGTCCCGGCGGGCGCCCGGCGCCAGCGCCCTCGGGCAGCATTACTGGCAGGAGTGTGCGAGCCATGGCCGACGAGACGATTGAAGAAAACCGACTCTCCTACCGCGAGTCGCGGCCCGGCGTCGTCCTCGACGAGTACGTGCAGTGCTTCGCCGAGTTCGCGGTCGATCCCGATTGCCCGCCCTTCGATCACCGGATCATGCCCGACGGGTGCTGCCACCTGAGCTTCGTCCGCGGTCCCGGGCAGCCGATGGGGCGGTTGTCGATAGTCGGGCCGCGCCTCGGGCCGCTCGTCGTCCCGATGCGCGGCGGACAGGTGTGCTGGGATGTGAAGCTGCGTCCCGGTGCCTGCGAGCCGTTTCTGGGGGTTCGGGTCGAAGACGTCGTCGACGAGGTGGTCGCGGCCGCCGAGGTCACGCCGCGCGCCCACGCCGCCGTGCAGTCGGGGCTCACCGAGTCGCGATCGGCCGGCGATGCGTGGAGGGTATTCGCGGAGGCGTTCCTCGCCTGGCTGGCCGCCGCACCCCCCGTCGACCCGTCCGTCGCCCGCGCGGTGCGACTCATCGAGGAGTCCGGAGGTCGGGCGCCAGTCAGCGAAGTCGCCGCTGCGGCCGGCGTCAGCGAGCGCGAGCTCCAGCGGCGCTTCCAGCGTCTGGTCGGGCTGAGTCCGAAGCAGTTCGCGCGGATCCGACGGCTGCGCTCGTGCGTCGGCAACCTGATCCGCGAGGAGCCCGAGCAGTGGGGCATCGTCGCCGTCCGGCACGGCTACTCCGACCAGGCCCACCTGACCCGCGAGTTCGCCGAGCTCTCCGGACTCCCGCCGACCGACCTCCAGCCCTACATCCGGAGCATCGCCCACCACGATGTGATTCCCTGACCGATCGCGCGCCCGGGTTGACTCGACTCGCTCGGAGACATTTATTCACCTTTGCCGTAAAAATCGTCGGCCGGTGAGCGTCCGCCCCCGTTTCCGGGCGACCCGCCGAGCCGACTCAGTGCCGGAGCACGCGAGATGCGGATTCTCAGGATCCTCGCCGGTGTCATCGCCGGGTACGCGACCATGGTTCTCCTCATCACCCTCGTCCAGGAGGCCTGGTTCGGAGGGGTCGGGTGGTACGAGTCATCGCCGGGCGAGCTGACGGTGGCCGGCTTCTTCACGTTTCTTTCCGCTGTGGCCGGCGGTCTCGTGGGCACGTTCGTCGCCGGTGGACGTACGACGGTGGTCGCGCGCGTCATGTGTCTGCTCGTCGTAACCGAGACCGTGGTTCTCACGCTGAACGGCACCTTCGACGGTCCGCTCTGGTTCGATCTGCTCGCCTCGGCGAGCCTGCTGGTCGGCATCGTCGTGGGGAGCGAGGTGCTCCGGCGACGCCCTGCGCGCGCTGGAGCCGCGGCGTAGACGCCCCGTGGCGCGCGGCGAGCACCTCGGCGAGTTCGAGCTCATCGTCCTGGCCGCGGTGCTCCGCGCGGGGTCCGACGCCTACGGCGTGGTCATCCACCGCGAGATCGAGGAGCGCACGCGACGCCGGGTGGCGATCGGGTCGGTCTACAAGGCCCTCGAGCGGCTCCGCCGGAAGGGCCTGGTCGAGCGCCGATTGGGCGACCCCACGCCCGTCCGCGGGGGTCGGGCGAAACAGCTCTTCGAGGTGACGCGCGCCGGCAGGCGCGCGATGCGACGGACCGTCGAGACCTTCGACCGGATGTTCGAGGGGCTCGAGCTGGGTCTGGATTCGGCATGAGCCCGGCCCCACCCCCGGTCGCGCGGTGGGTCCTCTCGTACTGCCTGCCCGACGACATCCGGGAGGCCGTTCTCGGCGACCTCGAGGAGGTCTTCGCGCTCGGCGGGGGCGGGCCACGCGCCGCGAGGCGCTACCGCATACAGGTCGCCCGGTCGGTGTTGCCCACCCTCACGACGGGGCTCGCGCCGGGTCGGCTCGGCCGGGCGCTTGGCGCGCTCACTCTCGGGTTCGTCACGATGTGGGTCGTCGGCGACGCGGCGCTCGCCGGTTCCCGCGGGCTCGCGACAGTCGTCCTGGGCGAGGCGGCGTCCGGCGAGGCGGTGGGGTGGATCACCTTCCTCTCGGCCATGCTGCCGACCTGCGTGCTCGCCGGGTACCTGACCGCTCACGCGGGCGGCCACGCAGGTCGTCTCGCCGCGCTCGTCCTTAGCCTCGTCGTGGTCGTTCCCGCCCTGATCGCGCCGCTCTTCGGCCACGGCGGCGACCCGCTGTGGGCCCGGTCGGTGTGGATCCTCGGCGGGTTTGCGGCGACGGTCGCCGGTTCGGCCATCCGGCCGCTCGCCGACGGCTTGCCGGGAGCGCGTCTGTAAGGAACCCGCGCGCCCGCGCATCGAACTTCGCGTGACGTCGATGACCCAACGCGAAGGAGGCTCGATTGCGCCTGTCGAAGCCCTCGCACCGCTTCCGAACCCGGCGGTCGTCCCGCGCCAATCGGATCTGCCCGCTCGCGGCGATCGCGTTGACGGTCGGTAGTCGCGCCTCGCTCGCCCAGGCCGGCGACATCGAGCGGGTGCCGATCGTCCTCGGCTCGCCGGTCGTCTACGGAGGACTCCCCTTCGACGAGCCCTTCTACCTGACCGGCCGCACAGGCTCGCTGGTCGACAGCGTCGGCGTACGACTCGAGCCCGCCTCGACACGCGCCGGCTGCGCCGAGGACGGGGGCGAGCCGTCGACGGGCGGCATAGAGGGATCGTGGGCACGCACACCGGGACCGGCCCCGGACTCGTTCTACATCAGGATTGACGAGCTCCCGCCCGACCGGGTCTTCCGGCTCTGTGTGTCGACACGGTCGCGTCCCGACCCGGATCGTCTCGCGAGCCTGCACGGCTCGTGGCGCACCGCGATCGACTCGGCGTTTCGTCGCCTGCCATCGGGCTGGAGCCCCGAGCCCGACGACCTCGCGGCGCTCAAGACAGCCCTCCTCGACCGTATCGGCCCGGGCGCCGCACCCGCCGAGGGCTCGCTGCTCGACCCGGGCGTCTCGCCGGCGCGACTCGGCGCGGCCGTGCCGGCCACCGGGCGGATCGTCGCCGCGCGGCTCGAACGTGATCTCGCCATCGACGACATCGAGGGTGCCGCCCGCGCCGCGGTTGCCGCCCTCGACGAGCTCACCGCCGACCGGGCGCTCTCCGACCTCGCTGCCCTGCGTACCACGTCGAGCTCGCGGCTCCGCGCCTTCGCATCGCTTCACCGCGCCGGACTCGACGTGGCGCTCGAGCTGCGATCGATGCCGCCCCGCCGGTTCGAGGCGGTGTTTCGCGGAGACATCCCGTGGGATGCGGCGGGCGGAGCGGTCTCGCGCCGCGCAGTCCTCGACGACGTGTGGGAGTCGGATGTCGCCCTTGTGCGCGAGCGGCTCCTCGCCGACGCCCTCGAGAAGACCCGCGATCTGGCGATTGTCGCGCGCGCCTTCGCGGCGGATGAAGAGGCGCTCGAGCTCACTGGCCTGACCCTGGAGGCGGCTCTGCGGATGGCCGGATCCGCCGCGATCCTGGCCGACGAGACGGCGGCCGCGCTGGGTCACGCCGGGGCTCTGCGCTCGGCCGTCGAACGGCGGTCGGTGGCGCTCGACGACGCCGTCGACGAGCTACTGGTTCACGAGCGCGCGACGATCTCGGTCGAGGCACACACGAGCTACGACCTCGAAACCTCCGCGCGGAACCATGTGGCGGCCGACTTCGGGATGCTCTACCTGCCAGGTCTCGGCGCCGCCACACCCGTCCTCGGCGCGAACTTCTACTTCCGGCCCGTGAACCGCGACCGCGGTCCCGGCGGTCACCTGCTTCGCCGGCTATCGCTGAGCGTCGCGGTCACGACGACATCGCTCGAGGCCGATGGTCTGCGCGAGGATCTGTTCGGGTCGTTGAACCTCGCGGTGGGACTCGGCGCACGGCTGACGCGGCTCCTTCGACTGTCGGGAGGGGTCGTGATGCTGAGAGAAGTCGAGCCCGACAGCGCCGCCCCCGAAGCCGGCGTCGACGCGACGCGTCTCGCCTTCACGCCTTACGCGGCCGTCACCCTCGACTTCGTGGCGCGGAGCCTCGTTTCGAGCCTGTTCGGGGAAGTCTTCTAGTCGTGACGGGGTCGGAGGACCCGAAACGAGGAGATCGGACGCGTGACCATACATCGACACAGCGAGCTCGTCGCGGATCCCCGACGACTCGTCGTCCCCGGCCCGCTCTCGCTCGCGTGCGAGATCTTCGCCTCCAGGCCCGACTCGGTCGTCGACGTGACCTACCTTCTTGCCGGGGAGAACCGGTACCGGTTCGAGCTCGCCGACGGCTCGCTCGCCAGACGCATCGTCGACCGCGACAATCCCGTCGGCCTCGACCCGACGCGCTTCACCCGGGAGGTGAGGGTCTCGACAACCGACGAGGGGTCCGAGCCCCTCTTCCTCTTCATAGCAGCCACACTCGTCGAACAGGGAAGCGGCAGCACCGTTCGGACAGCCGCGGCGATCATGCCCGTCGCCTCGCCCTGACCGTCCGTCCGTCCGCGCTCAGCGGCGCTCGAACTCCAGCGCCAGCGTCCGAAGCCCTTTCGTGAGCGCGGCCCGCTCGCGGGCGCCCAGACGCGACAGCGCCCACTCGGCCCGCGCCATGCGCTCGGCGGAGGCCTCATCGATCACGCGGCGACCCTTCTTCGTGAGTCGGATGCGGATGCTGCGACGGTCACCTGTCGCGGGGCGGACCCGCTTTACGAGTCCCGCCGATTCGAGACGGTCGAGTCGGGCGGTCATCGCGCCGGTCGTGAGAAGCACGGCCGAACTCAGCTCGCCCGGCGTCATCTCCCACGGGTCTCCCGATCGCCTGAGTGCGGCCAGGACCGTGTATCCCGGGACGCCGATCGGATGGTCGCGGAGCGCCTTCTCGAGGTCGTCCTTGAGGAAGATCGCCAGACGCATCACGCGGTCGACGATCTCGAGGGCGTCGACGTCGAGGTCGGGCCGCTCGCGCCGCCAGTCCTCGACGGCCTGATCCGTGTAGTCCTGCTCCAGCGTCGCACCGGCGGGTTCGCTCACTCTCACCTCCGTCCGGATCGGTCGTTTAACTTGATCCAAAGATACTTGACGACGTGCGACCGGACAAGTAACTTTGCGTCAAGTTACTATAAAACAAGCAGTTCCCTTCGACGAGGACGTCGCGATCGGCCCCTGCATCGAAGGAAGCGAAAGAAAGGACGCATCGTCATGATGACCATCTTCATCATCCTCGTGGCCCTCTGGCTCCTCGGCATGATCAGCTCCACGACGTTCGGCGGATTCCTCCACATCCTGCTCGTCCTCGCGATCGGGGTGATGCTCGTGCGCGTGATCCAGGGTCGCCGGCCGGTCTGAGATCGCGATCGCGGCGAGGCCGCCCCGCGGGGCGGCCCGTCGCGCCTGCGGACGATCCGCGTCGAGGCGGCCC
>JAWWCR010000166.1:0-10200 GCA_033720355.1 Gemmatimonadota bacterium
CGGTACGAGCAGGAGAGACATGGCCTACGACGAGGTGCTCGCCGATCGGGTCCGGTCGCGGCTGTCCGAGCGGCCGGACTTCTCCGAGCGGAAGATGTTCGGGGGACTCTGCTTCATGCTCGGCGGCCACATGTGCTGCGGAGTCGTCGACCGTGAGCTGATGGTGCGGGTCGGCCCCGACGCGTACGAGGACGCGCTCGCGCAGCCGCACGCGCGTCACATGGACTTCACCGGTCGGCCGCTGAACGGCATGGTATACGTCGGCGTGGAGGGCATCGCCGCCCGCGCCGATCTCGACGAATGGGTCGCGCGCGCCGTGGCCTTCGCCGGCTCGCTTCCGCCGAAGACGTGAGCGGCTCGCCGGATCTCGTCCTGGGTCTCGTCTACTACGTCGTCTTCCTCATCTCGACGACCTTCCATGAGGCCGCACACGCGTGGGCGGCGCTGCGCGGCGGCGACCCGACCGCGTATCACGGCGGTCAGGTGTCGCTCGACCCGATCCCGCATATCCGGCGCGAGCCCGTCGGCATGGTCGTCCTGCCCATCATCTCCGTCCTCATCTCGGGGTGGCCGTTCGGGTTCGCGAGCGCCCCCTACAGCGTGAAGTGGGCGCGCGCCTACCCACGGCGCGCCGCGTGGATGGCGCTCGCCGGACCCGCGGCGAACGTCGTCCTCGTGCTGGCCGCCGTCGCAGCGATCCGGATCGGCGTGGCGACCGGCGTCTTCGCGGCACCGTCCGAGGTCACGTTCGGGTCCGTCGTCATCGCGACCTCAACAGGCCTGTGGGCGTCGATCGCGACCCTGCTGAGCGTGCTGTTCTCGCTCAACATCCTGCTCGCCGTGTTCAATCTGTTCCCTTTCCCGCCCCTCGATGGCAGCGCCGTCATCCCGCTCTTCCTCGATGCCGAGAGGACGCGACGCTACCAGGACGTGATCTGGGGGAACCCGGCGCTAGGGTGGGTCGGGATCATCATCGCCTGGCAGCTCTTCGGCTACGTGTTCGACCCGGTGTGGCTAGGGACGGTCAACCTGCTCCATGCGGGCGTGACGTATGGCTAGGCGGGCCGACGGCCACCCCCGGCGACGCGCATGAGCCTCGAGAGCCTCGCGTACCTCGCCGAGATCGTCGGCGCCGTCGCGGTCGTCGCGTCGCTCGTGTACGTCGGTCGGCACGGCCACGTGATGTTCATGCTCCACGCCGAAACATACTTCCACCACTATCAACTGGGCTCATGCAGGCCGGCCACTGGCGCGGGTACCGCCGGTACGCCGAGGGCTACGCGACTTCGCCGGGCATGGTCGAGTTCTGGCGGGACGTGGGGCCCGCGTTCTCGCGCGACTTCGCCAACTGGATGACCGAGATCGTCAACCGACGCAACGGCGTCGCGCTTCCCAACCACGACGCGGCGGACGACGGCTTCGCGGTCGCCCCGGAGCCGGCCTGATGTCCATCGCCCGGACGGGCCGCGCGGGGCCGCGACGCGACGCGCGTGCGTCGATCCCCAGGCCGGGCGCGTGGCTGTTGCTGGTTGGACTCCTCCTGTCGGCCACCGCGTCATGCGAGCCGGCGGGCGACGCCTCGGCGAGCGGTGTTCTGGTCGGCGAGGACACCGATGGGACACGGCTCGTCACCGGGGGGCTACCGGACCTCGAGGCACTGCCCGAGTGGACGCTCTCGGCCGAACCGACCATCGAGATCGGCGCGGTCGAGGGGGCGCCGGGGCACGACCTGTTCAACGTCCGCTCGGCCTTTCTCTTGAGCGACGGCCGTCTCGTGATCGCCAACGGCGGATCCCACGAGCTCAGGATCTACTCGGCGACCGGCGAGCACCGGGGCGGCTTCGGAGGAGAGGGAGGAGGACCCGGCGAGTTCACCTCGATCCAGCGTGCCGACCCCGTGCGCGGCGACTCGATTCTCGTCTTCGATCAGCGGGCCCGCCGGCTCTCGCTCTTCGATGGCGAGGGCGCCTTCGTCTCCGAGGGGCGGCTCCCGGCGGGCGGCGTCCCGAGCTTCTCCATCGCGACGGGGGTGCTCGACAGCGGGCGGACGGTCACCCTCACCGTGGCGTTCGGCGAGCCGAACGGCGAGTCCGGGCTGCGGAGGGACACGGCCACGGTCCGGCTGCACGAGCGGGACGGTACGGTGGTGGACACGCTGGGCAGGCTGCCCGGGACGGAGGTCGTCAGCGTTCAGGCCCAGGGCCTGGCGATGATCACGACCCGGGCGTTCGGCCGCGGCGAGTTCGCGCGGGCCGGCGGGTCCACGATCGTCCTCGGGACGAACGACGCGTACTCCTTCGAGATCCTCGACGAGACGGGCGCAGTCTCGGCACGAGTCGTCGTGGACGTGCCCGGGTGCCCCACGACGGACGCCGAGTTCGATGAATGGCTCGAGAGTCAGTTCGACAGGGAACAGGATGGGTTTCGCGAGGTGGCCCGCGAGATCGCGGCTGCGGCCCCGCGGCACGAGACCCACCCGCCGTTCCAGACGCTCGACGTGTACAGGACGGGCGACGTCTGGATCGGTCGCCGCGTCTGTGGCGGGGAGGCCGTCGACTTCACCGTCTTCGAGCCCGACGGACTGCCGGTGGGCCGGCTGACGCTCGAGGAGGGGGGCGCGCTGCTCGATGTCGGCGACGACTACGTGGCGGTGCGGGTCCGCGACGAGCTCGAGCGCGAGATCGTCCGCGTCCACCGACTGGAGAGACCATGATCGACATGAAGAGGGATTCGCGTCGCAGCCTGCCCTCACTCGGGCTACTACTGGCGGTCGCAGCCTGCGGCGGCGAGACCGGGGCGCCGGCGTGGTCGGTAGTGGTCGACACGCTGTCGAACGGGGCCGTACGAATCGTAAACACGCCGCCCGCCGAGGGCGCCGAGCCCGTGTGGTGGATCGAGGAGGAGGTCCGGATCGGCTCGCTGGACGGCGGTGGCCCGGCCACGTTCGGCGAGGTGCGCGGGATCGGTGCGCTCCCCGACGGCCGAATCGCAGTCATGGAGACCCAGTCGCAGGAGGTGCGTGTCTTCGGCCCGGATGGCGTCCACCTCGCCACGTACGGCGGGGAGGGCCAGGGGCCCGGGGAGATCGGGGGATCGACCGGTCTGATGGTCGCGCCCGATCACCGGCTGTGGGTACCCGACACGCGGAACGCCCGAATGTCGATCTTCGACGCGGACAGCGGCTACGTGACGGGGTACCCGATGCGGCTGATCGTGCGGGGGTACATCTGGGAAGGGGTCATGCGGCCTGACGGGGGCGTGCTGAAGCCGTCGATCCTCCTCGATGAGGACCGCACCCGGGTGATCCGGGTGTTCGACGCGACCATGACGCTCACCGACTCGATCCCGCTCCCGCGTCAGCAAGAGCTCGACCAGGAGGATCCCCCGACCGCGTTCGTCTTCGAAGGCGAGAACGGCACATCCTACCGAAGCGTCCCCTTCTACCCATTCTCGATGAGCCTGATCGACCCCGACGGAACCGTGTGGAGCACGACGTTCGCCGATCCGTCCTACCGGATCTTCCACTGGCGACCGCAGGGCGACACGACCCTCGTGATCGAGACGAACCGCGATCGGCTCGCGGTGACGCCGGCCGAGCGCGACTCGGTGATGGCGCAGATTCGCGAGGAGTTCCCCGGTGCGCCGGCGCCCGACTGGTCGAAAATCCCGGATGTGAAGCCCGCGATCTCGAGCATGCACCTGTCGGCGGAGGGGCAACTCTGGGTGCGGCGGCCGTCGACCGATGGTCTCACTCACTACGACGTCTACGACCGCGACGGTCGGCTCGCGGGGGGCGCGGCCACCGCGCTCGGCGTGTGGCCCTACCTGTCCCCGGTGGTCCGGGGAGGCGAATTCTGGGCGCTCGTGACCGACGAGCTCGACGTCCCGTACGTCGTGCGAGGGCGTCTCGTCCCCTTCGAGTGCAGGTCGGGGGCGGCCGCCGCCGAGCGAGAGACGACGTGCCTGGATCGTTGAAGCGCGCCCCCGAGGCCGCCGGGGTGGGGCTCGTCGCCGACGGGAGGTGACGTCTGCAGCCGTTCGAGTTCATCCTCGTGCTCGTGTCCATCATCCTCGGGCTCGGTCTGACCGAGCTGCTGGGCGTGCTCGCGCGAGTCCTCCGCGGCGAGTGGAAGGCCGGGCTCGTCCACTCGCTGTGGGCGTTCCACACGGGTCTCATGCTGGTCCAGCAGTTCTGGTCGCGCTGGTCCTGGGCCGATCGGACCGACTGGTCGTTCGCTCAGCTCGGGGTGTTTCTGCTCCCTCCGCTCCTCGGGTTCCTGGCGGCTTCCGTGATCTCCCCCGACCGGACCGATGACGTCACCCTGGACGACTACTTCCTCGCCAACCGCCGACCGTTCTTCGCGGTCATGTGCCTCCTCCTCGTGAGCTACGGGCTCGAGGCCTGGTTCATCCTGGGCGATGCGAACCTCGACTACAACGCGATTCGCCTCGTGATGATCGGCCTGTATCTCGTTCCGATGGCCAGCGACCGCCGCGGGGTGCAGATCGGCGTCGCGCTGATCACCACGGCGGCCCTCGGCGCGTTCTCGCTGATCGAGACCGGAACGCTCTCCGAGCTGCTCTCGGCGAACGGCTGAGCACGCGCACCCCCCACCGCGGGTGATGCATCCGCTCCACGAAACGGGGCCGGAGAGGGCCGAATCCACGCTCGCCGTGATACCCGACAACCCCACATCGAGACTCGGGTTACGCGGCGATTCGGGCCCTCGGGCCTGGAGATCGCGTGTAACCGAACGGGGCCTTCGAACGTCTTTGACGTCGAAGGATGGGCGGTGAGGGGACGTCGAACCTTTCTCTTACAGGAGTACCCGAGATGTCCGCGAGTAATGGGGCCGAGCGAGCGCTTTCGCTCATCGACGCCCGCGAGCGGGAGACCGACGAGGGTCTCAGACGGGACGAGCATAGCCTGCGGATGCTCGCCGAAGAGCTGGCGAGTGCATTGGAGCATATGGAGCGAGCGTTGCTCGCTTCGAAGGGGACCGGGTTTTCGGGCCGGGTCCGCGAGACGTTCGAGATGGCCGATCTTCTCCAGCGCGAGGCGGCGCGAGAGTTCGGACGCAAGGTCGGCGACCGGATGGGTCGCGCGACGCTGTGGCGCGTGCAGCGAGGCGTCGACCTCGACTGAGCACTCTCTTCACCAGTAACCGAGCCGCCCGGGCCGCCTCTTGCCTGCGCCCCGGGCGGTTTTTCCATCCCTGCCGCTCGCCACTGATGTGGACGGCCGCTATGCGGTGCGTCGGCGGCGCCACCGGAGTAGCGCCCCGAGGACGATCACGCCCAGCACGATGAGCGTGACCTGGGTCGCGGATGGCGGGGTCGTCACCCGCGTCTGTGTCGGCAGCGTCGAGAAGTCGCCCGAGGCGAGATTGCGCAGCAACTGGTCCCGCGCCTCGCGGGCGGGCAGGCCCGCCTGCACCACCCTGCCATCGTCGTCGAAGCGCAGGCCCACCCGGTTGCCCAGGACGATGATCGTGAGGTCGTGATCGGGATAGTACGCGAGCTCGCTGTTTCCGCCGAGCCCGACCCCGCCGTGACCGAGCTCGGGGCCCAGCGGGGTGGAGTCCCTCGTGATCCACCCGTACCCGTAGCGCACGCCGGGTCGCCACTCGGCGACCGGTCGGAAGAGACGCTCGGTCCTCGCCGGCTCGAACACCTCGCCCGCGCGCAGGGCCGACAACCAGCGGTGCAGGTCGACCGTCGTGCTCATCACACCGGCGTTCCCCATGTTCCCCCAGAAGGGGCCCGGGAACATCGACGGCGGCCCCTGTGACTCGCCGTTGAAGTAGGCGGTGGCGACCGCGTGGTCGCTCCAGTCGTCGGGGAAGAACCCGGTCGACTCGAGGCCGAAGCGGTCGAAGACCTCCTCGCGCATGAAGTCGAGGAAGGGGCGGCCCGACACCTTCTGTACGATGATCGCGAGCACGGTGTAGCCGGTGTTCGAGTAATCGAACCCGGTCCCCGGCTCGTAGCCCAGCGGAAGGTCGTAGATCGCCCGGAGCCCTTCGTCGTACGACATCGGCGTGAGGTCGTGCGTGAAGTGGTCGCGGCTGAACCCGGCCGTGTGCGTGAGCAGCTCGTGGATCGTGATCCCGGCCTTGTCGAGTGGCGCGTCCGCGAGGTGGGCCGCGAGGGAATCGCGCGCATCGAGGAGTCCGCGCTCCTCGAGCAGGAGGACCGCCGCCGCGGTGAACTGCTTCGAGATCGAGCCGCTGAGGACCACGGTCTCCGGCGTCATGGGTGTCCCGTCATCATCCGCGAGCCCGTACCCCTCGTTCATCAGGATGTCCGGGCCGCGCGCGATCAGCACCACCCCGGAGAACCCCTGCTCGTCGGCGAGCCGCTCGAACCACGCGTCGATCGCGTCCGGGTCCACCGTCTGGCCCCCGGCGCGCGGCGCGAGCGCGGCGAGCATCGAGCACGCGAGTACCGTGGTCCTCACCCCACGGGGCCTTCTCGATCCTCGCGGTGAGCCAGGGCCGACGGCGTCCGGCACCCGACGATCGCCGGCGCCTCGTGGATCAGCTCGTCCTTCTCGAGGGCCTCGACCATGAAGAGCGCGAAGTCGACGCGCCTCGTGAGGTTGCTGGCGAGGATGGCATCCCCCACGTGGCGACTCCACACGGGCAGCCCCTGGCTCTCCCCTTCCTCGAGATCGCTCCCGCGAACGACGGTCCACCTCGCGTCGCTCGCGAAGATCACCCGGCAGGCCTCCACCTGATCGTCCAGCTCGACGAAACGGAAGAGCCGGCCAAGGAAGCCGAAGACCTTGACGAACGTCCTGAGCCTCCACGAGTAGACGTCCTTCCCGTCACGCGTGATGTGCCACCCGCAGGAGAAGATCAGCCGGGCGTTCGGCTCGGCGAAGTCGAGCACCGCCCGGGCCGTACCCGACGCGTACTGCTGGATGCCCCACGGGACGAGGACGGTCAGCACGCCTTCGCACCCGGCGACCGCTCGCCGAATGACGTCGCGGTCGTTCGTCGCGCCCGGGACGATGGTGATCCGGTTACCGAAGTCATCGAGTTTTTTGACGCTCTGCTCGCGGCACACGCCGACCACCTCGTAGCCCCGGTCGAGCGCGTGCTGGACCATATAGCGCCCGAGCTTCCCGGAAGCCCCGACTATGCAGATCCTCTTCGGCATCGATCGTCGCGACTCCGTTCACCTCTCCGGTAGGTCAAATCGCAGGGCCTTCCGGACCCGCCCCGCCTGTCCCTCTTCCGCACCCGCCTGGCGGGCGAAGTCCATCCACCGCGCGACCGCGGCTCGCACCTCCTCGTAGATGGCGGCGTGCCTCCCGCGCTTCATGCTCGCGCCCCGGGCCACCTCCTCGAGGTCCGCCATGGTGAAGCCGTCGGTCTTTCCGTTCACGGTCATCTGGTGGCGCGCCGTCCAGTCCCCCGCAGGATTGTACGCGTACGTGAGGTCGAAGGCGGGTGAGAGCGACCACCGGCCCTGCCGATCCATCAGGAACGCGATGTTCTTGACGTGGTCGTCCTGATTCCGTGCGAGGATGTTGAAGACCATGCGTCTGTACTGCTCCTCCACGGCGTCCATCCCGAGATCGAGACGGCGGATGACGAGGAGCGCCTGCTCGTACCCTTGCGCTCCGGCCCGGTTGTAGTCGTAGTGCGCGATCGCGCCGAGAGTGAGCATGTGTAGTTTCCGGCCCTCGGCCGTGCGGTCGAAGCGGCGCGTCATGAAGTGGCGGCGCCCTCCCTCCTCGAACAACCGACACTCCCGCATGGCGATCCCGGCCTCGCGCGCCATGAGCGAGTAGGCGTATTCGATCGCGCCGTAGCCCCGCGGGTTGCCGAACCGGTCGTCGCCCGGGCCCGAGACGCCGTCGAACTTGAGGATCCAGTACTCGTACCCCTGGCCGGCGTCGATCTGGCCCGAACGCACATCGTTCGTTGCGGGGTTCCACGCGACGAGGGCCTTGGCGCGCGCGCCGCCCGCCGAGGTGCCGACGCGGAGGAGCTGCGTGAGGGCATCCTCCTCCTCACCGGGGGCGAGCTCGAGGGCCAGCTCCTCCCTGCGGTTGAGGATCCGCGAGGCGAGCTCGGCGAGCGCCCTGACCTCGAGGGACTCGGTCTCGGTCGGTCGTGGCCCCGTCGACGGCTCGTACTCGAGCGCACCCATCCCGCGCGTGCCGACGTAGCACAGCCGCTCGACCGGGCTGAAGCTCTCGGGGCGTCGCCCCTGCCGCGCGAGCCACGCGTCGATGAGCGCGTTGCCGAAGGTGTCGGGCAGCGAGTCGGCGAGCAGGCCCGGGAGGCCGTGGAACGTCTCGGCCGGGAGCTGCGGAAACGCGTACGGCTGCCGGCCGAGCGGCATCGTGAGCGGCGCGATCTCGATGCCGCTGCCGGCGAAGTCGGGGTCGTACTGGAACGAGGCGAACGACTCCTCGGGCCGTCGGGCCACCGCCCCGATCCGTCGACCCCACAGCCGGACCTCCGCGAGGTCCACTACGCGTCCTCCTCACCCCAGGTCCACGGCCTGTCGGGGGACGCGCCGCGTCCGCTCGCCCGCCGGGGCGTCCTGCCCTCCCGGCGCAGCAGATCCATGGGCGCGGGTCGCTCGGGCGGAAGCAGCTCCTGGAAGCGATCGAGAAGACGGAGCGCCCGCAGCACCCGGATGAAGCTCGTGAGCTGCGCCGACTCCCCCGCCTCGAGACGCTCGACGGTGCGCTTCGACACGCCGGCCTCCCGGGCCAGCTGGGCCTGGGTCAGGTCGTGGGAGAGCCGGGCCGAGGACAGCCGGGCGCCCAGCTCAGCCAGGACCGCGTCGTCTGTCGGAAGGTCTAAGTGGGCCACGAAGTCGCCTGATATGACGAGTTGTCGTTTGAATCATCGCTTGCTCGTCATTATAGGCGAGTTACATGCCGATATGCAAGAGTGCCTATGCGTCAATACTGACGAGATAAATGGCGAATCGGCAATAGACTCGTCATTTATGACGACTTGAATGCGGGCTGGCCCTCCGGACTCGACCCGACCGCGCGTCGGATGGCTACCCCCGGGTCGCGGCCCACTCGCTGAACGCCGCATCGGCACAGGCGGTGAACGACTCGCGCGAGGGGACCCAGCCGAGCGCCCGGGCGGCCGGAGCGTCGGCCCCGATGTCGAGACACAGCGCGTCGGCGTAGGCGCCGAGCTTCTGGCGAACCTGCTCGAGGGGAAGCGGGTTCGTGCGGCCCTCCGCGCCGGCGGTGCGACTCGCCGCCTCCGCGATCTCCGCGACGCGCTCGGGGTGCCCGTCGACCGCGTTGATCGGCCCGGTGGCGCCGGTCTCGACGACGAGGGCGAAGAGGCGCGCGAGGTCGTCGACGTGGATGCTCGACCAGCGGTTCTCGCCGTCGCCGACGTACTCCGCGGCGCCGGACTTCACGGCCGTGGCGAACATGCGGGCCGAGGCGCCGCCGCCCCGGCCGTAGACGCTCCCCGGCCGGACCACGGCGGCCGTGCGACCCGCCGCGGCCGCGCCCAGTACGCGGTTCTCGGAAGGGACGCGCCAGGCGACGAGCTCGGCGGGGTGGCTGGTGTCGGCGTCGTCGCCGACCGTCGCGCCCCCCGTATCGCCGACGACCCAGAGACCGGAGGTGTAGACGAACGCCGGGCCGGCGGCGGTGTCGAACCCTCGCTGGCCCGTGTGCGGCGGACCCAGCACGGCATCGAACGCCGCGGCATCGCCCTCCGCCGGCGACTTCAGATCCATCGCGAGGTGGATGACCGCATCGGCGGCTCGGGCGGCGGGTCCCCATTCATCGGCCGACCACAGATCGCCCGCGACCGTGGCCGCCCCGAGGTCGCTGAGCGCCGCCGCGCTGTCCTCCGAGCGCGCGAGACCAGTGACCGCGTGATCTCGACCGACCAGCTCGGCCACGACCACCCGTCCGATGTACCCGCTCCCGCCCGTGACGAAGATCTGCATGTCCGCGAACCTACGAGTCGGGCGATGAGAGCGCCCGAGTGCCATCCCCCTTGATTTTTCGGCACGATTATTCCATCGTTGTATCCGCATATATGAATACGAATACGGGGACTCAGACCTTGATCGAGCGGCTGGCCTCGCTCGGAGACGAGAACCGGTTGCGGTTGCTGGCGTTACTCGATCGTCACGAGTTCACCGTCTCCGAGCTGACGGCCGTGTCGCAGCTTCCACAGTCGACGGTCTCGC
>JAWWCR010000167.1:0-10192 GCA_033720355.1 Gemmatimonadota bacterium
CCGCGCCGCCCGCCGACCGCGCTCGTCCGGCCTTGCGCCGCCCGACCTCCTGTCGGTCGAACACGAGCCGACCCGCGCCCGACCCTGCGTGCCGCCCGCGTGAGCCCCGGCGCCGTGACCCCAGAGCGTGACCCCGGAGCCGTGACCCCGGAGCACATCCGCGCGTCTACACATCGACGGCCTGCGCGCGGGGGCGGGCCGGCTGAAGCGACGGACGACACGGCACTGAGACACGGAGCGGTGACATGCGGTACGGGCGCGAAAGGCTCACGAAGAGGCGAGCGGCCGTGGACACGGTGGATGGGAAGGGCGCGGCGGAGGGCGCGGGCGGGGCAGGCGGGGCTGACCTCGGCGGGACGACCGGCGGAGCCGTAATCCTCGCGATGGCGATCGCCCTCACCCTCCCCGGCGACCTGACCGCCCAGCGGCACGGCGGCCACGTCCACGGCGAGCCCGAGTACGAAGAGCAGCTCGTGCCGGTGCCCGTCGCGTACAGCACGCCCCGGTTCAGGGTCGGTGGGGGGCTGGGGATGTTCGTTCCGCAGGGCGAGTTCGGGAGGTTCGTGGGGGAAGGGTTCGCGGCGACGGGCCACATGATCGTGGGGGTGGAGCCGTCGAACACGTTCGCGTTGCGCTTCGAGGGTGGGTACGTGAACTACGGGTCGGTGTCGTGGGGGTCGTCGGCGTGCTGCTACGGGCCGCCGGGTCCGGGCATCCGGACGACGAACAACATCGCGACGTTCGGGGTCGGGCCACAGCTCCAGGCGTCGATGGGGGCGGTGCAGCCCTACATAAACGGGTATGTCGGGTCGGGCTACTTCTACACGCACTCGTCGGCGAACGACGGCTGGTATCACTACGCGCACTCGCTGAACTTCGACGACTGGGCGTTCGGGTACGGCGGGGGTGGCGGTCTGGCGATCGCGTTCGGCGGAGGGTCTCCGGTCCTCCTCAACTTCGATGTCCAGTACAGGCGTCACGACGATGTCCAGTACCTGACGGAGGGCGGGATCTACGACGACGGGTTCGGCGGGACGATCGTCGAGCCGGTCTACTCGAACGCGGACTTCTGGACCTTCCAGATGGGTCTGTCGTTCGGCTTCTGACAACTGCGGGCGACCGAGCGCGACGTTGCCCCGTAACTCCCTTGTCTTTGCAGGTTTACAACCGCGCGCGCTCCCTCTACTCTGAGGTCGTGCGCAGGTTGAGGTGGTGGATGGGCGGGGAGGGGCGTAGAGGATGAGAGATGCGGCTGCGCGAAGTCACCGTGGAGCCGTGGGCGGGTTCCCGACCTTCGCTTTGAAGTCGTCTGCGCTACCGGCCCACTCACCCCGGTCGGTCCGCTTTCAACCTCCGCCATGGCTTTTCGGCGTGTGGCTGCTGCTCCTTGCCTGTGGCGGCAGCCGGCCCCGCTCCGTAACGGTCCCGTCGTCCATCTTCGACCATGAGGCGCCCCTCCAGGCGAATCGGGAGGGTGCGCTGCGCCCCGGCGATGCCGTGCGCGTCACGGTGTTCCAGGAGCCCGATTTGACCGGTGAGTACCAGGTAGATCAGAACGGCCTGGTCGTGTTTCCGCTCCTGGGCGAGCGAGATCTGGTGGGTGTGTCCGCCGACTCGGTCGAGCGCCTGCTGACTTCCGAGTACCGGCGCTATCTGGAACATCCCTCCATCGACGTTACCGCCTTGCGGAGAATCTCCATTCTCGGTGGCGTGCGTCGACCTGGCCTGTACTTCGTCGATCTGACGATGAGTCTGAACGAGGCCCTCGCCCTCGCCGGCGGGCTCGCCTCGGCAGGCGACCTGGACGACATTCGCTTGCTTCGCCGCGGACAGACGATCCAGCTGAATCTCGAGGGTGGCGTTCCGCTGTCGGCGATGCCGATCCTATCGGGTGACGAGATCTTCGTCGGCGATCGAGACCACATCATGCTCGCCGCCGGTGGGTAACGGCGTCGGGAGCGGGTCTTCGTGGCCCGGGGAGCTGCCGGATCTCGCGCGCGGGTATCCGGTGCGACCCCTTGGCCACGATGCGGCCTTCGGCGTCGTTCACTACGTGGAATCGCGGCGGGTCCACGCATCTCGGCGACGCCCGAGTCTCTTCCGGATCATCCGCCGGCAGTGGTGGATGGTGCTCGGGTGCGCGCTCGTCGCGGTCGCGATCTCGCTGTGGACGAGCCTGCGAGAGCCAACGACGTGGGAGTCGTCGACGCTCGTCCGCGTCGAGACGCGGACGGCCGACCCGTTCGCGCCGTACCAGGGCTCGAACTCGCGGGAGGATGAGCTCGACACCGAGATCCGGGTGATCGCGACGACCCCCGTCGCGCGCGCGGTGGTCGAGCGGCTCGGCCTCGACTTCGGCGTCGGGGCGCCGCCCGAGCTGCGCGGGCAGGACATCTTCGGGTCAGTGGCGCTCGGCAACGTGCTGCCGACCCGGAGCTACCTCGTGCGGCGCGACGACTCGGGCGAGTACACGCTCGTCGGCGAGAGGCAGCAAGACGTGGCGCCGCTCCGAAGGCGGTTCGTCGCCGGCGAGCCGGTCGAGATGCCCGGGTTCGAGTTCTCCATCGCGAGCGACACCGAGCTCGAGTCGCGCGGGATCCGCATGCCCGACGAGTTCACCCTGGTCTCGCGGTACGTCGACGACGCCGTCGGACTCGTCCTCGGCGGACTCCAGGTGACCCGGCCCGACCCGAGCGCGAGCCTGATCCGCGTGGCCTACCGGGGCGGCGACCGGTACCTGGTTCCCCGGATCACCGACGCCGTGGCCGATGCGTTCATCGAGGAGCGCACGCAGGTCAAGAAGACGACGTCGCGCAGCACGGCAGACGTCCTGCGCGAGCAGGTCGACGACATCTCGGTGCAGCTCGAGGCGGCCGAGAACGAGCTCCAGGACTTCCGCGAGGAAGAGCAGGTGCTCGCGCTCGACACCGAGGCCTCCACCCAGGTCGCGCAGCTCGCGCAGATGCAGAGCGAGCGGATGCGGCTGACGGCCGAGCGCGATGCACTGCGCAACCTCATGGGCGGGATCCGCGGCGCCGCCGAGGGGGCGGGGCGACGTCCCGACTACCGGCAGCTCGTCGCGTTCCCGGCGTTCATCGCCAATCCCACGATGCAGGATCTGGTCAACCAGCTCTCACAGCTCGAGACACGGCGCACCGAGCTCCGCGCGCGGTGGACCACGTCGCATCCCGGGATCATCGCGATCGACGAGCAGATCGCGCAGGTCGAGAACCGGATCGGCGACATCGGGAACGACTACCTGTGGGGCCTCAACGACCAGATCGCGACGCACGACGCGACGCTCGCGCGGTTCGGCTCGGACCTCGCGCGGATTCCCGGGAAGGAGCTCCAGTTCGCTCGGCTCGAACGGCGCGTCCTCCTCCTGACCGATCTGTACTCGACCCTCTCGCAGCAGCTCATGCAGGCCGAGGTGTCGGAGGCCGTCGAGGACCCGTCGGCGCGCGTGATCGAGCCCGCCGTGCTGCCGGGAGCGCCGGTGAGTCCCAAACCGCGCCGTACCGCGGCGCTCGCGGCGTTTCTCGGGCTGGTCGCCGGTGTGGGGCTCGCGTTCGTGCGCGAACAGATGGACTACACGATCCGCTCGGACGAGGACCTCGATCGGGTGCTCGGCGCGCCGGTCCTCTCGCGCGTCCCCCGCATCGAGATCGCCTCGAAGAACGGTGATAGTCGACGGGAAGCGCTCGTGGCATCGCAGGGTGGCGCGTCGATGCAGTCGGAGAGCTACCGCACGCTGCGGACGAACGTGATCTACGCGCGCGCATCGCGAGCGACCCGCGAGATGCTGATCACGAGCCCAGGCGCGAAGGACGGCAAGTCGGTGACCGCCTCGAACCTCGCGGTCACGTTCGCCCAACAGGGCCGGAAGACGTTGCTCGTCGACGCCGACCTGAGACGGAGCACGCAGCACGCGATCTTCGACATTCCGCGTCGTCCGGGTCTGTCGGACCTGCTCGCGGGCCAGAGCATCCTCGATGAGATCATGCATGAGACGCGGGTGCCGAATCTCACGCTCATCCCCGCCGGCGCGACCTCGCCGAGCCCGTCCGAGCTGCTCTCGAACCCGCTCCTCGACTACCTCCTCCAGCGCGCGCGCGAGGACTTCGAAGCGGTCATCTTCGACTCCCCGCCCATGCTCGCCGTGACTGACGCGACTATCCTCGCCGGCCGGATCGACGGCGTGGTGATGGTCGTCCGCGCGGGCCAGACGCACCGGAATGCCGCGAGCGACGCCCTGCACCAGCTACGCCGGGTCGGGACCCACCTCCTCGGCATCGTCCTCAACGACGCCGAAGGGACGGGGCGGTACGGCGGATCGTATGACTACTACCGGCAGTACTTCGAGGACGCGGCGAACGAGACCGCGTCCGACGCCGAGTTCACGCCGAACGGCGACCGACGCCGCCGCCCGGGAACGCCCGATGACAGGGTCGACGGGCTCGGTGACGATGCCAAGATGCAGGTGGTGTCGCGGGCCGAGACGGACCGCTGGCTGGACGCCCTGCTCAAGGACGAGTGACGGGAGGGGTTGGCGCCTGAGGGAACCCACGATCGTCTTGCGCCGGGCCGGCGACACGGGCGCGGTCCCGTCGAGCGTTCTCGATACCGGGGATCTCGCCGTCGAGGGCTACCGACGGCTGTCGATCGTGGCCGGTGTTATCGGGCTCGTGGCGCTCATCGTCGTCGTCGTGTGGCTCATCGAATCGTCGTTCGCCGACTTCGGGCGGACGGCCCCGGAGATCGGCGCCGTAGTGACGTTGCTGGTGCTGTCGGCGGTCATCGCGATCGGGAGCCGACGGGGCGTGTTCTCTCCCGGCGCCTTCCCGACGGTGGCGATCGCGACGGAGGTGCTGGCCGCGGTCGCGCTCAGCTCGGCGATCCTCGGGTGGCAGGACCGGGTCACGCCCGATACGGTCGCGTGGCTCGTCGAGGGCGCCTCGCAGCCGCTCGAGCTCGGGGCCGGCGAGGGGCCGTGGGCGGGTCTGTGGATCCTTTTCTTCGCCACCCTCATCCCGCTCACTCCGCGCCGTCACCTCATCGGCGCACTGCTGTCGATCCTCCCCCTCGCGATCCTCCCCTTCGTATCGGTGTGGCTGCTCGGTCCGGCACCCGAGCTGGCCGACGCGGGCGTGGGCCCCACCGCGCACGTCGCCACCTGGCTCACCTTTCGCGGGCTCCTCGCCGTCGTTATGGCGTATGCCGCCGCGCGCACCGTGCACGGGTTGCGTACGCGGCTCGCGAAGGCGCGCCGTATGGGGAGCTACCAGATCACCGAGAAGCTGGGGGCCGGCGGGATGGGCGAGGTGTGGAAGGCCGAGCACCAGCTGCTCGCGCGTCCGGCGGCGATCAAGCTCATCCGTCCGGAGGCCGGTGCGACGGGGTGGAGCGACGTGACCGCCCGGTTCGAGCGCGAGGTGCAGGCCACGGCGCAGCTCCGCTCGCCGCACACGATCGAGATCTACGACTTCGGGCTGACTGCCGACGGGACCTTCTACTACGCGATGGAGCTCCTCGACGGGCTCGATCTCGATGTGCTGGTGCGTGAGGGCGGGCCGATCCCATGGCGGCGCGCGGTCCACATCCTCGGGCAGGCGTGCCATTCGCTCGGCGAGGCGCACGACCGCGGGATCGTCCACCGTGACATCAAGCCGGCGAACCTTTTTCTGTGCCGGGTCGGACGGGACCTCGACCAGGTGAAGGTGCTCGACTTCGGGCTGGTGAAGGCACGGGCGGCGGCCGAACCCTCCGCCTCATCCGGCGCCGAGGCCGCGGATCTCACCCGGCAGGGCCAGTTCATCGGGACGCCGGCGTACGCCGCCCCCGAGATCGCGCTCGGGCAGGGTACGACGGACCCGCGGAGCGATCTCTACGCGCTCGGCGCGGTGGGGTTCTGGTTGCTAACGGGGCGGCGCGTGTTCGAGGCGACGAGCCCGATGGACATGCTCGTCCGGCACGCGAAGGAACCGGCGCCCGCGCCGTCGTCGGTGACGGAGCTCGAGATTCCGGCCGAAGTGGATCGGGTGGTTATGGCGTGTCTGGCCAAGGACCCCGACGACCGGCCGGCGTCGGCGGACGCGCTCGCGGCCGAGCTCGCCGCGATCGCGGACCGCGGGGAGGGCCAGTGGAGCGCGGAGGACGCGGCCGCCTGGTGGGAGCTGCACCGGGCGCCGCCGGGGAAGAAGGCCGTCATCTGACGGCGTTCTTCCTGTCCGCAGCCGGTCGCCGATACCCCCAATCACGCGCCATCACGACTTCCTACGATTCGTAAACCCTTACATGGCGCGGCGGGAGAGGGTGAGGTCGCCGCCCGGATCGGAGGGTCTTCGGTGTCCATGCTCCACGTCGAGTGTCGAAACGCTACTGTTTAAACGCTACTGTTGCATTTCTACATAAGAGGCCCGAGGTTGAGGATGAGTTGAACGTCCACAGGACTCTGGTCCGTAAGAGGAGAACGCCGTGTCGCTCATCCGCTCCGATCTGCTCAGGGGGACGCTGGATCTGCTCATCCTGAAGACCCTCACGCTCGAGCCAATGCACGGCTGGGGGGTCGCGCAGCGTATCCGGCAGCTGTCCGACGAGGTGTTCGACGTGAACCAGGGGTCGATGTACCCGGCCCTCCGGCGGCTCCAGCGAAAGGGGTGGGTGACGTCGGAGTGGCGGGTGACGGACAACAACCGGCGCGCGCGCTATTACACGCTGACCCCGTTGGGGCGTCGGCAGCTCGCCGACGAGGAAGAGCAATGGGAGCTGTCCTCGGCGGCCGTCGATCGAGTGCTGAAGCTCGCACTACAGGGAGGCTGAGCCATGTCGCACTGGGCCGCATTCATGACGAAGGTGCGCGAGACGCTCAGACGCGGCGACGTCGACCGCGAGCTGGATGAGGAAATCACCTATCATATCGAGCACGAGACCGAGCGGCTGATCGCCGGCGGGATTGGGCCGGAGGCAGCGCGTCGCCAGGCACGCGCGCAGTTCGGCAACGCGCGGGCCGTGCGCGAGCAGGTGCGCGAGGAGTACGGGTTCGCCGGTCTTGAGGCGGTGTGGCGCGATCTGCGTCACGCGACGCGCGGGCTACGGCGCTCACCGGGGTTCGCGGCGACGGCGATCGTCACGATCGGCCTCGGGATCGGGGCGACGACGGCGGTGTTCAGCGTTCTCAACGGCGTCGTGCTGCGACCGCTGCCGTACGACGACGCGGGCGAGATCGTGCGCGTGAGCCATACCGACAACGACGGCGACCGGCTGGGGATCCCCGACGGCGCCTACTTCTTCTGGCGCGACAACGCCACGACGCTCGACGCGGTCGCCGCCTATCTGGAGCTGTCCGAGCCCCTTCACGGGGCGGGGGAGCCGCTCGAGCTCGGCATGATCATCGCCACGCCGTCGCTGTTCGAGGTCGTCCGGGTCGCGCCGCTGTACGGGCGCTTGTTCACCGAGGAAGACGCCGCGCCGGGCGCACCCGATGTCGTGCTGTTGACCTACTCGTTCTGGCAGGACCGCTATGGCGGAGACCCCGGCGTGATCGGGCGCGATGCGTTCCCCGAGTCGGACATGGAGGTCATCGGCGTCCTGCCGCCTGACTTCGACTTCGTCCGGCCGGATCCCACGATCTCGTTCGGGAGCCCGTTCGACGAGCCGCAGATCGTCATGCCGCTCACCATGCGCCAGGCGAACGCGCGCTACGGGAACTTCATGTATCAGGGGATCGCCCGGCTCGCCCCCGGGGCCACGCCCGAGGCCGCCGCGACCGAGTTGATGAGCTTCATGCCGCGGGCGGCCGAGACCTATACGGGGTCGCACACCCCGCAGTCGCTGCGCGAGGGCGGACACCGGCCGGTGGTGGTCCCGCTCAAGCGCGCGATCGTCGGGTCGCTCGAAGACACGCTGTGGATTCTTCTCGGGGCTGTCGGGTTCGTGCTCCTCATCGCGGTCGCCAACGTTGCGAACCTGTTCGTCGCGCGGGCGGGGGCGCGGGGCCGCGAGATCGCGGTTCGCCGGTCGCTCGGCGCGGGGTGGGGAGCGCTCGCGCGCGCATCCGTCTCGGAGGGCGTGGTGCTGTCGCTCGCAGGCGGGGCGCTCGGCGTCGGACTCGCCGTGGTGGGGACCCGGGCGCTACTGGGGCTCGCGCCGGCCGACATCCCGCGGGTGGAGCAGATCGGGATCGACCCCGTGGTCCTGGCGTTCGCCGCGGGTGTGAGCGTTCTCGCCGGACTCGTATTCGGGCTCCTGCCGCTCGTCCAGTTCCGCGGCGCGGCGGACGGCGGCGCCGCGCTGCGCGAGGAGTCGCGCGGCGGGACGGCGGGGCGCGACCGGCAGCGCATGCGGCGCGGGCTGGTCGCGGTGCAGGTGGCGTTCGCCCTGGTCCTGCTCGTCGGCGCGGGGCTGCTGCTCAGGACGTTCGCGAATCTGCGGGCGATCGAGCCCGGATTCGACCCCGCGGGCGTGCTCACCATGCGGGTCACCCTGCCGGAGAGCCGCACCGAGACGGCCGCGTCCGAGGCGGTCTCGCGGGCGCGCGAGATGGTCGCGCTCGTCGAGCGGATCGAGACGATCCCCGGTGTCGAGATGGCGGCGTTCACCGCCGACCTGCCGCTCGACGGCGGCGAGTATCGCGACTACGTGGCCGTCGAGGGCGCGCTGCCAGCGGTCGCCGAGGGCGAGCGCGCGGCGCTCGAGGAAGCTCCGACGGCGCTGCGAGTCTTTTCGGGGCCGGGGTATCTGACCGCGATCGGCGCGCGGTTCGTCGCCGGACGCGATCTCGAGCGCGGCGACTTCGCCGACTACCCGCAGTATGTTGTCGTGAACGAGGCGTTCGCCGCCGAGCGGTGGCCGGGCGAGAGCGCCCTCGGGCGACGGCTCGTGCAGTGGCCGAACGACCCGGAACAGGACGTGTGGTACACGGTCGCCGGAGTCGTCGCCGACAACCGCGAGGCGAGCCTGATGACGCCGCCCGAGCCGACGATCTACCTGCCGACCGTGTTCCGGCCCGACGACGGGTTCGGGATGTGGATCACCGACATGACGCTCGTCGTCCGCATGTCGGCCGGTCCGGCGGCGGCCGACCCCGCCTCGGTGTTCGGAGCGATCGAGCGCGAGATCCACGCGTACCACCCCGAGATCCCCATCCGGGCCGTGCAGACGCTTGGGGCGGTCGAGGCTAGATCGTTCCAGCAGGTGAGCTTCGCGATGGTGCTCATCCTGGTCGCCGGCGGCGTGGCGCTGCTGCTCGGGGCGATCGGGATCTACGGCGTGGTCTCGTACCTCGTGACGCTGCGGACGCGCGAGCTCGGCATCCGGATCGCGCTCGGCGCCTCGCCGCGGACGTTGCGCCGCTCGATCGTGCGCGAAGGCGCCGGGATCGCCGCTCTCGGCATCGGCGTCGGCGTCGTCGCGGCGTTTCTGGTGAGCCGCGTCCTGAGCTCGATGCTGTTCGGCGTCGCGACGACCGACGTCGTCACCTACGGGGGCGTGTGCACCGTGCTGTTCGTCGCGGTGATCCTCGCGTCGCTCGGCCCGGCGCGCCGGGCGACGGGTGTGGACCCGGTCGAAGCGATCAGGGCGGAGTGAGTTCCGCTAGTATCGGAACTCGCGGTCGAGGACGAACACCTTGACGGTGTCGGGGACGATGCCGTCGGCGTCCATCGCGTCGACCGTGTCGGACGACCGCAGGATCTCCATCCACCGATCCAGATCGGTCGGCTCTGCGTAGACCGCGACCGACCGGTCGTCCTCGTTCATGCCGTAGTAGCTCACGGACAGCGACATGCGGCGGAAGAGGTCCCCGTGCGTGCGGAACCCCTCCTCCCATACCTCCAGATCATGCACTTTCGCGGGCACCACGACTCGAGCCATCGGTTCCCCCTCGTGCCTTCGGGTCCGGCCTGTCTCCCAACCTACGCCTGCGAGGTCGCGCCGGCGTACCCGACCCCCCCGGTGGACGCCGAATCGACCGGTGCCCACCGGGGGAAGGGGCCCAGACTTCTTCTGCGCAGGTGCGGGGGGGCCGGTACCGCGGGGAAGGACCTGCTCTGATCGACGGCATCGCAGACGAGCCTTCCGTGGTTGGCCGTTGTGGAAACGAGTTCTGAGAGAGCGCCAAATCTGGACCGCGCGACCCCGGGCGCGACCCAGGTCGTGGCCGCGAACGGGGGAGCTGTCTCGGCGCGGCCATATC
>JAWWCR010000168.1:0-10114 GCA_033720355.1 Gemmatimonadota bacterium
CGTCGCGGCAGTCTAGCCGCGATGGTACCAAGGATAACCCGGATGTTTCCCAGACGCGGCCCTGACGGGCCGGCTGCGGGAGCGAGGAACGCATGAACGCACGTTCGTCCCGAACTGGCGCACTGGCCCTTGCGGCCACGATCCTCCTGGCGATCGGAGCCCGATCGATCGCCGCACAGGAACTCGAAAACCGATTGTACGACACCTTCCAGTTCACCGCCTCCGGCGCGCTGATAATCTTCAACGCGAACCTGCGCATCGACAGCGACGACGGGAGCATCGGGACCGAGATCGATACGGAGGACGACCTCGGGCTCGCGCCGACCAAGCTCCAGCCGCGCGGGGCGATGCGGTGGCGCCCCGGTCGACGACACGAGATCGAGCTCGGCTATCAATTCGCGCGACGCACCGCGGAGAAGACGCTCGAGCGCGACATCACGGTCGGAGACTCGACGTTCGCGGCCGGGTTGGACACCAGGGGGAGATTCGATTCGGACCAGGCGTTCTTCGCGTACCGCTTCGCCTTCACGGCTCGCGAGAACACGCAGATCGGGGTCGGGCTGGGGCTCGGCGCGATCTTCCAGAAGACGAACATCCAGGCCCTGGCCACCGTGAGCAACGGCAACGGTTCGGCGACGGTGGAGCGGGAGTTCGACGAGAGCATCGTCGGACCTACCGCATCCGTGGGGCTCTATGGCCGATTCCGCCTCGGCGAGCGCTGGTACCTCGAGCCCGAGCTGCGTGCGATCTACGTCGGCATCGACCGCTACGACGCGCGGGTCTTCGATGCGGGTGTCGCCGCCCGGTACTTCTTCACGAACGGCGTGGGAGTCGAAGGCGCCTACGGAATCCAGGCGATCCGGGTGGACGTCGAGCCGGGGACCCTGGGGATCGGCGGGCGTCTCAAGTACGGAACGCAGAACCTGCGGCTGGGCGTGGTCTTCGCGCCGTAGGGGAGAGTCGATGGCGGCCGGAGGCCGCGGTCAGGCCCCGCCAAACCGCTGGATGAAGGTCTTCTGACGGTCCGTGAGGCTGGCCCAGCCGGCCTCGCGGACCTGCTCGGCGATCCGGTCGTACTCCTCGCGGTTCACCTCGTGGAGACGGTCCGGGTCGATCCGCTCCCAGCGCCCCTGGAGCTGTCGGTCCCCCATGCGCACGCCCGGGTTCTCGACCTTCTTCTGGAACTGCCGCGCCGGAGACCGGTGCGCCATCCATTTCAGATAGAGCCACCCGCCGAGAAAACCCCCGAGGTGGGCGAAGTGCGCGACGTTCCCTCCGACCGACCCCAGGCCCGCCCACAGCGAGATCAGCGTGAGGCCGATCACCGCTGTACGGATCTCGATCGGTACGATGAACCAGAGCAGGATCTTGTCCTTCGGCCAGAACCTGGCGTACCCGAACAGCACCCCGTACACGGCCGCGGAGGCGCCGACCATCGGGATGAGCAGACCGCCCTCCGATATCGGCAGGAGGGTGAACAGGATATGGACGAGACCGCCCGCGATCCCGCTGAACAGATAGAGAAACAGGAAGTTCCGGCTCCCCAGACGCGCCTCGAGCCGCGGCCCGAAGAAAAACAGACCCAGCATGTTGAAGAAGATGTGCCCGAGCCCCGACCGGTCGTGCAGGAACTGATAGGTGATCAGCGTCCACGGCTTCTGGAGCACCCACGCCGGCACGAGCGCCATCTCGGCGTAGAGCCCGGGCATCTGCAGGCTGACGAAATACACCACGACGTTCAGCAGCATCAGCTGCCCGACGACGCGCGTCATGAGCCGGCCAGCTCCATGAACCGCGCGGCGAGCGCCGGCCCGACACCGGCGTCCTCGTGCTTGAAGAAGACGTACGCCTGCGCGCAGCCGAAGCCGTCGAGACGCTCGACCCACGACTCGATCTCCGCGTCGTCGTACGCGGTCTTTCGTAGCCGCAGATAGGTCCAGTCGGCGGTGGCGACCGGCGGAGGATCGTCCCCATCGTCGGTCTCCGCGACGCACAGGGCGCACTTCCGATCAGCGAGGATCGAGAGCACGCCGTCCTCGAACCACGTCGCGTGCCGGAACTCGAACGCGGACCTCCCCGGGTTGGGAAGCTGCGCGATGAAGTCCCTCAACCGATCGTCATCGCGTTTGAAGTTGGGTGGCAATTGATAGAGGATCACGCCCGCACGGTCGGCGAGGGCGGACGCCGCGCGTACGAAGTACTCCGTCTCCTCCTCCACGTCCTTCAACCGCTTGAAGTGCGTGATACGCCGCGATGCCTTGAGCGCGAACCTGAACCCCTCGGGCACGGCCTCGGCCCACGTCTCGAGCACGCTTTCGCGGGGCATCCGGTAGAACGTGTTGTTGATCTCGACCGCCGTGAGCCGCGTGCCGTAGTACGACAGCATGTCCTTGTTGGAGAGATCCTCCGGGTAGAAGGTCCCCTTCCAGGCGGGATAGCTGTAGCCGCTCGTGCCGGCCCAGACCTGCATCCGGTCGCGTCTCCTGTGTGTCGGCTGATCTCTGGATGATCCCGAGCGGCCGCCGGTACGTCTCGGCGGCCGGTGGGCGGGCCGTGGATGATACCGCGTCGCCGACGGACGGCCAACGAGAATCCCGACCGCGATCGGCGATGCTGCGGACACCACGATCCGCGCTCACGTCTTCAGTACGAGCTTTCCGAACGTGCGGTTCGCCGCCATCAGCTCGTGCGCCATCCGCGCCTCCTCGAGCGGCAGGACCCGATCGATGACGGGCCGCAGCGCCGGCTCGGGGGCCTCGAGGCACTCGAGGAACCGGCGCGCGAAATCTCGCGTGACGTCGGCCTTCTCCGCGATCGATCGGGCGCGCAGAACCGTGCCGACGACCGTGGCGCGCCGCGTCATCAACGCGCGCAGGTCTACCTCGGTCGTGGATCCGCCCATGACGCCGACGATCACCAGGCGACCGAGCTCGGCGAGGCTCGCCACGTTCGCCCGCCAGTACGAGGCCCCGATCGTGTCGAGGATCACGTCGACGCCACGGCCGCCGGTCCAGCCGTCCACGGCCATGGCGAAGTCCTCCGTCTCGTAGTCCACGCCCAGATCGGGGGACAGACCGATCTCGGCGAGGCGGCCGAGCTTCTCGGCCGAAGCCGTGCCCGCGACCCCGGCGGCACCGGCGGCGCGTGCGAGCTGTAGCGCCGCCGAGCCGACCCCTCCGCCGGCCGAGTGGATCAGGACCCGCTCGCCCGCGTCGAGACGACCTCGCGTGAACAAGGCATCGAAGGCGGTCAGGAACACCTCGGGGACGCCGCCGGCCTCCATCATGTCGAGAGACCGCGGCACCGGCATCAGGTGCTCGACGGGCGCCGTCAGGTACTCGGCGTAGCCCCCGCCGCCGACGATCCCCATCACCGGCGAGCCCGCGATCACCGCAGAGCGCGCGTCCGCCTCGCCAGGTCTTCCCGCGGGGGGCCCGAGCTCCACGACCTCGCCGGCGAACTCGAGCCCGGGGATGTCGGCCGGCACGTCGGGCGGCGGCGGGTATCGCCCGGCGCGCTGCAGCAGGTCGGCGCGGTTGACGCCGGCGGCCCGGACGCGGATCAGCGCTTCGCCGGGTCGCGGCACCGGCTCGGGCAATTCGATCGTCTCGAGCACTTCCGGGCCGCCCGGCTCACGGATGCGGATCGCTTTCATATCACGCTCCGGCGCCGGCCCCGGGACCCCCGAGCGCCGTGCGAGCGCGCTCGAGACGCTCAGGATTCCCGATGTCGTGCCAGACGCTGTCGCCGGCGTCGAAGCACCCGATCACGTCTCCGTCCCCGACGACCCGCATGTAGATCTCGATGATCGAGTACGTCGACACGGCATCGAACCACGGCAGGATGTCGGGCGAGAGGACGTGGATCCCCGAGAACCCGACCTCGCGCGTTCCGTCCCCCGGGTGGCGTGCGACGACCTCCCACCCCTCGGCTCGGTTGCGGCGCCCGAACACGCCGGTCTCATCCACGAGGAGCGGGCGGCTCGTCTGGCGCCCGGTCACGACGAGCGTGGCGAGCCGCCCGTCGCGCGCCGCTCCCTCCACGTGCGCCCGGTAGACACCCGCCAGATCGAGGTCCGTCAGGATGTCCGCGTTGTGGAGGAAGAAGGGCTCCTCGGCTTCGAGCAGCGGACGCGCATGGGCCAGGCCGCCGCCCGTCTCGAGCGGACGATTGAACTCGATGTCCTCGCGCGAGACGGAAATCCGCACACCGGGGCGAGCGAGGGCGAGAGCCGCCTCCTCCACCCGATCGGCGAGGTGGTGCGCATTGACGACGATGTGGTGCGCCCCGGCGGCCACGACCGCATCGACGACCCGCTCGAGGGCGGTCCTGCCGGCGACGTCGATGAGCGCCTTCGGCGTCGTGTCCGTCAGGGGACGGAGGCGGCGGCCCTCGCCGGCCGCGAAGATCAAGGCTTCCACGCGCGGGCTCCCGGCGCTCGCGGCGCTCGCGGTGCTCCCGATCCGGCCGTCACGCGTCGTCGCGGCGCGGCCAGTCTGCGCTCTCACGGTGGACGAGGCTCACCTCGACCTCCGGGTGCCCGGCCCGCAGGTGCCTCGCGAGCCGTTCGGCGAAGTACACCGAGCGGTGCTGTCCGCCCGTACACCCGAAGTGGACGCTGAGCGCCGAAAACCCTCGGCGCCTGTACTCCGTCACGTGCGCGTCCACCAGCTCCCGGATCCGCCCCCAGAACTCCTCCACCTCGGGCCGCGCCTCGAGGAACTCGATGGTCGGCCGATCCAGCCCCGTCAGCCGGCGGTAGGCCGGCTCGCGGCCCGGGTTCGGGATCCCGCGGCAATCGAAGACGTACCCGCCGCCGTGACCGCTCGTGTCCTGCGGGTAGCCGCCGGAGAACCGGAAGCTCCCGATCGAAACCGTGAGTCTGTCGGCGGCGGAGACGGGCCCTTCGTCGGCGACCCAGCGGTCCCTGATGCGCTCGAGGGCGGTGGTGAGCTCGGGGACGTCGAGAGGCAAACCGGCCTCGAGCAACCCGGCGACGTTCCGCGCCGCGTAGGGGACGCTCTGGAGGAACCGCGGCTTCCGCTCGAAAAACCCCCGATACCCGTAGGCGCCGAGCGCCTGGAGTATCCGGACGAGCACGTATCCCGGCCACACCTCGAGAAACGCGTCCCGGTCGACCGGGTGGTGATGCCCGACCGCCTCCAGGTAGTGCCGGAGGAGCCCCGCGCGGAGCTCATCATCGAGGTTGGCCTTCGCATCGTAGAGGATCGAGGCGACGTCGTACTGGAGAGCGCCGCGACGTCCTCCCTGATAGTCGATGAACCAGGGCTCGGGGCCATCCGCTCCCTCGCGCACCATTACGTTTCGCGACTGGAAGTCGCGGTACAGGAAGTGATCGGTCTCGGTCGACACGAGGAAGCCGGCGAGCCGATCGAAGTCGGTCTCGAGCCGCGCCTCGTTGAACGGGATGTGCGCCAGCTTGAGGAAGTGGTACTTGAAGTAGTTGAGGTCCCAGAGGATCGACTGCCGGTCGAACGCGGCCCGCGGATACGCGACGTCGAAGTCGATCGCCCGGCCGCCCTCGATCTGGAACCGCGGCAGCTCGTCGAGCACGCGCCGGTAGAGCGGAAGCATGGCTTCGGGAAACGCGTCGTCTCCGGCGCCCCGCACCTCCTTGAGCGCCTCGAAGAGCGTTACGTCGCCGAGGTCCTCGAGGAGCCACACCCCGATTTCCTCGTCGTACGCGTAGATCTCGGGGACGGGGAGTCCGATCTCGCGGAACGTGCGCGAGAACGACACGAAAGCGCGGTTCTCATCGCGGTCGGGTCCGTAGGCGGCCAGCGCCGTCGCCCCGTCATCGTCTCGAAAACGCCAGTACCGCCGCACGGATCCGTCCCCCGCGACCGGCGATACGTCGGCGGGCTCCCGACCCCGCCACTCGAGGAAGAGGGCCGTCGCCCGGTCGACCAGCCCCGCCGTGCCGATCATCTGCGGACCGGTGCGTCGAGGCGTCCGACCAGCTCGTCGAGGCGCGCGATCCCGTGTGTCTCGAGATAGCGGACGATGCCCTCGTGTGTGGTGACGGCAGCGGAAGGATCGACAAACGAGGCCGTGCCGACCTGGACGAGGGCGGCACCGGCGAGGATGTACTGGATCGCATCCTCGCCGCATCGGATCCCGCCGATCCCGATGATCGGGATCTCGGTGACCTGACGCGCCCGCCAGGTCGCGTACACGCCCATCGGGAGGATCGCCGGCCCGCTTACACCGCCGGTGCGGTTGCCGATCAGGGGACGGCGCGTCTCGATGTCGACGACCATCCCCGGGAAGGTGTTGATGGCGCTCAGACCGTCCGCGCCCTCCTGCTCGCAGATCCGCGCGAACACTCCGACATCCGCCACGTTGGGCGTGAGCTTGACGATCAACGGACGATCGGTCTCGTGTCGCAGCCGCGCCACGAGCTCGGCGAGGGCGGACTCATCCGTGCCGAACATCGTCCCGCCCTTCACGTTCGGGCACGAGACGTTGATCTCGTACCCGAGGAATCCGTCGTGCGGGTCGAGCCCCGCGACGACCGTCGCGTACTCGCCGACGGTGCGGCCCACGACGTTGACGAATACGTGGGCCCTCGTCAGGCGATCGCGCAGCCACACGAGCTTCTCGGAGATGAACCGGTCGAGCCCCACGTTCTCGAGCCCGATCGCGTTGATCATCCCGCCCGGCGTCTCGGCGACGCGGTGCGGGGGATTGCCCGCCCGGGGCTCCACGCTGACGGCCTTCGTGAAGATCCCCCCGATGTCGTCGAGCGGGATGAGGTCGGCGTACTCCTGCCCGTACCCGCACGTCCCCGATGCGAGAAACACGGGGCTCTCGATCTCTACCCCGAAGAGCGTCTGGCGAACGACGGGACGGCTCATGACGCGTCCCAGTCGAGAGCACCCGCCTCGAACACCGGACCCTCGATGCAGGCCTTGACCCAGCGCCCGGCCGAGGAGCGCACGACGCAGCCCTGGCACGTGCCGATCCCGCAACCCATGTGCTCCTCGACCGACACCTGGAGGTCCCGGCCGTGCTCCTCCGCGAAACGGGCGAGCGCGACGAGCATCGGGGTCGGACCACAGGCGCACAGAAGGGCGCTCGAGCCGGGGGCGAGACCGGCCGTCACGCGGCCGGCGCGTCCCGCGGATCCATCCTCCGTATAGAGCTCAGGCTCCACCCCCGTCAGCTCGCGGAGCAGATCGACGTCGAATACGGCCCCGGCGTCGCGCTCTCCGTACACGAGCCGCACGGGCTCGCCGGTCGACGACAGGGCGCCGGCCAGGAAGATGAACGGGGCCAGCCCGACTCCGCCGGCCACGCACTCGGTCTCGCGACCGGGGGTCGTCTCGAACGCGGTTCCCAACGGCCCGAGGATGAGGGCGCGATCGCCCGGCCGCAGCCCGCTCAGGGCTCGCGTCCCGCGACCGAACACGCGCAACAGAATCCCGATCCGCCCGTCGTCCGAGCGCCAACCGACGCTGAAGGGGCGCGGCAGGAGCCACGTCGCGGGTGCCCCGAGCCCGAGACCCAGCATGACGAACTGCCCCGGACGCACCGATCGCGCGATCTCGGGCGAGCGGAACTCCTGCCACCACGTGGCTCGCGCGACCCGCCGGGTCGAGATGAGCTCGGCCTCGTGCCGGACGGGAGGCGCGAACGCGGTCAGTTGCCGTCCCCTTCCGCCCCGGCGAACCTCCGGATCACGTCGTCCCGGTAGGTCGTGACCGCTCGCGCGATCGCGCGCGCCACCTCGCGCTGTCCCGACCCGCTCGACAGGTAGGCGGCCTCGTCGCGGTTACTGACGAACCCGACCTCGATGATGACGGACGGCATTCGCGCGAGGGCCCCGAGCAGCACCCACCAGGGCCCCTGCTTCACCCCTCGATCGGGGATGCCGCGGCCTCGCGCCTCGCGAAGCGCGTTCTGCACGAACCCCGCGAACCGGCGCGACTCCGCGATGTTCTCGGTACGGTCGAGTCCCGTCAGTATGAACAGCCGATCGTCGACCGACCCGGCGGGCGCATCCCCGACATCGGGCGTCCGGTTCTCGCGCAGGGCGACCTCACGAGCCTCTTCGGAGCGCGCCGGCCCCAGAAAATACGTCTCGAACCCGCGCGCCGAGCTCGCCGACGGCACCGAGTTGGCGTGGATCGACACGAACAGGTCGCCCCCCTGCTCGACCGCGAAGGCGGACCGCTCGTCGTGCGGCACGTAGACGTCCGAGTCGCGCGTCAGAGTCGGCCGGATCATCTCCTCTTCCTCCAGCTCGTCCCGGAGAGCGCGCGCGATCGCGAGCACCACGTCCTTCTCGCGTGTGCCGTTCCCGATCGTCCCGGGGTCGCGTCCGCCGTGACCCGCGTCGATGACGACGCGCCAGGGCTGAGCCGGGTCGACCCGGCGGGCCCTCGCGTCGGCCATCACCGCGGCCGGCGGCGCGGCCCCCTCGACGTACGCGGGCATCCACGCGGTCACGAACTCGACCGGCACCCAGAACGAGCCACCCCACAGGTACGGTTCGTTCGCGAGCTGGAACGACCGGTCGCCGTAGACGAAGAACGGCGAGCCCGCCTCGAGCACGAGCTCGCGCGCTCCGAGGCGTGCCCGCAGAAACGAGCCCGAGACGGCCTCGTCGTCGAAGACGGCGGACGCCAGCTCGTTCGCGTTCACGACCCCGAACGAACGGTGCGACGCGACGCGAAGAGCGGTACGACGCCCGGCCACCTCGGCCTCGCCCCGCTCGGGCATAGCCTGGCCGGAGAGCGAGGGGCTCGCCGTCACCAGAACGGCGAGCGCCAGCGCACCCCGCGAGGTCCGCCACCGACACCTCGTGCCCGACACGGCGCCGTTATCCCAGCGCATCCGAGACCGCCCTCTCCGCGTCACGTTTCATCGCCTTCTTCTTCAGGTCCTCCCGCCGATCGTAGCGCTTCTTCCCCCTCGCGAGCCCGATCTGGACCTTCGCCTTCCCCCGGCGGAAGTGGATGTCGAGGGGCACGAGCGTGAGCCCGGTCTCCCGCGTCTTCGCGCCGAGCCGCTCGATCTCCCGTCGGTGAAGCAGCAGCTTTCGCGGACGGGTCGGGTCGGGGGCGTCGTCCGACGCATGCTCGTAGGGCGCGATGTGGAGGCTGTGGAGCCACGCTTCGCCGTTCTCCACGCGAGCGTAGGAATCCGTGAAGCTCGCCTGCCCCCTCCTGAGCGACTTGACCTCCGAGCCCCTGAGAACCAGACCGGCCTCGTGCTCCTCCAGCACCTCGTACTCGTGGCGGGCCTTGCGGTTGCGTGCCACGATCTTGATTCCCTCGCCTTCAGCCACCCTGCCCTCGAGCTGCCGAGCCGTGAAGTCCCGTGCCTCCGCGGAGACCGGGTCCGCGCGGCCCGAATGTAATAGGTCGCCGGGAGAATTCGAGTGGATCGTGCACCATCACTCGAAGGTTTCTCGCTGGCGCTGGATCATCCGATGGATGTGCAGCGTCTGGGCGACCTCGCCCCCGACGAGAAAGAGGATCGAAGCGTAGTACACCGCGAGAACGAGAACGACGAGCGTGGTGAACGTGAAGAAGATCGACGAGACGTTCGAGTAGGCCGCGATGTACCAGCCGAACGCGAACTTGAGCAGCTCGAACGACACCGCCGCCACCGACGCCGCCACGGCGGCCGTTCGCCACTTGAGACGTCTGGCCGGAACGAAGCGGTAGATGAGCAGGAACATGACGAACACCGTGGCGAAGGCGGTGAGAAAGGCGGTGAACTCCTGACCGAACGGCAGGTCGATGCGTCCCCCGCCCGTAAGGAATCCGCGGTTGATGTTGAGCCAGATCGTGAGCGCGAAGTTCGCGACCAGGAGCAGCGAGCTGACGAGCACGAGCTGGAGATCGAGGACCTTGCCGCGGATGACGCCGTGGGTCTCCTCCATGTCGAAGACGATGCTCAGGGCGGTGCGCAGCGCTCCGAAGAGACGCGTGGACAGCCACACGAACCCCACGACGCTGATCAGCCCGATCGAGCCCGCGCTGTCGAGGATGACGTCGAGCTGCTGACCGAGCTCCTCCTGCACCGACGGCGCGTCGACGGGGAAGATCCGCCACAGGAGATTGAGGGCCTGCGCGCGCACGGC
>JAWWCR010000169.1:0-9980 GCA_033720355.1 Gemmatimonadota bacterium
ATGAACCCGGCATCGGTCAGTGACCGCCCCGCGAGCGGCGACTCGGGAGGAATCGTGAACTCGGCGAGGTACTTGCGACTCTCGGCGGCCGCTCCGGCAGCGTCGCGATCGGGGAAGAGCCACTTGCTGCCGACGATCATCAGACCGACGCCGAGGACCGCCGCGGGGACGGCGACGAGGGACGGGTCGAAGATGCCCAGCGGCCGCATCTCGGGTGTCCCGGGGGCGCCCCGGGCGATGGTGTCGAGCACCATCCCGCCGATGATGATGTTGACCGACGTCCCGATGAGCGTGCAGGTGCCGCCGAGCATCGAGGCGAAGCTGATCGGCATGTACAGCTTCGATCCCTTGAGCGGGCCGGTGCGGGCGAGGTCGCGGACGATGGGGATCAGCATCGCCACGAGCGGCGTGTTGTTGAGAAAGGCGCTCCCGATCGCGACGGGCGGCAGGATCTTGCTCTGCGCAGCGACCGTCGTCTTCGGCCGTCCGATCAACCGGTCGGCGATGATGTTGATCGCGCCGGTCGAGTACATCCCGGCCGCGACCATGAACAGCGCGCCGACCGTAAGGACGCCCGAGTTGGCGAACCCGCTCAGGCTCGCGTCGAGGGGTGCCAGCCCCAGCGTCACGCTCAGGGTGAGAGCACCGAGAAACACCGCGACCGGCGGGATCCTGGTCAACAGCAGGACCGCGAAGGTCGCGAGGAGGATCGCCACGATGAGCCAGGCGTCGAGGGACATCCCCTACAACTGCCCCCGTCGGACGGGACCGTCAAGCACGGGTGCGTTTCAACTCCGCCTCGGTGGGGCCGGGCCCTCGGCCGGCCCGATGCCCTAGATTGATATGAATCCGAAGGCTCTCGGTCTCCGTTGTGACAGGGGAGACGGGAACCCGAGAACCGAAGCCGCGCCGATACGGGGATGATTGAATGAAGCGCTGGGCGCTCGCCGTTCTGGCGGGTCTGATACTGCTGCGTTGCATGGGCGATGACCCCGAGACCCCGCGTCTCATGGTCGTGCTGGTCGTGGACCAGATGCGCGGCGACTACATCGAACGCTTCGGCGATCAGTGGGTCGGCGGGCTCGCGCGCATCGTCGAGCGCGGCGCGGTCTTCACCGACGCCGTGCACGACCACGCGGCCACGGTCACCGCCGTCGGTCACGCGACCGTGCCGACGGGTGTCGTCCCCGCGCGCCACGGGATCGTCTGGAACGACTTCTTCGACCGCAGCGAGGGACGCGTCGTCTATCCGCCCGAAGACGCCGGAACCCGCATCCTCGGAGCGCCGCGGTCCGAGGGCCGGTCGCCGCATCGTCTGCGCAGATCGGGGCTTTCCGACTGGGTCAAGGACGCCGACGCGGACAGCCGCGTGTACAGCCTGTCTCTCAAGGACGTGTCGGCGATCATGATGGGGGGCACGGGGGCCGACGCAGCGTTCTGGGTCGACCGTGAGACCGAGCGCGTCGTCACCTCGACCTACTACATGTCGGACATGCCCGACTGGGTGGAGAGTCACGGCTCACGTGACCGCATCGCCTCGATCATCGGGAACGTCGGAAGCCGCACCCTCGGCGCGGCACTCCGGGATGAGGTCTCCCCGTGGGACGAGATCTCCCCGCCTGACCTCGTGGAGTCCGAGGACGACCGGCCCTTCGTCGACGAGGTGACGCTGCTGCTCGCCCGGGCGGCCGTGGAGCGCGAGCGGCTCGGGCACGACGACACCCCCGACGTCCTCTTCCTCGGCATCTCGGCGAGCGATTTCGTCGGGCACCGCTTCGGTCCGGACAGCGACGAGGTGCGCGACTTCTATCTCGAGCTCGACCGCTATCTGGGCGAGTTCTTCGAGTTCCTCGATCGGCAGGTCGGCAAGGAGCGGTGGAGCCTCGTGCTGACGGCCGACCATGGCGTCGGGCCGACGCCGGAGGAGACTCGTCGGCGGGGTGGAGACGCCCGGCGAATCCCGGACGCGACGTTCGAGAGCGACGTGCGGGCGGCGGCTCGTGCGGCCGCGAGCGAGGCCGACCTCGACGACGACCTCTCGATTCGCTGGCTCGATGGGCCCTTCCTCCGAAGCGAGGGTGCGAGCGACCGGGAGCTGCGCCGGTTCCGGAGAGCGTTCGCCGAGCGCCTGGCAGAGATCGACTGGATCGAGTGGGCGTTCCCGTCTGACGAGGTGACTCGCGCGGACCCGCGCGGCACCGACCCCATCGACTGGTTCGGCCGCTCGTACGACGCCGACCGGTCGCCGGACGTCCTCTACTCGATCAGGCGGAACCACCTCGTCGGCTCGACGACGGCGTCGCACGGGACACCGCATTACTACGACCGGCACGTCCCGATCGTGTTCATGGGCCCCGGCATCCACCCCGGTGTCCACGACGAGCGGGTGCGTACGGTGGACATCGCGCCGACGGTGGCGGCCCTGCTCGGCGTCAAGGCTCCCGGTGACCTCGACGGGCGGGTGCTGCGTCGGGTTCTTCCCTGGCCGCTGAAAGAGATCGTCGGGCCGAGATCGCTCGGCGGCACCTTCGACGAGTAGCCGCCGGATCTGACCTGCTCCGGACCCGCGGGGCTACCCGGCGAGCTCGCGCTCGAACTCGACCTCGGCCTCGAGACTCTCCCGGTCGCGACCGATGGTCGCCACCGCCAGCGTGCGTCCCCCGGAGAGGAAGCGAACCGCGCAGTCCTCGGCGGGGTCGCCATCGACGACGGCCTCGTCCCATTCATTCGCGTGCCCGACGTACGAGACCCGAAGGTCGTACTGGTGGGTCCAGAAGAACGGCACGTCGGTGAACGGCTCCTCGACACCCAGAATGTTCCGCGCCGCGGTCCGACCCTGCCGCTGGGCGACCTCCCAGTGCTCGATCCTCGCCGACCCCCAGCGGGGATCCGGCCAGCGCGCGATGTCCCCGGCGGCCCACACCGCGTCCGCGCTCGTCCTCAGATAGCGGTCGACGACCACCCCATCGTCGACATCGAGCCCGGCACGCTCGGCGAGGTCGACGTCGGGACGCGCACCCACCCCGACGAGGACGATGTCGGCCGGCAGGACGCTCCCGTCGTCCAGCGTCACTCCCTCATCGTCGATCCGCTGGACGCGGCGCTCGGGCCGGAAGGCGACGCCGTGCTCCTCGTGCAGGGCGCGGAGCCGCTCGCCGATCGCCGGTCCCAGGGTGCGCTCGAACGGGACCGCCTCGAGCGACACGACCGTGACCTCGAGCTCGCGGGCGCGGAGCGACGCCGCCCCTTCCATCCCGATGAAGCTCGAGCCGATCACGACCGCCCGCTCGGCCCCTTCGAGCCCGGCGATGAGTGCCCGGCAGTCGGCGAGCGAGCGCAGCGTGTGGGCGTGGGGCGAGTCGAGCCCCTCGATCGGCGGGCGCACGGCGAGCGCGCCGGTAGCGAGCAACAGGGCGTCGAACGCTCGCGTCTCCCCGCCCTCGAGCTGTACCCGACGCTCGTCGGGGTCGAGGTCGCGGACCGTACCCTCGATGCGCTCCACGCCGTTCTCCTCGTAGAAGCCCTCGCCGCGGAGCGGGACCCACGCCTCGGGCGCGTTCCCCGCCAGGTAGTCCTTCGACAGGTTGGGACGGTCGTAAGGCGCCTCGGCCTGCGGGTCGATCATGACGATGTCGCCCTCGTGACCCTCACGCCGGAGCGTCTCCGCCGCGGCGCTGCCGGCCGCGCCGGCACCAACGATCACCACGGTCCCCGGGCCCGACGTCCGGCGGCCACGCGAGGAGAGCGGCGGCTCGGTCCGCTTCTCCCCCAGCCGCACCACGCCGTCTCTCACCTCGACGTCCCAGCGCGGGAGGGGATTGAAGGCGGGGCCGGCCGGCTCGCCGGTGCGGAGCGAGAAGCAGGCGTGGTGGAGGGGGCAGCGGATCGTGTCGCCCTCGACGAGCCCGTCGGCGAGCGCGCCCCCGTAGTGCGTGCAGCGGCCGCCCACCGCGAACACCTCCGACCCGCGCCGCACGAGGACGACTGCGTCGTCCCCGACCCGGCCCGCGAACGGCTCCCCGTCGAGCAGCTCGGCGAGCTGAACCCCCTCGGCCAGATCGGGCCCTTCCGGCGTCTTCTGCTGTCCGCCCATGTTGGCTGGTCCCCCGTTTCGGTTCGTCGCGGCGTCGCCGTTTCCGGTCAATATGATGCCCCGTCGCCCTCCGGGCAGAAACGCGGCGAGCGTCCCGAACCGACTCGCTCGCGCCCTCGCGGCGCCGGTGCCCACTCACAAGATTGGCGGAAGGGCGGGACTCTCCGGTCGGAGATCCTCGACTCTCTTCCGGCTCTGGAGGAGCGCATGAGCGAAGTGACGCTCTCGGTGAACGGCGTTACCCACACGCTCGACGTCGATCCCTCGACCCCGCTGCTCTACGTCCTGCGCAACGACCTCGGGCTGCGGGGACCGCGGTTCGGCTGTGGGTTGGGACAGTGCGGGACGTGCACGGTGCTCATGGAGGGACGTGCGATCCGCTCGTGCATGAGACCGGTGTCGCGAGTCCAGGGGGAGATCACGACCCTGGAGGGGTTATCGGCGGACGGCCCGCTCCACCCCGTCCAGCAGGCCTGGATCGATGAGCAGGTGCCACAGTGCGGGTACTGCCAGAACGGACAGATCCTGACCGCCGTCGCCCTCCTCGACGCGAACCCGAGCCCCACGGACGACGAGCTGCGGCAGGCGATGAACCCTGTGCTCTGCCGCTGCATGACCTACTACCGCATCCAGGCAGCCGTGCGGCGAGCGGCACGGGCAATGGCCGGAGACCCGGAGGTGGAGCGATGACCGGGTCGCCGGGCGTCCCGCCGGAGAGGGGCCTCGCCCCGTGGGATGGCACCGTGGCGCGACGCGCTTTCCTCAAGACCTCGGGGCTCTTCGTCCTCGCCTTCTACGGGGGGCGGAGGATCGGGCTGGGCCACCCGGCGAGCGGATCCCGGGAATCCCTGACGGAGGACACCGCGCTCTATCCCGAGGTGGACTTTCGTCAGCTCGACTCCTGGCTCGTGGTGCGCGAGGACGACACGGCGACGTTCTACGTCGGCAAGACGGACGGCGGTCAGGGAACGGGGACCGCCATCCGGCAGATGATGTGCGACGAGCTGGACATCCCGTTCGACCGCACCTCGCTCGTCATGGGTCGCACCGATCTGACGGTCGATCAGGGCGGGTCGGGCGGGTCGGATGCGATCGAGCGCGATGCGGTCGTCGCGCGGCGTGTGGCGGCCGAGGCGCGGAGGGTCCTGCTCGAGCTGGCCTCGGACCGGCTGGACGTGCCGGTCGCGGAGCTGACGGCGAGCGAGGGCTCCGTTTACGTGACGGGCGACCCGTCGCGCCGCGTCACCTACGGGCAGCTCGTCGGCGGCCGGCGCTTCGATGTCGTGCTGACCGGGTCGAACGTGAACGCGACGACCGGGGTGGCCGACATCAAGCCGGTTCAGGAGCTGAGGCTCGTAGGGCAGTCGATTCCCCGCTACGACATTCCGGCCAAGGTCGACGGCACGCTCGAATGGGCCGTCGACGTGCGGCTTCCAGGGATGGTCCACGCCCGTAACGTGCGGCCGCCGGTGGCGGGGGCCCGGCTGGTCTCGATCGATAATTCGTCGGTGCGCGACCTGCCGGGCTTCGTTCGGGTGGTGAGCGAGGGCAACTACGTCGCCGTGGTGTGCGAGCGCGAGGAACAGGCCATCGAGGCGGCCGAGAGACTCGACGTCCGGTGGGAGAGCCCGGAGAGCGCCCCATTCCCATCGTCCGAGGATCTGTTCGCGTACATGCGCGCCGCCGAGCCCGTGTCGCGGACCCGGACCCAGGGGTCGAGGACCGTGCCGCTCGAGCAGGTGGAGGGCGACCCGGGGGCGGCCCTGGCCGCGGCCGCGACGGTCGTCGAGGCCGAATACGACTACCCCTTCCAGGGCCATACTGCGATCGGCCCTGCCCACGCACTGGCCGACCCATCCGACGGCCAGATGACCGTCTACACGAACGATATGAAGCCCTACAGCCACCGCACGGGGATCGCCGAGTTTCTCGGGATGCCGCCCGAGGAGGTGCGCGTGCTGTGGATGGAGGGTCCGCAGCTCTACGGACGCACGGCCGCGGACGATGCGGGCTTCGAGGCCGCCTATCTGGCCAGGACGCTCGGCCGTCCGGTCCGGGTCCAGTGGATGCGACACGAGGAGACGGCGTGGGACACCAAGGGGCCCGCGTTCGCGTTCGCTCTTCGCGGCGGGCTCGACGAGCAGGGCAATCTCGTGGCGCTGGACTACGCGGCCCGCGTCGCCAACTACGCGCACGTCGGGTACAACGAGCCCGACACCGTCCTCATCGGGCAGCTCATGGGCCGCCGGCCTTCGCGTCCCTCGGCGGGCGGCGCCCAGCCCCCCTCCGACATGTACGCGATCCCGAACCGGCGCTGGGAGACGCTCACCGTGCGGTTGCCCCTCGCGTTCGAGACACCGCTCCGCACCGGCAATCTGCGCGACCCGAACGGCCCCCAGGTCACCTTTGCCGCCGAGTCGTTCATCGACGAGCTGGCGACCGCGGCGAACGCCGATCCCGTCGAGTTCCGTCTCCGGCTCCTGCGCGCGAGCCGCGAGGACGACGAGGCCTTCCGACGCGCGCGCTCGATCGCGGTCGTCGAGGCGGCCGCCGAAACGTACGGCTGGGATCCGCGCCCCTCACCGAACCCGGCCCGGGGCGGAGAGATCCTCACCGGTCGGGGCATGGCGTACGCCTACCGCGCCAGAACCGCCGTCGCCCTCGTCGCCGAGGTGGAGGTGCACCGCGACACCGGGCGGGTGTGGGTGAAGCGGATGACCTGCGCCCACGACTGCGGGCTGGTGATCAACCCCGATGGGCTCGAGAGCACCATTCAGGGCAACCTGCTTCACGGGCTCAGCCGGGCCCTGTACGAAGAGGTCCGGTTCGACACCGAGAAGGTGACGAGCGTCGACTGGCGCACGCACCCGACGCTCACGCACGACGATGTCCCCGAGCGGATCGACGTCGCCTTCGTGAACGGCGACCCCGACCCGGACCGCCCCGACCTGCCCCACTACGGCGCCGGGGAGCCATCGCACAAGCCCGTCGCCGCGGCCGTCGCCAACGCCATCTACGACGCGACCGGGGTGCGTATCCGTCGGGTGCCTCTACGAGCCGAGCGCGTGCTCGCGGCGCTCCAGGCCGCCGGGGCGTAACCAGTGCAGCCCGGCGAACGGGAGGGTCCGATGATCCTCGGGCTCCACCATGTGACCGCAACGGTCGATGACGCGCAGGAGGACCTCGACTGCTACACGGGCGCGCTCGGCATGCGCCTCGTCAAGAAGACCGTCAACTTCGACAATCACGGCGTCTACCATTTCTACTATGGGGACGAGCACGGCACTCCCGGCACCCTCTTCACGACCTTTCCGTACAGGGGACACGGGGTCGCGATCGGGACGCACGGAGCCGGCCAGATCGGTGCGACATCCCTTTCCGTCCCGCGAGGCTCCCTCGGTATGTGGCGGGACCGCCTCCGTGAAGCCGGGTACAGTCCGAGGAACATCGGCGAGCGCTTCGGAGACGAGGTGGTGGTGTTCGACGATCCCTCGGGTCTCGTGATCGAGCTGATCGCGTGCGCGGACGATCGCGAGCCGTGGGTCGCGGAGGATCTGACCTCCGGGTCGGCCGTGCGCGGCATTCACGGGGTTTCGCTCCTCGTTCGCGACACCGGCCCGTCCGTCTCGTTTCTGACGGATGTTCTCGGCTGGGAGGTGATCGGCGAGGAACGCGGGCGCACTCGGCTGGCGGCCAACGGCGACGTTCCCGGCCATCTCATCGACATCGTGCATGCGCCGGATGCACCCGATGCCGTGAACGGATTGGGGACGGTACACCACGTCGCGATGGCGGTCGTCGACGGAGAGGATCAGCTGACGGTACGCGAGAGGCTTCGGGAACTCGGCGTCGACGTCACGCCCGTTCGCGACCGCCAGTATTTTCGCTCCATCTATTTCCGCGAGCCGGGAGGAGTGCTCTACGAGGTCGCCACGCTGCACCCCGGGTTCTTGGTGGATGAGGACCCGGAGTCGCTCGGACGCGACCTCAAGCTCCCCCCCTGGGAGGAGTCGAACCGCCCCGCGATCGAGCGGGGGCTCGCGCCGGTGACGTACTGAGTCGTTCGGAACCTCGGTGCAGACAGGTGTGTCCGGCGGGCCTCGGGTTCGCTACCGTGTTCGAACGCCCGCCACGTCCAGGGAGGTCCCATGAGTGTACGTCGTCTTGCCGTCCTCCGCGTGCCGCTCCCCCCTGCGCTCGCCGCAGCGACCCTGTTTCTCTCGACGGGCTGCGCCGCGGAGCCTGAAACCGAGTCCCGGAGAACGCTCGGCTTCGTGGCCGATATCGGCGAGGCGACGGCGGCGAGTTACGCCGAGGTCGACGGGTCCGGCGTCCCGCAGGCGATCGGGCTGGTGTTCTCGGCGAATTTCTTCGACGAGCTGCCCACCACCGTGTCGGATCTCCATCGGTGCACCGATCGAAACGCCGACGGTGTGGTCGACCGACCAGCGGAATGCAACGCATGGCACGAGTGGGTACTCCCGCTGCCCGGAGAGATCGCCACGCGGTCCGATATCCCCTTCAAATGGGCGCTGCTCAACTGGAACCCGATCGGGCACATCCCGCCCGGCGTGTACGACACCCCTCACTTCGACATGCACTTCTACATCGAGCCGATCGAGAAGGTCTTCGCGATCGAGCCGGGACCGTGCGGCCCCGAGTTCGTTCGGTGCGACCAGTTCGAGCGCGCGACGAAGCCTCTGCCGCCCAACTATGTGGCCAGCGACTACCAGGACGTTCAGGCCGTCGCCCCCGCGATGGGGAACCACCTGATCGACATGACGTCCCCCGAGCTCCACGGCGAGCCCTTCACCCGGACGTGGATCTACGGCTTCTACGACGGAAGGATCACCTTCTACGAGGAAATGGTCACCCGGGCGTACATGCTCGAGCAGGGGGCCGAGTGCTTTCCGATCAAGGCGCCGGAAGCCGTCGAGATCGGAGGCTACTACCCCGCCTCTTCGTGCATACGCTTCGATCCGGAATCGGAAGAGTATTCGGTCTCGATGGAGGATTTCGCGCTCCGTGAGGCCAGTCCTCCGCAACCGTTGCCGGAGGGGAGCGGGTAGCCGCGACCGACGATGCACGAAAGCCCGCATAGTCGCGGGCTTCCGGCCTCGGATAGGTCACGTCAATCGGGGCGGCGAGATTCGAACTCGCGACCTCCTGAACCCCATTCAGGCGCGCTACCGGGCTGCGCCACGCCCCGATGATGTGGACGGGGAAGCTAGCGGGCGACGGGGCCCCGTCAAGCTTCTCCCCGGCCGCGCTTCGCGAGCCGCAGAGGAAGAACCTTTCCGCGCGAGCTGGCCCGCGGCGTCTCGCGCCGCACCCTCAGGGCTCCCTCCTTCTCCCATACGCTCGCCATGAATCGTTTGCCGCGCGACCCCTTCGCTAGCTCGATGCCCAGGCCGCGGGCGAGGGCGCCCTCGTCGAGAGCCCCGACGGAGGGGTCGACGAGAAGGGTGAGGAAGGTTCGTCCGCGTTCGTCTTCCTCCTCGACGAGCTGGTAGTCGCCCGGCCCCCCGCCGTACCGGTCGGGGAGCACGGTCTCGAGAAGCTCGAACAGGTCGTCGCGCGAATAGGCGAGCCCCTCGACGGTCAGCTTCTCGAAGCTCCCGACGCCGTGGACGTGGAGCGTCAGGCCATCGCGCCCCAGACCGCACCCGCAGTCGCGTCGCGACAGGGTGGCGAAGTCGCCGTTCGACGCGTTGATCTGGAATCGGGTCGCGCTCGGACAGAGGGTAGTGAACAGCAACGGACGGATCCGCTCGCCCCCCACGTCCACGATCGGCTCGGGGTGATCGATGACGGCGAGGGTGTTCGTCAGTACGTGCATCTCGTCCACCTGCGCCCGCGCGGCGCATCCGAGACCGACATAGACGGG
>JAWWCR010000170.1:0-9962 GCA_033720355.1 Gemmatimonadota bacterium
ACGACCGAGACGAAGTTCCGCATCGGGAGCATCTCGAAGTCGCTCACCTCGGCGGCGGTCGGGCTCCTTGTCGAGCGCGGGCTGCTCGAGCTCGACGCACCCGTCCAGACGTACGTCCCGGACTTCCCCGAGAAGACGCATCCGATCACGACCAGACAGCTCGCGGGGCATCAGTCGGGGATCCCGCACTACGGATCCGAAGACTTCCAGAACTTCGAGCCCTACGAGGGGGTGTTCCATGCGCTCGACAAGTTCAAGGACCGCGAGCTGCTCTTCGTACCGGGCGAGCGGTTCGAGTACTCCAGCTTCGGGTTCAACCTGGTGAGCGCCGTGGTGCAGGGCGCGTCGGGCCGCCAGTTCGTCGACTTCATGCACGACGAGGTCTTCGAGCCTCTCGGGATGCCGAACACGGTCCCCGACGACTACAGGATGATCGTCGCGAACCGCACGGGCTTCTACGAGCCGCTCGAGGGGGGCGCGGTCGGGAACGCCCCCTTTACCGACAACAGCGACGTGTGGGCCGGCGGCGGCTACCTCTCGACGCCCACCGATCTCGCTCGGTTTGGACGTGGTCTATTGGAGGGCGAGCTGCTCGCGACCGAAACGGTCGAGCTGCTGTGGACCGCTCAGCGAACGACCGGCGGCGAGGAGACCCCCTACGGCATCGGCTGGTTCGTCCGTACGAACGACGCGGATGAGAAGGTGGTGAGCCACGGCGGCGCCCACTTCGGGGCCAGCGCGCAGCTCGTCATCCTTCCGTCGAGGCGGCTGATCGTCGCCATCACGGCGAACATGTCCGGCGCGAACGTCGGCGAGCGCCTCGGCCAGATCCTCGAGCTGTTCGAGGCTCTCGCGTCTCCCGCGTCGGGGAGCTGACGACGTGGAGGAGGCGCTGCGGGACTGAGGGCTCGAGGCGCTACCGGTCCGCCGAGAGGATCTTCGCGGTCGTGACGATCTGACCCGTGTGGCGTGCCGCATGCTCGGCGGCGTGAAACAGCAGTCCGATGACGGTGGACGGAAGCCGGGCTCGTCCCACGAACCGGGGTTCCACCAGGTCGGTCTCGACGGTGTCGCGGAGCTGACCCAGCGCGTCGTCCATCACGCGACCCCACTCCCCCAGTAGCGCATCGAGAGCGGGCCGGTCCGCATCCGCCGTGCCCTCCCGGGCGAGGGCCGCTCGCTGGTTATCGCTCAGCTGCTCGTCGCGGGCGTACGTCAGCAGGCGGTCGGTGCTCCCGGCGAGGTGCGCCAGGTGGAAGCCGATCGAAGCGGCGCCGCCCGGACGTCGCCACAGGTCGTAGCGCGATAGATCGGCGGTCACGGCCCGGATCGTCTCGTCCGTCAGCACCAGCGCGTGCGCCACCGGCTGGAGGACAGGGACGATCTCGGGGATCGGCCCCCGCAGCCACGGTTCGGGTGTCGTCATTCCGGGTACGCTCGCGGTCTCGTGGGTCTCGATGAGCGATGCCGTCATGTATGGGTCTGCCCACCCCGCGGCAACCTGCCGGAACGAAGCGGTGGATTCGGGTCGCTTCGTCCCCCGCTGTCGAACACATTGGCTCGACGTGAACTCCGTGTCCGAACCCGACGACCGGCCTCTTCGACGGACTCGCCGATGTCGATCCCGACGCTCACCACCGACCGACTGCTTCTGAGGCCCTATCGCGACGACGACGCGGACGCCGTGCAGCGCCTCGCCGGTGCGGAGGAGGTGGCGCGCGGCACGTTGACTATCCCCCACCCCTACCCCGACGGGATGGCCGCGCACTGGATCGCGACGCACGAGGAGCTGTGGTCGGGGACGGAGGCGCTGATCCTGGCCATGGACTCGCCCGACGACGGTCTCGTCGGGTCGATCGGGCTCATGTTCGAGATGGACCACAATCGGGCCGAGCTCGGGTACTGGGTCGGGGTGCCGCACTGGGGTCGCGGCTACGCCACCGAGGCCGGTCGGGGGCTGCTCGCCTACGGCTTCGAACACCTCAAGCTGCGGCGGGTCTACGCGCAGCACTTCGCCTGGAACGTCGGCTCGGGTCGGGTCCTTCAGAAGCTCGGCATGCGCCACGAGGGCACGCTGCGCGCGCACCACGAGCGGTTCGGGCAACAGGATTCGCACCTGTACGGGATCCTGGCGTCGGAATGGACGCCCGGTACGAACGGATGATCGAACGCGGGTCAGGTCTATCATGACGAGACAGTCGTTTCTGCTGCGTCGCGCGGCCTCATGTGCGTTGCCACTGCTCGCCGCCTGCTCGTCGGGCGCGTCGGACGAGAGCGCGTCGCCCGACCCGCCGCCGGTCCCGCTCGCGGCGTTCGAGAGCCCCGCGCTCTCGGCGGCCGCGATCGAGACGCACGTGTCGGTGCTCGCCCACGACTCGATGCAGGGGCGAGGGACCGGCGCCGGCGGTGGCGAACGTGCGGCCCGCTACCTCGAGGCGGCGTTCCGGCGCGCGGGGCTCCGTCCACCGGGCACCACCGGCTCGTATAGACAGGACGTGCCCCTCCTCGCCACCCGCGTCGACACGTCGAGTATCCACGCGACGCTGTCTACCGTCGGCGAGCTGGACCCGGGGCAGGTGACCGTCTTCACCGCGCGCGACGGAGGCGTCGTCTCCGTCGACGGCCCGATGGTGCTGGCAGGGCATGGGGTCGTCGCGCCGGAGCTCGGCCTCGACGACTTCGCGGGGCTCGCGATCGACGGCGCGTTCGTCGCCGTCCGGCCGGGGCTCCCGCCCGAAGCCGTGGCCTCGATACCCGGGGGCACGAACTCGTACATCGCGAGCGACGCCGCGAAGGCGGCCGAAGCGCGTCGCCGGGGAGCGCTCGGGATCGTGTTCCTGACCACGAGCGCGGAGAGCTACTCGGGTGGACGGCGGTTCGTCGCCGGGTTCGACCACCTGTCGCCGAGGTGGGGGGCGGCTCACGAGCCCGACGTTTCGATCGTGCTGGGCCCGGACGCCTCGCGCGTCGTGGCGGAGTCCGAATCCGCTACCCTCTCCCTCTCGTTTGCCCAGACCGCGAGAGCCATCGATGCGCCGAATATCGTCGGTGTCGTGGAGGGCGAGGGAGACGAGGCGGTGGTCGTGACCGCCCACTACGACGCGTACGGGCTCGGGCCCCCCGACGCCGAGGGCGACAGCATCTACAACGGGGCCACCGACAACGCGGCCGGTACCGCCGGGATCGTCGAGCTGGCGCGGTGGCTCGCCGCTCGCGAAGAACGGCCGACCCGCACCGTCGTGTTCGTCGCGACGACGGCGGAGGAGCGGGGACTCCTGGGCATGCGGTATTACACCGAGCACCCGCTCGTTCCGCTGTCGAGGACCGTCGTGAACGTCAACGTCGACGGGCTCGGGTTCTCGGCCCCGACGGATGGATTCACCGTCTTTCCCGTGTCCGGAACCGACATCGTACCGACACTCGAGGGGATCGCCGGACTCTCCGGAATGTCCTTCGCGCCACAGGAGTGGCACGAGGGGATGCACTTCAGCTTCGACACCACCGAGTTTCTCGCGAGGGGCATCGTCGGGTTCACCGTCTGGCAGGACGGGCCCGTCCGTGAACCTTACCGGGAGCAGCCGCGCGGGTCGGGCGGGCCGATCCACACGCCCGATGACGAATTCCACCTCGACTGGATCGACGACGGCATCGAGCAGCACCTCACGCTGTACCGCGACATCCTCGCGCACTACGCGGATGGCGGAACGCCTCCGAGGTTCACGGCCGATCACAGGTTCGGGCCCGCGGCCCGTGCGCGAGGCGCGGGGCGTTGAGTCGATCGGGCGGTCGCGGCGTGCTTCGCGAGTCGGCCCGCGAGATCGTGGTCGTGGTCCTCTCCATCCTGATCGCCTTCGCGCTCGACGCCTGGTGGGACGAGTCGGTCGAACGGGGGCGGGAGAAGGAGCTGCTGGCCGCCCTGCTGGCCGAGTTCGAGGCGAACCGTGAGCCGCTCGAGCTACGCATCGACAACCACCGGCGTCTCGGCACGGGCCAGGACGAGCTGGCCGACCTGCTCGATGCCTCCTCCGCGCCCTCGGTGACGGTTCCGGACTCGCTGCTGATCACGCTCCTCATCACGCCCACGTTCGACCCGACACTCGGTGCGCTCGAGGAGGCGCAGAGCTCGGGACTCACCAGTCTGATCCGTAACCCGGAGCTGCGCAGGCGGCTGCGTGGCTGGCGAGGTCGCTGGCAGGACGTGCGCGAGGAGGAGCAGCTCAACCTCCGGCTCGTCCAGGACGAGCTCTACCCCGCCCTCGCGAGTCACACATCCCTCAACGCGCTGATGGGGCTGGGCGGCCCGTGGATGGCGGGGCAACGGACGGACGGGCTACGGAGCGGATCCACCACGGTGCCCGTGACCCCGGCGCTCATCAACTTCGCGAGGCAGCGGGCGATCCGTAGCGGGCGCGCGGCGCGCGAGCTGGCCGACCTGCGGGCCGAGCTCGACTCGATCGTGACGTCGCTGGGACAGGAGGTGGGGGGCTAACCGTCTCGTGGCCGTGACCCCCGGTCATGTGACCGCAGCCGCTACCGCCCGTCCGGCGATACGCCCCGAGAACAGACACCCGCCCAGGAATGTCCCCTCGAGCGCGTTGTAGCCGTGCATGCCGCCCCCGCCGAACCCCGCGACCTCGCCCGCCGCGTACAGCCCCGGGATCGGCGCGCCGTCGGTCCCCAGCACGCAAGCATCGAGATCGGTATGCAGCCCGCCGAGCGTCTTCCGGGTGAGGATGTGGAGTCGGACGGCGATGAGGGGGCCGTTCGCCGGGTCGAGGAGCCGGTGCGGCGGGGCGACGCGGATGACGCGATCGCCGATGTACCGCCGGGCGGCCCGGATCCCGCGGGCCTGGGCGTCATCGCTCGACTCGTCCATCACCTCCCGGTCGCGATCGGCGACCACGCGCTCGAGCCGGCCAGGGTCGAGGAGGTCGGTGCCCACCAGCCGGTTCATCCACACGACGAGCTCGCTCAGGGTGTCGGCGACGATGAAGTCCTCGCCGTGCCGCTTGAACGCCTCCACGGGCCCGGGTGCGCCGCGACCGAGACGTGACAGGAGCAGCCGGATGCTCTTCCCCGTGAGGTCGGGGTTCTGCTCGCTGCCCGAGAGCGCGAACTCCTTCTCGATGATCTTCTGGGTGAGGATGAACCACGAGTAGTCGTGCCCGGTCGTCCTCAAGTGTCGGAGGGTGCCGAGCGTGTCGAAGCCGGGGAAGCAGGGGGCCGGGAGCCGGTTCCCCTCGGCATCGAGCCATAGCGAGGAGGGGCCGGGGAGGACGCGGATGCCGTGGTTCTCCCAGATCGGGCTCCAGTTGCGGATGCCCTCGGTGTAGTGCCACATCCGGTCGGGGTTGATCACCGTGCCGCCGGCCCGCTCGGTGATCGCGAGCATCCGGCCGTCGACGTGTGCCGGAACCCCCGCGACCATTTGCCCGGGAGGCGTCCCGAGCCGGTCGGGCCAGCTCGCCCGCACGAGATCGAGGTCGCCACCGATCCCACCCGAGGTGACGACGACCGCCGGGGCGCGCAACTCGAAATCGCCGACCACGACGCGTGAGCTCGGTCTCCCCCGCTCGACGTCCGACGGCTCGAGGACGGCGCCCCTGACTCCGACCACCGCGCCGCGCTCGACGATCAGCTCGTCGACGCGGTGCCGGAACGCGAGCCTCATCCGCCCGGTCTCGGCGTGCGCGCGCACCCGCCGCCCGAACGGCTCGACGACGCCGGGGCCCGTTCCCCAGGCGATGTGGAATCTCGGGACGGAGTTGCCGTGCCCCGCCCGGCGACCGCCACCTCGTTCGGCCCAGCCCACGACCGGGAAGAGCCGGATCCCCATCCCGCGCAGCCACGCCCGCTTCTCGCCCGCGGCGAACCGCACGTACGCCTCGGCCCACTGCCGCGGCCAGTGATCCTCATCGCGGTCGAACTGCGCCGAGCCCGACCAGTCGCGCATCGCCTGCTCGAGCGAGTCGCGGATCCGGAGACGACGCTGCTCGGGCGTATCGACGAGGAAGAGACCGCCGAGGCTCCAGAACGCCTGACCCCCGAGGCTCTGCTCGGGCTCCTGCTCGAGCAGCACCACGGTCCGTCCGAGGTCCGCCAGCTCCGCCGCGGCGGTCAGCCCGGCGAGCCCGGCGCCCACGACGATCGCGTCCGCGTCCATGCGTCTCCGGGTCTTCTGGTGTCGAGACGGCGCACCGACACACGTTGTCCAATGTGGACACGCTCGATCGAACGGCAACGCTACGACCGATCCTGCTCGCGGCGGTCCTCTCGCTTACGGCCTCCGACGCGCACGGCCAGATCCTGAGCGGCGAGGACGTGGAGCACTTTGCCGGCCATTACGTCGTCGAGCCCGGCGAGATCCTCGTCTCGACCGACTGTCCCCTATAGGCGGCCCGGCGCCGTGAAGCTCACGGCCTGATGGTGTCCGGGGCGTCGATCCGCCCGCCAGGCGGGAGACCGCTCGGCACGCGATCGGGAATGTGGCGGTCGAAGCCCTCGTCGGTGAGCGCGTGCAGGAAGGCGACGATCTGACGCATCTCCTCCCCGGTCATGTCGTCCACCCGTCGGAAGTCGCCGCTCAGACTGACTCCCCCGCGATCACCGCCACGTCGCCGGCCCCGGTCGGCGACGTTCGGGTTCTCGGACCGCCCGGCATCGTAGAAGCTCAGCACGTCTTCGAGCGTGGCCAGCGTCCCGTTGTGCATGTAGGGGGCGGTAAGGCCGACGTTTCGAAGCGAGGGCGTGCGAAACTGGAAACGCCCCCGGCCCTCATCCGGCTCGGACACCATCGGGTGCTCGGCCACTCCCTCGGCATGGTGGTCGAAGTCGGAGAACATCGGGCCATCGTGACAGCGGTCGCAGCCGACGTTGTCGAACACTTCCATGCCACGGATCTGCTCGGCGGTCATGGCCGTCCGGTCCCCGGCGCGAAAGCGATCGAACGGGCTGTCCATCGCGACGAGACTCCGCTGAAAGGCGGCCAGTGCGGCCGCGAGGTGCTCGGCGTCCACCGACGACGGCTCGCCGAAGGCCGTGGCGAAGTGTTCCACGTACTCCGGGATACTCCGCAAACGCGCGACGACGCTGTCGACGGCGACCTCCTCGTCGTAGGCCGATCCCCGCATCTCCTCGAAGACCTTGATGGGCTCGAGCGCCTGTGCCTCGAGGCTTCGGACCCGGCTGTCCCAGAACATCGGGGCGCGCGCCGAATCGGGAGTGCGATCCACGTCGTCTCCACCGCGCCGGCCACGTCGGCGGTCGAGCCCGTTGAAGGTCGTGTTCAACACGGTCTGTGCGTTTCGGCGGACCGGCGGGATCAGCCCGCCCGATCGATCGACGCGCGCAGGTCCCAACCCGACGGCGCCCGGCCCCAGCGAGAGCTCCCGCCCGTCGGCGTACGCGAAGTCGGGGTGGTGACAGGTGGCGCACGCCACGTCCCTCTCGCCCGAGAGGATGGGGTCCCAGAAGAGGAGCCGTCCCAGCTCCTCGATGGAGATCGATGGCGGCGCCGACTCGAGATCTCCGGCGCGACCGACCGCGGCGGCGCCGAAGATGGTGACGACGACCGTCGCGTGGAGAAGCGTGGCTCGGCCGGAAAGAAACATTTCGATTGTCCTCTACCCGGAGCAGGGCCGCCCTCCCGCCACCTGGAATCGGGAGGCGTGCCATTCTTTCGACAGCCGTAGCCGGCGGACTGTTGACCGAGGGGCTCCCGCCGATCGTTCGGAGGCGCGATCTTCCGGCTCGCTGACCGTGTCCTGTTGCCGACCGTCCCCCGGCGTTCCGCGAGCGAGTGCGAGAGATGAGCCTGTTCGAGTACGTGATGATCCCGCCGGCGATCGTCCTCGGGCTGGCGCTGACCCACGTCCTGAGCGGCTTCGGGCGGGTCGTGCACCGCCTCGCCGGTCACGGGCCGCCGATCCGGCTGGACTGGATCCACCTGACGTGGGTCGCCCACATCCTCAGCTGGATCGTCTTCTTCTGGTGGTACAGCTACGCGTGGACCGAGCAGTTCGAATGGCGACTGCTCGTCTTCATCTTCCTGATCCTCTACGCGGTCCTCATGTACCTGATGTGCGTGATCCTCATGCCGAGCGATCTCGACCGGGTGTCGGACTTCGGCGACTACTTCATGTCGCTCCGCCGCTGGTTCTTCGCGGGCTTCATCCTGCTCATCCTGCTGGACTACGCGGACACCGCGGCGAAGGGGCTCGACAACCTCCTTGGCCTGGGTATGCCGTACGTGTCGATGCGCACCTTTCTGATGGTCGGAGCGGTCGTCGGCGCCGGGACCGACAGTCGGCGATATCACGGTCCGTTCGCGCTCGTCGGGTTCGTGTGGACGTTCCTGTTCTTCTGGCTGAACCGGCCGATCATCGACGGCGCCTGATCTCGACCGGCGGGGGCCCTCCCCCGTTGCGGCGTCCCGACGGCACGCGGCAAGATGATCTCCGGCGTTCGGACCCGACCGGGTCCGAGCCGCACCGGCGGCTCACCCGCCGTCAAAGGAGACCCCGTATGCGCACCATGCTCCGCTGGACCGTTCCCGCCGAGAAGGGAAACGCGATAGTCGCCGACGGCTCGATGGGAACGGTGATCGAGTCCCTGATGGAAAGGGCGCAACCCGAGGCCGCGTACTTCATGGCCCACGATGGCAAGCGGTCGGGGATGATCTTCTTCGACATGAAGGAGCCAGCCGATCTACCGCGACTGGCGGAGATCCTCTTCCAGGGTGCGAACGCGGATGTGGAGTTCATCCCCGTGATGAACGCGGACGACTTGCAGAAGGGGCTCGGCTCGCTCTGATCGCGGTCGTCTCGGCGCGCACGGCCAGCGAGACCGTGTCTGGTTTGGCGACCGAAGAGGAACGCCGACTCCTCGGCGTGAAGGTCTTCCACACCCTGGTGTGGGCGTTCTTCGCCGGCTGCATCGTGGCGATCCCGGTCGTCGCGATGCAGGAGCGACTGGTCGCGGCGACCGTGCTCTGCGGCGTCGTGATGATCGAGGTCGCCATCCTCGCGTTCAACGACTGGCGCTGCCCGCTCACCCCGGTCGCGGCGCGCTACACGCCCGATCGTACACCGGGGTTCGACATCTTTCTCCCCGAGCGGCTGGCCCGCTACAACAAGGAGATCTTCGGCGGACTCTACCTTGCCGGCGTGCTCTTCGTGCTCATCCTGTGGCTCGCCCGGTTGAGGGTCGGGTAGTCCGGCAGGGTCGTTCGAAGGAACCCGTCTTCGTCCCCGTGGACCCTTATCTGCGCGCGGTAACCGTCCGTTCATCCGCGGTGTGCAGCACGAGCGCCCCGTCGGGCGTGATCGAGAACCGATAGAGATCGCGCAGGATCTCGAGGAACCGGTCCTCCTGCGCCATCAGCGCGTCCTCGCAGGCCCGCTCGGTGACGGCGGTCAGACCGACCGTCAGCCCCTCGCCGGTCAGCTCGTACGACGCCGAGAACCGGTTACACGAGGTGCTGCCCGACACGCCCCCGTCCTCGAAGAGGATAGTGGGGGGCGCAGCCTCGATGACGCGCTGGCCGACGATGTCCTCCACGACCCATTCGTCACCCTCTAGTAGCGACTCCGGGTCGCCCCCACACCCGCGAAGGGTCTGTCCGTCCTTCTCGATCACGACCTGGTAGGGGTGCGGCATCCCGGTCGCGTCGTCGGCGCACAGCCGATCGGCGATCGAGATGACGAGCTCGCCGGCATCGGTCGCCACGGCGTAGCGGCGATCGGCACCGGTGATCTCAGGCACGGGGGTAGCGGCCTCGACCCGCGACTCTCCGTAGTCGGAGACCAGGATCAGGGAGTCGTCGGTCAGATCGAGCCTCCACCCGGGCTCGTTCCCGCGCGCGACGAGTACGACCTCGGCGTCGGGTGGACCACACTCCGGGTACGCATCGCCGCGGATGCTGGCCAGCGCGTTGTCGCCCCGCGTCCAGAAGAACGTCGAGG
>JAWWCR010000171.1:0-9938 GCA_033720355.1 Gemmatimonadota bacterium
AGCAGTGCGATCAGGAGACCCCACATAAGCTAGCACCTCCTTCCTTGAGGGAGTCGCATCCCATCCGCTATGAGGAATGCGCGGTAGTTCTCCGCTCGGAGGTTCGCTCAGCTACGGCTTGAGGGTCGGGGGGTTTTCGCCTTCGCTTTCGGTCAGTTGGTTCGTAACGCGTCGATTATTCGGCCATCCAGCGGTTTGTTGCGCTGAGACATGCCAGAACCACGGCTTCTTCTACGGAGTCGCTCACTTCGGCGATGCCGGGGAGCGAGAGGGTCGCGCGGCCGGCCGAGGCGTGAACCAGCGCCACGACGAGCCGTCGACCGAAGAGATCGATCTGCGAGACGCCCTCGATCGCGAAGGTCGAAGCGCCCTTCGTCGCCTTGCCGAGAGCGTTCAGGACGGCCTGGGCGGCGACTTCGAGCCGGGCCTTGGCGTAGTCGGGGCCCTGTGCCTGTCCCTCGTACGTCTCGTCCGCCTCGCCGAGCTGGACGCGGCAGAGTACGCGCTCGCCGGCCCGACGGTCGACGTGGAAGCCGCGCATGATGATGCGGCGGGGTTTCACCGGCTCGGGCTCGGGGTCCGTCTCGGGTTCGGCGGCGGCGCGCGGGAGATCCTGCTCGCGCACCTGTGCGATCGAGATCTTGCGATGGTCGATCTGGAGACCGAACTGCGCGAGGAGGGCGGACTCGATGTTGCGCACGATCTGCTTGGCTCCGAGACCCGAGCCGGAAAGCACATGGATCTCGTCGATCGCCCCGTTGTTGTCGGGCACGATCTTGAGCGAGTCCACGCCTTCGACGGATCTAAGGAGCTGCTCGACCCGCAGGAGACCCCACGGATCCACCCCGAGATCGGGGTTAGTACTCTCTGGCGTCATGAAGAAGCCCCTTCACGAACCCCCGGATGCACCCGATTCCCTCCATGCGCTTTGGCAATGTACAGCGCGGCGTCTGCGTCGGCGAACAGGTCGTCCGCCGCGACGAGGGAATCCTCGCGTCCGGCATGAAACGCGATCCCGATGCTCGCGGTGACTCCGACGTCGGAGCCGTCCTCGACCGGGACGCGAAGCTCCTGGATCCGGCGTCGCGCTTCCTCCGCCACCCGCACCGCCCCCTCGTAGTCCGCGTCCACCAGAACCAGCACGAATTCATCACCGCCGAACCGTCCGGCGATGTCGGTACTTCGAATGGCCAGCTCGAGCGCCCTCGCGACACCCCGAAGCACGGCGTTGCCGGCCCCGTGGCCGTAGGTGTCGTTGATCTCCTTGAACCCGTCGAGATCGATGAAGAGCAGGGCGAGCTTCGAGCCCGATCGGTTCGCCTGCCCGAGTTGTTCGCGGGCGCGTTCGCGGAGGGCCCGGTAGCTGTAGAGATCGGTCAGCGCGTCGTGAGTCGCGTCGCGAAGGGCCCGGAAGTAGTTGCGGGTCATCTCGAGGAGACCGATCGCGAGATCGGGCCGTCGCCGGACCATGGACTCGGTGAGGCTCAGGTATCCGGCGTAGTCCGACGCGCCCTGGAACGAGACGCCCCCGTTCGCCTGGCGCCGCGCGTCGTCGAGCGCGCGCTCGATCTCGTCGATCGCGGCCAGTGGCAGCCGTGAGGGGCTGGGCTTGTGGACGATCGACAGGTCGAGGCCGCGCGGCTCCTCGATCACGGGACCGTCGGCGGCCGGCGGTTCGGCGAGCGCGAGGATGTCGCGGCGCCAGAACAGGTTCTCCGTGGGACCCCACGCGGGGTGGTCGAGCGCACCCTCGAAGGGCAGCACATCGACGAAGCCCAGGTGCGATCCACCAGCCCGGATCTGCTGCGAGAGCGCGGGGAGATAGTGGAGTCCCCGGAGCTGGCGGAAGTGGCGTGACGAGTGCCGTTCCTGATCGAGCATGGCGAGGGGGAGTCCGCCCGCGGCCGAGAGGTACCGACGCCGCTCGGGGGGGATGTTCCGCATGACCGGTGATTGCTTCACGGGCCGCGCCTCCCGCTCGCCGAGGAAGGATTCGAGCTCGTTGAACGAGACGGCCGCGTCGAAGTGCCGCTGGCCGTTGACCTCCGGGAAATCGAGCCCGGCGTAGATGAGCGGCCGCGTCTCGCCGATCCGGCGGAGGTAGCGGACGAGCGCCATCGGCGGTGGCACGATCGGGGCGAGATAGGGAAGGAGCTCGGGGTGCTTCTCGCGGCAGTACTCCACGACGAGGGGACTCGTCGAGCGGATCCACGTGCGCTTCTCGGTGTTCTGGCGCCAGATCCGCAGGTAGGCGAGCGCGACCAGCTCGTCCCCCAGCGACTCGAAGTAGACCTGATCGAAGCCCGCCTTCGCGAACGCGTTTAGAACCTGATCGGGTGTCGCCGGATAGAAGTGGACGAAGACTTCTGACGGGACGACGAGCGCGACGGGACCGGACGCCACGCGGTGACGGAGAGCCGCGAGCTCGTCTTCCGTGGAGAGCGTGGGGGGCGGGTCGCGCGGCCCCGGAACGTCGAGCGGCGCCGCCGAAGAGGCCGAGTGGTCGACAGGGGACTCGGCACTCGACGGCGGGGCACGCTCGATTTCCGGATCAGCGATTTCGTCGTCCTCGCTCTCGTCGTCGTGCGCCCCCGCGGACGGGGTCGACCCGGGCGCACGGGTGCGCTCCCGCCACGCGGCGGGAGGCACAACGGGCGGATCCTCGCCCGAGTCGTGCTGCTCTCGATCGTTCTCGTCCACGGGTCACGCTCGACGGGGCGGCGGGGACGCGCTTGGCTTTTCCTCTCCTCGCCCCCCGGGAACGTCAAGAAGCACGCCGGTTTGTGGCATTCCGGCGCGGCGGCGGGCGCGCGATCCGTAACTCGTTACCATTCAAGGCCCGCCGGCCGTTGCGAATGGGGCCGGAACCCCCGGTTCCCGCGGGTTCCGGGTGTGCCGAGGGTGTAGTTCTGTGGCGGCCTCGCGACGAGCCTGCACCACGGTTTCGGGTACGCGTGCCTCGCTCGGCCGACAGGGCTCGGGGTCCTGGTCGGAACGCGGTGCGTGCGCCGGACATATCGCTCACGTTCGAGGCCGGGCGGACGGTCGCGCTCGGGTGCGCGTCGCGGGGTGGACCCGGCGCGCCGTCCGGGCGTAGGGTTCGTGATCGACGCGCACACCGGAGGAGGATGATGCACGAGACGTCGTCGCGGCGAGACACGGTGGATCTCTTTGTCGTCCAGGCGCTCACGACGGGGCTCACCCTGCCGGTTCTCTCGATGTTCTCGGTGCGGCTGTGGCCCCCGGGACTCCCGTTTCGGGCCGTGCCGGTGACGCCGCCCGTCGCGAGCCTGGGACTCCCCGTGCCGGAGGGCGCGGTGACGGCGGCGACGCGTCAGGCCGAGGGCCTCGCCTTTCTCGCCGGGATGGCGTTCATCGTCGCGCTCATGACGCTCGTGGTCGGATGCGCGACCGCGGCCTCACTGGTCCGCCGGTCGGCGCTCGCGCGACGCGAGGAGCTGGGGCTCCGGGCGGCGGTGGGTGCCACGAAGGGCGAGCTGGTCGCGCTCGTGGTCGGGCCGCTCGCGCGGCGGCTTGCGGTCGGGGCGCTGGCCGGCACGGTGTTCGGGCTTGTCCTCCTCGCCGTGGTGCGGGGCGCGTCGCCCATGGCGCTCGTCCTCCCGGCGTTCCCGCTCTCGGTGATGTCGCTCGTGGCCGTGTTCGCGCCGATGTGGGCGGCGTGGACGGCAATCCGGACGGACATCCGGGTCGTCCTGCGCCTCTTCGCGAGCCCGTTGACGATCAAGTCGGCGACCCGCCTCAGGCCCCTCACCGCGGGCGGGGCGTACTTCGGTCTCCTCGTCGGCCTGCTGGCGACCGTCGCGGTGCTCGCGCAGGGCCGTCCCTCGGTCGAATCGGTGCCGGGGGAGTGGGCGGAGGTCGCCGACACGCTCCTCTTCGAGCTGGAGGCGCCGGCGTCGAGCCAGGCGACGCTCGAGGCCCTCGACGCCGTTCGGCGCGCCGACCCGGGCGCGCGCTGGCACCTCACCAGCTCGGGCGCGCTCGAGGGACTCGGCACCGCCGCCTCGGAGACGTCCGAATGCGATTGCGTCGTCGGTACGGTGTGGTCGCCGATGACCCGGCTGTGGGCGCAGCGACACAGCGTGTCTCCCGGGTTCTTCGCCGATGTCGGCATCCGCGTGGTCCAGGGCCGGGAGTTCACGGAGGAGGACGGCCCCGACGGCGAAGGCGTCGTGATCATCGAGGCCGACCACCTGCGCGCCTACACCGGCGTGAGCCCGATCGGGAAGCGCATCCGGGTGTCGGGGGAGGGGTTCGGCGGCGAATGGTACCGGATCATCGGGATCGTCGACGTCCCGAAACCGAAAGACCTCGCAACCACGAACCGGGCGATCCCGGGGATCTACCTGTCGGCACTCCAGCACCCGCCGTCCCGGGGGCAGCTCGTCGTCCCGCCGGCGACGGCCGACGTTTCAGCGGAAACGCCGCCGACCAGCGGGACAGAACGCCCCACCGACGTCTCCGCGGAGTCGCCTGCGGTAGTCGGGACAGAACGCCCCGGCAACGTCTCCGCGGAGACGCCCGGGACCGGCGCGGCCCGAGGTCGAACGAACGTTTCCGCGGAAACGCGAGAAGCCGCCGCCCTGGCCGCGATCGCGCGCGCGGGCGTCACCGCCACACCGCTCGGCCGCCTCGGCGAGCGGCTCGCGATGTGGGCGCGGCCCATCCTGTGGTTCGCGCTGCTGGTGGCGATCGTGGCCGTGAGCGCCTTCGTCGTGGCGGTGTACGGCGTAACCACCCTGACCTCGCTCAACGTCGCCGCGCGTACGTCGGAGTTCGGTGTCCGGCGCGCCGTCGGGGCCCGTCGGCGGGACGTCCGGCGGCTCGTCCTCCGCGAGTTGGCCGAGGTCGCCGCGATGGGCGTCGTGTTCGGCTCGATCATCGGCCGAGGACTCACCGAGGGACTCGCGTACCAGTACGCGGCGGTCGAGAAGGTCGGTCTCGCGACGCTCGCCGGCGTCGCGGCGACGCTCGCCGTCGCGGCGCTCATCGCCGCCCGGAGACCGATGCGTCGCGCGGTCGCGATCACCCCGATCGAGGCGATCGGCGACGTCCGGTAACGGGTACCGGTACATCGGAGGTCTCCGACACGTCGCGACGCGCGCGGGTCGTCGCGCCGCCGCCTGTCACGCCGCCGTGACTCATCGCGTTCTCTTCGAGCGGAGGACGAGTTCATCCCACTGCTACTGCTCCGAGGAACAAGATGCGGTCCTTGATCAAAACACTCTCATCGTCCAGGTCGAGCCTCATCCTGGTGGTGCTTCTCGCGTTCGTCGCCGCCTGCAGCGACTCCGATCCGACGGGTCCTCCGGGGCCGAACGACGACGAGTTCGTCGAGCTCCTCTACGGGAGTTGGGACTGGACGTACGCCATGGGCGGGATCGCGGGCGAGACGATCACGCCCGCCTCCGAGGGCTACACGAGGCAGGTGGTTCTCTCCGAGCCGAACCTGATCGAGCTCTATCGGGACGGTGCCCTGGAGGTGTCGACGACGTTCGAGTTCCTCCCGGCGGAGGACCTCGGGGACATCTCGCAGCCGGCGACGCTGCGCTACGCCGATCCGATCCTCGGGTTCGACGAGCAGGAGGTCGGGTTCAGCATCGAGGGCGAGTTGATCCTCATCGACCCTTGTTGCGACGGCTACCTGTGGGCCTGGGCCGCGACGGAGTGACGCTGGGGCCTGCGTCAGCCGTCGGCCGACCGAAGGACCACCGCGACGCGAACCGCGTCTTCCAGATCGCCCGCGAAACGGATGCGACGGCCGTCCTGGATCACCAGGTACTTCGCAGTCGGCCAGCGACGCATGGCGGCGCGCAACTCGCCCGCGGCGTCGTGCAGGATCTCCCAACCCGACTCCGGGAGTCGCTCGAAGACGGCCGGGCCCTCGCGCCCCAGGTCTCCGATCACGCCGATGACGGTTAGCGAGAGCGCGTCCACGGTCGGGGCCAGCGGTTCGTATCTCGCCAGTGACGAGGGCGCCGCGGGAAACGGGGTATGCCAATACGCGACCAGCGCGACGTCGGTGTCGTCCAGGACGGCCGAGAGGGTCGTGGCCTCGTCGTCTCGGCCTGACATCTCGGCCCATACGGGCACGTCGTCGAGTCGATCCCACCAGAACTGCTGGAACGTGGTCGAAGCCCCTCGTTTCGCCGAGTCGGGCCAGCGGAGGCTCGACGGCATCGGTCTTCAACAACCGCCCGGACGGCGGCGAGGTTGCAACGTCGCGCCCGATCCAGTGAGTTTGAGGTGGTTACGTATGCGATCTCCAGGGATTGACCGGCACCGCTATTCGGTTTTTGCGGAGTCGATGGCTTCAGGACCCGTCCGCGACGTCGGCAGCGCGGGTTTCCGGGGACTCCGTGCAACGCCGGCGCGGGAATGGCAGCGATCCGGATGGTTGCCGATGCTAAGGATCCTCATCGTCGCCGGTCTCGCCGTCCCGGGGTTGGGCCCCGGATCGGGCGCACTCGCCGCTCAGGAGGACTGCCCGGCGGGAGAGAGCATGCTCCGCGGGCGGCTCACCGACGCGAGCAGCGGAGTCGCGCTACCCGGAGTCGGCGTCACGCTGTCCTGGATGCGATCGGGTAGCGGCTCGGAGACGACGCTCGCCACGAGCCTCGACGGAACCTTCCACATCTGCCTTCCGGAAGACGCCTCGGAGGTGAAGGGGTGGGCGGAGATGGGGGCCGTGCGTGGAGAGGCCGTCGACATCGCGTGGCCCGCGTCCGGTCCCGTAGAACTGACGTTCGCCATCCAGGGCGGTGACAGTCCGCTGGGCGTCGCATCCGTCGAGGCGGGCGTGGAAGCCGGTGGGGATGCCGAGGCCGGCGGAATCCGGGGTACCATCCGGGACGCGGCGACGGACGGAGCGATTCCGGGCGCCCGGGTCGAGCTCTACGACGGCTCGCAGGTCGCCATCACGGACGAGACGGGCAGCTTTCTCCTGCCGTCCGTCTCCGCGGGAGAGTATCAGTTCCGCGTAGACCACCTGGGCTACTCTCCGCTCGCCGAGGAGGTCTCGGTCCAGGCGGGGATGATCTCTGCGCTGACCATTCGACTGGCTCCCCAGGCCGTGGCGGTCGAGCCGCTCGTCGTCTCGGTGTTTCGCGATGCGCGTCTGGACCGGGCCGGATTCTACGAGCGCATGGAGATCGGCGAGAAGATCGGTCTCGGCGAGTTCATGACTCCCGAGACGATCAGACAGGCGGGCTCGCCACGCGTCAGTCAGTTGCTGGATCGCGTCCAGCTTCTCGACATGATCCGGGTCTGTGGCGCCACCTGCCTCCTGATACCGCGCGTCGTGAGCTCGCCACCTCGCATTCCCCCGTATGGGGGTAGGGCCGTCCCGTGCCCGGCGAACGTCTATATCGACGGCGCCCCGGTGCGCTTGTTCCGGTGGAGGTCGGGACAGCCGTATCTCGACGTGATTGCCGGCATCGATGAGTACGTGATCCCGACGGCGATCGCGGGCATCGAGGTGTACCGCAGGACATCCGAGTTGCCTGCCGAATTCGGCGGCGCCCAGGACGGGTGTGGGGCCGTCGTCATCTGGACGAGCTAGTTCCCTCACGGGCGTACGATCGCCAGGAGGTGGTGGACCTGGCGGCCCGGGGGCATCATCCGTCGAGAGCGCGGCGCCTGACGTCCAGCTGAGCCGTCACCTCGGCCTCGATCCGGTCGAAGATCTCGTACGCGAGGCCCTCATCCCGAACGCCTGCACACACGTCGCAGAGCACGGACGCGACGCGCTCGCAAGTGTCGCTGACAGGATCGACGACCCGCTCGGAGTCCAGGTCGGCGGCGATAGCGAGATCCTGCCAGTGCCGGCGTCGGATCGACCCCAGCCGGTATTCCCCGCCGATCCGCGTGGCCAGCTTCATCTTCGACGGAGAGAACTGGCTCAGGTAGGGGGGCGCGCTGATCAGATCGTAGTCCGGTCGTAGCGCTCGAGGACGATCGCGGTCTCGTCCTCGAACGTGCGGACCGCCGACGTCGCCGTCGGTAGACCGACGGCCCGCGTGTAAGCGATCGACTACATCGATCAAGATGTACACGATCGCCGACATACGCCCGATGGGTACAAGAGAGGCCGGCGAGGGCATCCCGCGGTCGGTACCGGTACTACCACTACCCCGCGGTCGGCGCGCTGACACTCCGCACGCGATTCCGCTATCTTTCGGGGCGGGACGAGGTCGGCAGGCCGCGGCCGAACAGCAGCAGCGAGGGGGTCGTGGAACGCATCGCGCAAAAGTCGCACGGGCATGACGAGGCACGGCGTTGGGACATCGAGCAGCACGTCTCGATGACGCCCGAAGAACGACTCCGCGCCGCGCGTATCCTGAAAGATCGTGTCTACCCCCCCGACTCGAAGGACGTGCGGGCGTGCCACCGGTCCGAATAGACGGCTCGCACTTCTCTCCAGACACGCGGGAGTTGATCCGGCTCCTGCACGGGCATGGTGTCAGATATCTGGTCGTCGGAGGTGAGGCCGTGATCTTTCACGGCCATGCCCGGTTCACGGGGGATGTCGATCTTCTCTTCGCGACCGGTGGCGACAACAGCGAACGTCTCTTTCTCGCCCTGGATGCGTTCTGGGACGCGGACATTCCCGGCATCGAGACCGCGGAAGAGTTGTTGGAAAAGGGCCTCATCCTGCAGTTCGGCATCCCTCCGAACCGAATCGATCTCATCAACCGCATCGACGGGGTGTCCTTCGAGGAGGCCTGGCGTGAACGCGTAGAAGCGATTCTCGTCACGTCGGAGGGGGAGGTTCCCGTGCCGTACATGTCCATCGATCAGCTCATTCTGAACAAGCGAGCCGCGGGTCGCCCGAAGGATCTCGACGACCTCGCCTATCTCGAGGAGGCGCGGAAGAACGGCTGAGGGTGCTCCTCCCCTCCCCTCATGGGTGCCGACCGGCCACCCCGGCGCGCCGCTCGCCTGCCTGTTACTATTCTTCTAGTTGACAGGGGGGGCTGTCACGACCATCCTACTAGAAACGTAGTAACAGAAACGGGGAGACGGACGCGTGGAGATCCAATTCACAAACCGCGAGCTGGACGTGATGGCCGTGCTCTGGGAGCTCGAGTCGGCCACCGTCGCCGAGGTTCGCGACGGGCTCGGGGACGACCTCGCCTACACGACGGTGCTCACGATCCTCCGCACGCTGGAGGAGAAGGGCTACGTCGGGCACACGCAGGAGGGGAAGGCCTACCGGTACCACCCGGCGGTCGAGCGCGAGCGTGCCGGGGCGAGCGCGGTGAATCGGATCGTGGGCAAGCTGTTCCGGGGATCGCCCGAGCTCTTGCTCACGCACCTCGTCGAGGACCGCGACCTCTCCACCGAAGACCTCGAGCGGATCAAGCGGCTGCTCGACGAGCGGCTCGGAAGCGAGGAGTAGCGGGATGATCATCGCCTGGATCGGGTACTGTCTGCTGGTGTCGGCCCTCCTCGGGCTGGCTGCGTTCGCGACCGAGCGCGCGCTCGGCCACTACCGGAAACCCGTGCGCTGGGTGTGGGCGGGCGCGCTCGCCGGGTCGGTCATCCTGCCGATCGCGGCGTACGTGGCGCCGGCTCTCGTGGCGCGGTTCGCCGCCGCGGCTCCGCTTCCGTCGGGGATAGGGACGGTCGTTTCGCTGCCCGATCTGGTAACGACCGATGCCTCGGGACTCGACTGGGGTGCAGTGCTCGGGGGCGCCGGGGTCATGCTCGGCGTGTTGTGGGCCGTTTCGGTCGTGGCGTTCGGGGCGTACGTCGCCGTGACACACCGGCGCCTCCGCCGCGAGATGGCCGGGTGGACACCGGGTCGGATCCTCGACGCGACGGTCCTGATGTCGGATGACCGGGGGCCCGCCGTCGTGGGCGTGGGCCGGGGCGTGATCGTGATGCCCGCGTGGATCGCCGAGCTCGAGGAGGAC
>JAWWCR010000172.1:0-9757 GCA_033720355.1 Gemmatimonadota bacterium
CATTCCTACCAGTGGTTCTGGATCCTGGGCACCTGGCTGATCACCGGACCGGACCTCCTGTTCTGGTCGATTCTCGCCCTGCTGATGACGGCGAACACACTGTGGGAGCGCCGGAAGGGCGCGAAGAAGCTCGCGAAGCGGGCCGGCGCTCGGGCTCGGGTCGGTCTCGCGCTGCGCACGGTCGGCGTGTTCACGACCATCACGGTCCTGTGGTCGCTGTGGAACAGTCCGTCGATCGGCGAGTTCTTCCGCCTGTTCGAGGTAGTCGAGTGGGGGGCGGCGACCACGTGGCTCTGGCTGGTCGCATACGTCGGGATCGCGGGCGCCATCGCGACCGTCGCCCGCGCCGTCTCCGAGGGAGGGTTCGGGCTCGACGCTCCGAAGCGCGAGTTCATGCCGCAGGTCGCCACGATTGGCGTCGTGCTCGCGGCGCTGGCCGTCGGCGTGCGTCCGGTCGTGACCGAGCGCATGAGCCTGGAGGCGCAGGTGGCCTTTCGCGCGATCCGCCGGGGCGAGCTGAGCGAGCGCGACGCGGAGCTGATCCGGCGCGGCTACTACGAGAACCTGGTCCTGGCCGGGCGGCTGAACAGCCGCGCGTGGGAGACCACGAGCACCCGGCCCGACGACTGGCAGTTCATCCAGTTCACCGACGCGGGGCGCTACACGAACGACTTCTTCGAGAAGGAGCTCGTGCCGAACGCGTCGATCATCTTTCACGCGGCGCCGTTCCGGGTCAATCGCTGGGGGTTTCGTGACCTCGACTATCCGCGCTCCCCGGAGCCCGGGACGTACCGGGTCGCGTTGCTCGGGGCATCGTACCTGCTCGGCTCGGGCGTGGCGGATGACGAGAGCTTCGAGTCGCTCGTGGAGGTCCGGCTGAACGAGGCGGTCCCGACCGGCTACGAGCGCTACGAGCTCCTGAACTTCGGGCTCCCGGGGTTCGAGCCCCTTCGAAACGCGCTCCTCCTCGATCGCGCCCTGGAGTTCGAGCCGGACGCCGTCTGGGTTTTCGCGTCCGGCTCGAGGGGGACCAACGCGCGGATCCACCTGGCCGGGATGGCCCGTCGGGGCATCGAAATGCCCGACCCCTTCCTCGCGGATGTGGTCGAGCGCGCCGGAATCAGGGTCGGCATGACGGAGGCCGATGCGGAGCGGCTACTGGCTCCGTTCGACGCCGAGCTGCTCGAATGGGCGTACACGCGAATCGCCCGCCGGACGGCCGAGGCGGGCGTCCAGGCCGTCTGGCTCTTCCTCCCGCCCACCGAAACGGCCACCCCCGAGCGGGAGTTCGCAGAGGGGGCGCCGCACATCGAGGCTCTCGGCTTCCACGTCGTAGACCTGTCTCGCGTCTACCGGAGCGCGCCGATCGAAGAACTCGTCGTGGCCCCCTGGGACGGCCATCCGAACCCGCGCGCGCATCGGCTGATCGCCGACACGCTATGGAGCCACCTGATGGCGCGACCCGTGCTCATTGGGGGAGCCGACTCGACGGTGGCACGGCCGGACGCCGGATCCGGCGGACCGGGTCGACACTAGGTGTGCGTCGCAAGGACGTTGGTCACCCTGAGTTCGACGAGTCGGTCGAAGGGTGTCTGACGTCCGATCCCGGCGCTACCGGTTCGGCGAGTCGGCGGGGGGTGCACTGTGCGGGGGGGCCGGTAAGCCGTCCGGGGCAGGAGTCTCAGCGGCCGTGGGCGTGCCCGAAGATGAGCCCGAAGGCGAGAACGGCCTGGTCGTGGTCTGAGATCACCGCCCGCGCCTCGATGAACGGGCTCACGCCCGCCATCGGGAACCGGACCCCGCCGCCGAGGTTCAGACCGGCCTCCGTGTTATCCGAACCGTTCGAGAGGTGACTCAGGTTCAGACCTCCACCCAGGTAGGGCAGGACCGACCGCGTGTCGGACAGGTGGAAGTGATAGAACATGTTCGCGTTGGCCTCCCAGAAGTCCTCGTCCCCGTCGGGGAAGAACAGATTGAACGACCCTGCGAACTCGAGGTTGGCGTTCTCGATGTTGGCGAGCAGCGTGCCCCCGATGCCGAGATCCGTGTCGCTCCCCCAGAGAAGCTGCGTTCCTCCGTAGACCTGTGCTGCGGCCGGGGCGGCTCCACCCATCAGGAGCCCCCCGCACAGGCTCGCGACCGCAACGACTCCCTTGATATTCCTCATCATTCGGATCCTCCGTCTCATGTGGCTCGATTCGGGCCGGGCCGGCGAACCAGGCGGAACCCCGTCCTCCGGCTCAGGTCCATGGGAGGAAGCATCCGACATGCCAGCGGGGACGATGCCTATAACACGCTTTACGTCAACGACTTATAGACATCGCTGACCGCCGGAACCTCTGCTCCTGCGAGCAGGGGAGGGAATTTTTGCCGGATCGAATCAGCGCAACGGCTACCGTACGTAGTCGCGGTAGAGGTCTCTAGTCACGACCAGGTCCTCGCGGAGCACCTCGAGCTCGGAGACCGCCGATCGCGAACGGCGACGGGGCCAGCCGGTGGAGCGAAGTTCGACAGCCCGCGCCCCTGGCACATCGCGCCGCGTAGAGCACGTCGCGGAGGGCCGGCTGGTCCCACGGCAAGGGGGGAGCGTCTCGTGAGCGAGCGGGCGGCGCGGCCCGGGGCTCGCGCGTGGACCCGGCCTCAACGATCTTTCTCGTATGGCTCGTCGATTCCCCAGGGCCCTCGGCGCCCGCGCTCGTAAGACCCTGCTCCGCGAAGACGGCGCGGACCTCGTGACGGTCATGATCCTGCTTTCCCCCGCTCAGTCGATCGAGGGACTCGAGGATTGGCTCGAGACGCAGGGCGGCCACCTGCGATCATGGTCGGGAGAAGCGCTGTTGGCCACTGCCGAAGTCCCGCTACAGGAACTGATTCAGCTCGCGGAGCAGCCGGGCGTCGTCAGCGTGGACGTCGCCAACCGAATGGGCCCGTAGGCCGGCGTCTACTGCGCCAGATCCCGGGAACGGACCGCATCCACGCGTCCGTGTCCCCATGCCTCGTCGAAGGGTTGTACCATGCCGCCGACCGGGGTGGCACCCGCCATCAGGAGCGCCCGCAACTGCGAAGCCGTAAGGTCGGCTTCCACCTCGAGGAGCAAGGCGGCGATCCCGGTGACGTGGGGAGCCGCCATGCTCGTTCCGCTCATCGAGACGCGCATCGGAATCGTGTTGCCGTCGGCATCCGTACGACCGCCGAGCGAGTTCGACGACAGGATGTTGGTTCCCGGTGCAGCGATCTCCGGCTTCCGCCTGCCGTCGCGGGTGGGGCCGCGGCTGCTCGAGTCGTTGGGAGACTGTGTCGAATGGTTGTAGTTCGCGACGGCGACTCCCAGGCGACACGTGGCCGGTGTGCCGAGGGTCATTCGGCCGTCGAAGTCGGCTCCAACAAAAAACGACTGGTCCGCGAAGCGATTGTTCGGCCGTCGGACGTCACGCTCGATCCAGGCGTCGAAGCGACCCTCGATGCTCTCGATCGAGGTCAGTTCGACCTGCCACGTTCCCGTGTCGATCAGCTGGCTGTTCCCGGGGCTTACCTCGATGTAGATCTGCGCGTCGCCGTTCAGCGCGGTGAAGCGCTCGGAGTCGATGAACACCTCATCCCCGCTGGGAAGCGTCTCGAGAACGCTGTCGCCGGGGTCGACGAGTGACGTGGCGTCACCGTTCGGGTCGATCACCCTTACACGAAGCTGGTCGCGGGAGGAGTACCAGACCTCCATCTCGTTCGGAGTGAAATCGCCGAATCCGGGCGGAAGCTGTCCGCCACCGGGCAGCGGAAGCTCGCCCCCGAACTTCCACTGAAGCGAGTGGGTGTCCCCGGTCTGGAGCGTGCCGCTCGCGTGGCCCCGCCAGATGTGCTCGTTGCCGGCCGCGAGAACGAAGAGCCGGCCCGGGACGTCGAGCATTCGGTCGACCCCTCGTTCCACGACGCTCTCGCCGTCGTGGCTTCCACCGTTCTGGCCGAGACTCATGTTGATCACGCACGGTTGACCGAGATCGGCGGCCTTCTGGAAAATGTACGCGATCGCCTCCGCGACGTGCACCGAATCGGTGAACGAAGTCTGCTGGTCGGTCGTGCTGGGTTGGACGAAGATGATGCGGGACCCCGGCGCGGCGCCCACGAAATCTCCGGCCGGGAAATCCGCGTCGCCTGAGCGGCCGTTCCCGGCCGCGATCCCGGCGACGTGTGTCCCGTGGTCCGATTCCCCCACCTGATGCCGCACGCTCGAGAACGGGTCGGTCGTAGCCAGCGCGGCATCTATCGACGCGCCGTCGTACTCCACTCCGTACGAGAATCCGTTCGGCGGACTCTCGCCGGATGCGGCCGTCAGGCCTTGATCCCATAGGAACGCCACGCGCGTGGAACCGTCGGCGTTTCTGAAGTCGTCCAGCGTGAAGTCGAGTCCGTAGTCGATGATCCCCACGATGACCCCGGTCCCGTCGAACCCGTTTCCCGCGGGAGGGGTATGTACCTCATCGGCCCTCGTCTCGCCGATCGATGATCCCAGCGCGGGCATCATCTTCCGGCGCGCCTCCACGTACCGAACGTTGGCATCCCCACCAAGGTCCGGGAGCGCCATGACCGGCACCGTCAGCGAATAGAAACCGTCTGCCAGTCTTGTCCACGAGTATTCCGAGAAGCCCTCCGGGATCTCATCCTTCCCGAGATTCACGAGCACTCTCGTGCTCAACTGTTCCTGTGGAGCCGCCTCTCCCGGCTCCACTTCGACATCCGCGGTCACTGCGGACGTCTGAAGGTCGATGGCGACTCGCCGGTCGTCCGGGAGAGTGGTCAGAATGCGGCGTAGCCGCGGATCGAGTGATCTGCTGCCTGGGTCGGTCATCGGTCCACCTCGGAGCGGTGAGGAGTGCGTGCGGGCTGGCGCGTCGGTTCGGTAGAGATGACGGACGCCCGCCCACGTGAGAACCAGGTTGAGTCGGGCGAGTTTTGGCCGATGCCCGACGGCAACGCCGGCGTCTCGTCGTTGCGCCTGGGGATGGCGTCGGGCCCGTAGTAGTCGTAGCTGCGAGAGCCACCGCGCTCGTGGTTATCGAGCGGATAGTCGAGAGGCGATACGCGCCCGCTTCTTTCGACCCGGGTGTCATCGCAACGACGGGTGGTATCGCGATCGGAGCTGTTCGGGGGCAGTGTGAAGACGGGTAGCGGCGCGAACGATGTCGATTGCTCCCCTGGGAAGACCGATCCTCGGGGTCGCGAGGACGGTGCCGCGAGACTCGACTCATCGGGCACCCGGGATCCGATGGCGGCCGCGGGATACGGGGGCGCGGCAGTGCGGCGCCGATTGGCAGGGAACGTCTCACGGGTCGGGGCTTCTGACATTGTCGAACCACCTGAACGGCGGCGACCCCTCCCCGATCACCGGCTGGAATGCTGTCTATTCTCCTTAACGCAGCCTGTCGCCCGGCCGGGTCACCTTTGCGTCCTCGATGCCCTCGAGGCGGCCGTTCGTCATCACACGTCGCCGCTCACGATGTCGCTCCTTCGGCCGGACCACGTGACCGAGCTTGGCCGAGATCCGACGCTCGCCGAGCGTCTCGGGCGTTGACAGTTGAGGCTGCCGGGGTACCTGGACCGGGTAGCAGAGCACCACCGTGTCGGACACGGCGAGGCGGGGAGCGCAGGGAATGACCGGGCTGGGGATCGAACCCGGGACCTACGGATTAAGAGGCGACCTCGAAACAGCCCCAAACCCCATGGTTTCCGGGGTCTGAAAGGGCTTCACACCGATTCTGTCGGGGTCTCATAGCCGCTGACCCCGGTACTTCCGAGGTCGATTCGGGTGCAGATTCGGGTGCAGCTCAGAACATCCGGCAATCGCCACTCCCTCCTTGGCAGGGACGGTAGCCCGCGAAGGGTCGTCGCCGCTCATGCGCCTGACCGTCCTCCCTCGAGGGGCAACCGTGCCAGGCACAATCCGCTGCAGCATCGAGGGCCACGCCACGTTCGACCAGTCGGCCGCGGGAGTGGCGACGGGCCTTGCCCGCTCCCGGGGAGGCGGACACCCTTCACGGCGGTCGTGTCGCCCATTCGGAAGCGAAGGAGCGTGATGCCGGATCCGATCACCCGCCTCAACGAGGTTCTGGCGGAGCGTTACCGCATCGAGCGGCAGATCGGCGAGGGGGGCATGGCCACCGTTTACTTGGCCGAGGACCTGAGACACGAGCGCAAGGTCGCCGTCAAGGTCCTCCGGTCAGAGCTGGCCGCGGGCGTCGGGCCGGAGCGCTTTCTCTCCGAGATCAGGACGACCGCCAATCTCCAGCATCCACACATCCTGCCCCTGTTCGACTCGGGCGAGGCGGACTCGTTCCTGTTCTACGTCATGCCCTACGTGGAGGGAGAGACCCTCAGGGAACGCCTCGACCGCGAGGCGCAGCTGCCGGTGGACGACGCCATCCGCATCGCGACGGGCATGGCCGAGGCGCTCGACTACGCGCATCGGCAGGGGGTCATCCACCGCGACATCAAGCCGGCGAACGTGCTGCTCCCCGACGGCAAGCCGGTGATCTCGGACTTCGGGATCGCGCTCGCGGTCGGAGCCGCGGGAGGCGGCCGGCTCACGGAGACCGGGATGAGCCTCGGGACTCCGCATTACATGAGCCCCGAACAGGCGACGGGCGATCGGCAGGTGGGACCGGCCGCCGACATCTTCGCGCTGGGGTGCGTGCTGTACGAGATGCTCGCCGGCGAGCCGCCGTTCACGGGAAACACGCAGCAGGCCATCCTCGGCAAGATCATCACGACGGCTCCGGACGCGCCCGGCGACCGGCGTCCCGCGGTGCCCCGCAACGTCGACGCCGCCATCTCGAAGGCGCTCGAGAAGGTGCCCGCCGATCGGTTCGTTTGCGCGGCGGAGTTCGCCCGCGCGCTGGCCGACCCGGAGTTCGGAGGCGACCGGGATCGAGCCGGCGCGGCTGCGGCATCGGCCCGACGGTGGAAGCTGGCCGCCATCGGGCTGGGGGTAGTGGCCTTGGTCTCCACGGCGCTCCTGCTTCTGAGCGGAGGTTCGCCGCCCGCGGCCGGCGGCGCCACCGGAGGCGGGTTCGGGTCGATCCTCTTTCCACAGGACCAGTCGTTCCCGGCGCGGTCGATAGGCCAGCCGGTGGCGATCACAGCCGACGGATCGGGGGTCGTCTTCACGGCGGAGACCGAAGGCTCGCGACAGCTCTTCGCCCGGACGCTCACCGAGCGCGGAACCGCGCCGATCGCGGGGTCCGAGGGGGCGGGGAGCCACTTTCTATCTTCCGACGAGACCCGGGTAGCGTTCTACGATGCGGAGGACGACGCGCTGAAGGTCATCCCGCTCTCGGGCGGCACCCCGGAGACGCTCGTGGAGCTCGCCGGCTTCAACGGAGGCGATTGGGGCACGGACGGCACGATCCTCTACGCCGACGGGTCCGGCATCTGGCGCATGCCGGCCACGGGCGGGACCCCCGAGCGCATCGCGACACCCGAACGTCGGCTTCTCCGGTATTGGCACCCGCGCTTTCTGCCCGACGGGAGTGGTATGATCTACACATTGTCCGCCATCGACCTCACGGCAACACCCGACTCGACGTATCTCGTGGTCCACCCGTTCGACGGCGAGGAGGTCGTCCTCGCGCAGGGATACTCCGGTCACGTGACCGAAGACGGCCTCCTCATCTTCGCGCGGGAGCGCCGCGAAAGGCTGGCGGACCTCTGGGCGGCTCGCCTCGCATCCCACGGGCGATCGCTCGCATCGGATCCTGTTCGGGTGCTGGACGACGGCCCCCGCGTCGCTCCATACGGGGCTGCGGCCTTCGACATCTCGGCAAACGGCGTGCTCGTCTACCTGCCCGGGCCATCCACCACGTCATCGGGAGCGATCGTGCGCGTGGATCGGGATGGAGGCGTGGAGACGCTGGTGTCGCGTACCGACATTCCCGGCTCCCGGAACAGCCCCAGCGGCGTACGGCTCTCGCCGGACGGATCCCGCATCTCGTTCCGCGCGGTCTTCGACGCGCCTCCCGCCTTTCGGATTTTCGCCTATGATCTGACCCGCCAGGCGCTGGTCTCCGTCTCCATGGATGCGAACGCGGACTGGCCGATGTGGGCGCCCGACGGACGCCGCCTCGTCTTCAACCACTGGACGCCGGACGAGCCAACAATTCAGAACCTCCATTGGGTGACACCGGGCGACTCTGCCTCCATCCGCCCCGTTCTCGCCTTCAACGAGCATCAGCAGCACGCCCACCAGTTCACGGCGAACGGTGACTCGATCGTCATCGAGCATCGCGACACCAGCATGGGCGACGGCGACATCTGGCTGATACCTGCCGACGGCAGCGGTCCTGGCCGTCCGCTCGTCGAGGGTCCGGGGCTCCAGCGGGACCCCGCGATCTCGCCGAACGGCCGCTGGCTCGCCTTCACGTCGTCGGAGTCGGGCGAGAACCAGGTCTACGTGACCGAGTTCCCGGAGGCGCGCACGCGACGCCGCGTCTCGACCGCGAGGGGCTGCGAGCCCGTCTGGAATCCAGAGGGCGGAGAGCTCTTCTACCGGGCGGTGGACGGGAGAAGCAGCGGTGTGGTTTCCGTGCCCGTGTCGACCGAGCCCGCCTTCACGATCCGCTCGGAGCCCGCGACACTCTTCGAAGGGGCGTACCTCGGCTGCTCGATCTTCGGACGCCAATACGACGTGGGACCCGACGGGGACCACTTCTTCATGTCCAGGAACAGTCTGGCAGACCCGGACGCGCCGCGGATGGAGGTCGTGTACGGCTGGCTCGACCGCGTGCGGGAGCTATTGGAACCGTGATGCTACGCCGATCGCGAGGGCGCGTTCCGGAACGGATTCGGTCCTCGAACTTCCCCCCACGACTGCTGTGACCGGGCATCGACGTGATGTCTCCGGGTTTGACACTCGGTGAAGAGACACTGATGCCGGGTGATTTCGTAGTCGTGTGTTGTGCGCTCGCCGAGGAAGTGAGCGACGAACCAGGCTCAAGAGTGCTTCTCGTTTCCGTGTTCGTGTCCGGAGCGGCTTCGACGCAAAGGCGGCGCACCGGGAGAACCCGCATGGTCATTGAATGACCGGGCTGGGGATCGAACCCAGGACCTACGGATTAAAAGTCCGTTGCTCTACCAGCTGAGCTACCCGGTCTTGATGCAGGCACCGAACGTACTCCCGTGCGTAGCGGCTTTCCAGCACCGAACGCGTGAACGACGAGGCGGTGTCGACCTTCGTCACACGTCCCCATCGGGGGCCTCGCCGCTCATGCGCCCCCGCACATCGTGCTCGAGTCGCTCGGCGTCCGCCGGGTGCAGACCGAGGGACTCCGCCACGCGCTCGAGCATCGCTCGCTCGCGCGCGGTCACGCCGCCTTCCTGATACGCGCTCTCCAGCGCGGCCGCATACACCTGGAGCTTGCGGTACGACGCGTACTCGGGCGTGTCCTTCACCCCCGGCATCGCCCGCGCCGCGACCCGCTCGGCGGCCCGCTGGAGAGGCGCCATGAGGAAGATCAGCAGCGCGGCCGCCGTGAGCCCGAGCGCGTTCCCGAGGGCGTTCGAGAAGAAGAGCGCGGACCCCTCGGAGACGAAGAAGAAGACCGCGAGGAACGCGGCGGCGATTGTGCCCTGCTTGATGGTCCAGCGGAGCTTGAGGTCGATGTCGAGGAGCTGGACGGTCAGGATGCCGTATCCGACGAGGACGGAGTAGACGAGCAGAGAGCCCGCGTAGAACTGCCCCAGCCACGCGAGCCCGGTCGGCGTGATGATGTTC
>JAWWCR010000173.1:0-9752 GCA_033720355.1 Gemmatimonadota bacterium
CTGGTCCTCCTGGCCGTGGCCCGCCGGGCCGAGGCGTACGGGGTCACGGTCCGGCGCGAGATCGAGAAGACGAGCGGCCGGGGGCTGTCAATGACGGCTGTCTACGGCGCGCTCGAGCGGCTCGAGGAACGCGGGCTGCTCGAGAGCGAGATGAGTCGTCCGACGCCCGAGCGGGGCGGCCGCCGTAAGCGCGTCTACCGCGTGCTGCCGCCCGGGGCGGAGGCGATGGCCCGGGCGCGACGGGGTCTCGAGCGGATGTGGGATGGGGTTCCGATGCCGGAGCCCGGAGCGGTTCGGTGAGGGCGGACCGGCCGGGACCGCCACGGATCCTCGAGTGGATCTGCGCGGCGACGCTGCCCTGGCGCCAGCGGGAGGTCGTGCTCGGCGATCTGTTCGAGGAGTACGCCGACCTGGCGGGCCGTCTCGGACGGCCGGCGGCCAGTCGCTGGTACGCCACCGAGGTCTGGCGCTCGCTCGGTCCGACGCTCTCGGCGGCGCTGAGACGCACCTTCTCTCCGCGAAGCTATGACGCCGATGACCTCGTCGCCGTCGTGTGGGCGGCCGCGATCGGCGTGATCGTGACGGTGGCTCTGACCGTCACGGGGCTCAGCTGATGGGGTCGCGACCGGTACCGCTTCGCCGGGTGGGGCTCGTGCTCGCCGCGGGCCTCGCCTTCGGGTGCAAGACCGAGCAGGCTGCGATCGAGGTCGACGCGGAGGTCTCCGTTCCGCTCGTTATCGACCCGTCCAGCGTACACACGGTCGGGACCACCGACACAATCGCATCGGTCCGGGACGTCACGGTCCTCGAGGACGGGACGGTGTGGGTCCTCAACTCCGTCGACCCGCTCTTCGTCGGGTTCGGGCCGGACGGCGGGGTGACCAGCGCGCACGGCCGCACGGGCGGCGGTCCGGAAGAGTTCGGAGCCGCCACCGCGTTCGTGTCGGGCGGCTCCGACGGAAACGGCGGGTCGGGCCACGAAGCGTGGGTTCTCGACTTGCGGCGGCACATGCTGATCGACGTCTCGCGGCCCGACGAGCCGCGCGCCGGGCGGGAGGTGCGGATCCCGAGGGAGACGATCCCGCCCGGGTCGGTTGTGCCCGGGCACGTCCTGGGTCGCGAGGTCCGGACGGCGTGGCTGGGCGAGGAGATCGTCCTTCCACGACGCATCGGGATGGAGGAGCTCCCCGCGATCGAGTACTGGATCGCCGCCTTCGAGTCGGACCTCGTCGCCCTGAATCCCGAGACGGGATCGGCCCGTACGGTGGTCCGGCTTCCCGACGTCCTCGGTGACCTGACCGCCCATTTCGAGGCGGTGCGTCCCGGCTTCCCGCCGCTCCCCCTGTGGCATCGACTATGGGACGTCTGTGCGGGTCGCGAGATCGCCGTCTACGATCTGACGAGCGGCGCGATGCGGCGGTTCGCGGCCGACGGGACGGAGCTGGAGTCCTTCCCGGTGCCGACGTCGTTCGAGAGGGTCACGGCCAGAGAGTTCGCGCTCGCCGCGTTCGATCTCGCCGCGGCGGAGACGGCCGGCGCCGTCGCGCCGGGAGTCGGCGACATGACGCGGGAGGATAGCGCGCGGATCCTCGACCGCATGGACGCCGGGATCGAGGGCACCCCGGAGCAGCTCGCCGCCGTCCTCCCCGCCTTCATCGACTTCCGGTGTGCCGACGACGGGACGATGTGGTTGAGGCCCATCGACCTGGAGCGGGGCGGCATGCGCGGCCGTGGGACGTGGGTGCGGGTCTCGAACGAGGGGGCGGTCGACCGGGTGACGTTCCCCGAGCGCTTCGATCCGTTTGTGTTCACGGGTGGGCGTGTATGGGGCGTGCTACGGGACGAGTTCGACATCGCCACCCTTGCATGGGTGGAGCCGCCCGCGGGCTGAGTCGCCGAGTCAGAGCGCGGCGGCCAGCGCCGCGCGCACCTCGTCGTAGTCGGGCTCGACCGAGTCGTCGTCGGCGACCCAGGCGTACGCGACCTTCGCGTCGGTCCCGATGACGAAGACCGAGCGCTTCGCCACGCCGACCATCCCGAAGGCGTTCGTCTCGAGGACGCCGTACGCCTCGGCGACGTCCTTGTTGAAGTCGGACAGCAGCGGAAAGGGGAGCCGCTCGGCCTCGCGGAAGGCGCGGGTCACGAAGAGGCTGTCGATCGAGATGCCGAAGACGGCCGCGTCCTCCTCCTCGAACGTCGGCCACGAGTCGCGGATGGTGCAGAGCTCTGTCGTGCACACTCCGCTGAACGCGAGTGGGTAGAAGAGGAGGACGACTTTTCGCCCGCCGAGATAGTCGTCGAGGTCGTGGACCTCGCCGGGTGCGGCGGGCAGCGCGAACGTCGGCGCCGGATCGCCCGGGCCCGGGGCACTCACGCGGGGCTCGCGTTCGGTTCGGGCTTCACCGTCGGTTCCGGCGGCGCGGCCGGGTCGTGGTTCACGGGCGCTCGGGTAGCGTGTGGCGCCGGCCGGCGTTTCGCTCACGCAGCCAGTCGAGCAGGGGCTCGAAGTACTCCGCGACGGCGCGGCCGTCGAGATCCCGCCCGGTCGCATCCTCGAGCACGTCCTCCCAGGGACGCGTCGCGCCGCTCTCCATCACGCCGCGCAGAAAGTCGCCGGTCTCGCGGCTCCCCCAGTAGTCGGTGTCGTGCGGCTCGTGGCCGAGGATCTCGCCCGCGATGCGTCCGTGGAGCTGGAAGAGGATCGCGTGCGAGAACGCGTAGTCGTAGTACTCGGCCGGGTCGTTCGTGACGTGGGTCTTGCTCGCCGCGTCGAGGTGCCTCTCGTCGCGCGCGATCGGCGGGACGATGCCCTGGTAGCGGAGCTTCAGCTCCCACCACCGCGAGTTGAGGGTCGCCTCGTCGAGGTCGCCGGCGTACAGTTCGCTCTCCCAGCGGGTCATGACCCCGGCCGACCACGGCATGAACGCGACGAAGCGGAGGGCCTCGCGGAAGAGCGGCTGGATATCGGCGCCGGTGCCGGCGTCGGTGCCGGCGTCGGTCGAGCGGCCCGTCGCGGCGCCGGTCGAGATGTCGGCCGTAAGTCGAGCCGAGCCGGCAGTCGCGACATGGCTGTCGAGCAGGCCGCGCCCGGCCAGGAACCGGTCCTGTGTCGCGGCGAGACCCAGCAGGCTGCCGATCGCCTCGTGGAAAGCGCGGTTCGCGCCGGTTCTCAGCAGGTGGGGCACGCCGGGCCGGGCGTAAGACAGGTAGTAGTAGATGTGCCCGAGCTCGTGGTGTGTCGTCTCGTACCAGCGGGCGTTGGGCTCGACGCTCATGAGCGTGCGCACGTCGCGCTCGAGATCGATGTGCCAGGCCGAGGCGTGGTTGTTCTTGCGGTAGGGCGCGTCGGGCGGCGCGGGGTACATCGACGAGCGCTCCCAGAAGGTCTCGGGCAGCGGCTCGAAGCCGAGGCTGATGTAGAACCGCTCGGCCTCGCGGACGATCCACTCGGCGTCGCGGTCGGCGAGCGCCCCGTCGAGACCGCTCCCTTCGGGCTCGACCAGCGCGCTCCAGTCCTGACCCCAGCGGTCGGGAAGCCAGTGCGCGGGCAGGTAGTCGGGCACGTCGACGCCATAGCGGTCCGCGAGCTCGTACCGGGCCCACGTGTGGATCTCGCGGTACAGCGGCCACACGTCCTCGATGAGCTCGTCGGAGAGGGCTCCGACGCCTCCCCGGTCGAGTCCGTAACCAGCGGCCTTGAAGTCGAAGTAGTCGTCGAAGCCGACCTCGCGGACGGCCCGGTTGCGGAGCGCGGCGAGGGGGAGGACACCGGGCCGCAGCGCGGCGCCGACCTCCTTGGAGGCGAGCCACGCGTCGAGACGCAGCGCCTCGTCGTCGCTCGCCCGCAGGATCGCGTCGATCTCGTTCGTCGAGACCGGGCGCCCGTCGATCCGGAAGTCGAACCCGAACAGGGTCTCGACCTGCGAGGTCTCGAGTCGTACCCGGTCGGCGACCGCGTCGCCCGCGGTCTCGGGGTACTCGGCCGCCGCGCGCAGAACCGCCTCGAGCTGCCGGCGGTCGAGCGCGCCGAGCCCGCCGACGTCGTGTAGCTCGCCGCGCTCGTGCCTCGACAGCCAACCGCGCGCGGTCTCGACGTTGGCGCGCGAGCCGGCGAAGGCGGCCAGGGCGAGTCGGGCCCGCTGGCTGCGCGAGGCGAGGGTGGTGTCGCCGGCGACGATCCGGGTGTTGAGCGCCCAGTCGGCCTCGGCCGAGCGGCGGCGCAGCTCGAGGTATTCGGCCGTGTAGGCGTCGAGGAAGGCGGCGACCGAGCCCGCGGGGGCGGCGGTCTCCGCGGCGTCCCCCGCGCAGCCGATACGTGTCACGAGGATGACGACGATGCCGACGACGAGGGCGCCGAACGCCATTCGCTCGAGCGCCGCGCGCCGGTCTCCTCGCTCGCGACGCCGTCGAGCGCGCCGCGAGTCGGACGCACCCCCGGAGGGGCCCGAGCGGGTGTCAGAACGCGCCGCCACCGCCTCCTCCGAAGCCGCCGCCCGAGAATCCGCCGCCGCCGGAGAAGCCGCCGCCGAAGCTCGAGCTGCTCGAGCTGCTGCGTGGCGCCGATTGCATGACGCTCTGCGTCTGCGAGGTCATCCGGCCCAGGTCCGACACGAGGACGGCGGTGTTGAAGCGGTGGAACCCCGTTCCGTGGTACCAGTCGGGCGGCTCGCGGTACATGTCCGCGAAGGCGGCGGCCCACTGCCCCTCGACGCCGAGCGCCATGGCGAAGGGCAGGAACTTCTCGAACTGTTCGGGTCCCGTGATCATCCGCTTGAACCGATCCGTCTCCACGCGCTCGAGGAACTCCTCGAAGCCCTTCACCTGCCGCAGCACCTCGACGCCGCGTCGTGTCCGCGCGGGCATCAGCAGCCCGAATCCGCACATCACGAGCCCGGTGCCGATCGAGGCGATGACGACCGCGGGCGGCGCGAGCCTGAACCACAGCTGTCCGACCGTAAACCCGAGCACCGCGATCCCGATCGCGCAGGCGACGCCGAGTCCCACGTACTTGCCCACCACTACGTCGGGTCGGTCCTCGTAGATTCCGTGCTTCACCAGCGTGTGCCGCAGATCCGACTGGATGTCGGGAAGATCGCGGTAGAACTTGTTCTTCAGATCGGACAGCTCGACGGAGTCGCGTGACCCGAAGAACGCGCGCAGAAGCCGCTTCTCGTGCGGCTCGAGGTCGTTCCACGCTTCGCCGCCCCTGACCTTGTTGAACCGGTAGTCCCGGTCGGACATGAGCCCGAAGAGCTTCGACTCCTCGATCTCCTCGATCGTGATGTACCCGCGGACGGCCAGGTCGACGACGGTCGCCGTGATGTCGCGCATGTCGGGGGTGTTGTCCACGATCACCCCCACCTCGGCCGGCGTCAGGTTCTCGGGCGGCTCGTACTGCGGCTTGATCGACCCGATCTCGGGGTCGCGCCCCCGCTCGGACCACCGCCGGTACATCAACACGAACGCCAGGAAGGGGAGGAAGAGCGGCCAGTTCGCCGCGAACAGCGACACGACGCGGTCGACGGCGGTCGGGCGATCGACGACGCCGGCGCCCCAGGCCACACCGATGGTGAGTCCCTCGCGGAAACCGAGACCCTCGACCTCGGCCATGACGCGGGCGCCGTCGATCTGCACCTGAGCGTCCTGCGCCCGCGACCCGTACGCGCCGGTGAACGCGTGGGCCCGCACGTCGGTCACGTCGACCGGCAGCCGGACGGTCGCCGAGGCCCGGTCGATCGGCACCGGCCACTCGGTCCCCGTGACGTTCCAGTACAGCTCGTCGTACGCCTCGCCGATGTCGTCGTCGCCCTCGTCGAAGAACCTGAGTCCGTTCTTCACCCGATACCGGATGACGACCGTCCGTGTGGCGTCGACGGCCCCCGGCACCCAGACCTTCACTTCGAGGTTCTCACCCTGCCGGCTGCGCTCGTGACGCAGCTCGTTCCCGTTCTCGTCCTCCACGGCCTCCACATCGAGGTGGAGGTCGTAGCGGAACGCCCGGTCGGTCTCGTACTCGACCGGGATCGTGCGGTAGATCCCGTTGTACGAGCCGCGGAAGGTGGGCCGAAGGGTCTCGGTGACGACGATGTCGCCCGTCGTGAACACCTCGATCTCGGAGTGGAAACTCGAGAGCCGCCACTCGCGGTCCTGGGCGACCGACGCGCGCGCGGTCGCCAGCGCCGTGGATACGACCGCGAGGCCGATCCACAGCGCCCTGGCTGACCTGGACATGGTGATTTCCGTTCCCGCTCTACGCGGACTGCGAGTCGAAGCTGACCTTCGGACCTTCCCGCTGCGACTCGTCATCGAGCGTGAAGAACTCGCGCCCGGTGAATCCGAACATCCCCGCGAGAAGATTGGTCGGGAAGACCTGCGTCTTCGTGTTGTAGTCGCGGACGACCGCGTTGTAGTAGCGCCGCGCGTTCTGCACCGCGCCCTCGATCTCGTTCAGCGTGCCCTGGAGCTCGGTGAACGACTCGACCGCCCTGAGCTGCGGGTACGACTCGGAGAGCGCGAAGAGCTGGCGGAGCGCGCCGCTCAGCATCCCCTCCGCCGTGCCCTTCTCGGCCGGGCCCGAGGCGCCCATCGCCCGGTTCCGCGCCTCGATCACCGCCTCGAGGGTGTCCTTCTCGTGCGACGCGTACCCCTTCACCGTCTCGACGAGGTTGGGAATGAGGTCCCAGCGCCGCTTGAGCTGCACGTCGATGTCGGCCCAGGCGTTGTCGGAGCGCACGCGCAGCTTGACGAGCGAGTTGTACATCCCGACGCCGGCCATCGCGATCACGACCAGGATGATCAGGAACCACATCATCTTCCATATCCTCCACTGCGAGAGGAACTTCCGTCACTCGAAGGCACTTCCAATACGACCCCCGTCGGGTCGGCTGTCAATACATACACATCAGCGCCGGGACATCTTCTTCACCAGCTCGAACTCCGCTTTCTCGACCGGCATGACCGAGAGGCGCATCCCCCGCTTGAGGAGCTTCATGTCGGCGAGTCCCGGCTCCCCCTTCATCGCGTCGCGCGTCACCGGCTTATCGAACGTCGCCACGTGCCGCACGTCGACGCACCACCAGCGCGGGTCGTCCTTCGAGGACTTCTCGTCGTAGTACTTGCTCTTCTTGACGAACTGGGTCGAGTCGGGGTGCGCGGGCCCCGCGACCTCGGCGATCCCGTAGACGCCCATCGGCTTCGCGTTCGAGTGGTAGATGAGGACCGGATCGCCCGGCTGCATCCCGTCGCGCATGAAGTTGCGCGCCTGGTAGTTGCGGACCCCGTCCCACTCGGTCTCGCCGTCGCGCTCGAGGTCGTCGATCGAATACACATCGGGCTCGGTCTTCACGAGCCAGTACTTCTTGGGCATCTGCGTGCTCTCCTCGTCTGCGAGGGGCTCTGGTGCTCAGGCGTCGAATCTATGGGGAATCCGCCACCCGGCGAGGCTGGCCGGGCTCTCGCCGGGCTCGCGCGGCTCGTGGCTCCCCTTTAGCGTAGCGCGATCCGTTTGCGTCGGACCCGCAGCCTGGAGATGCGTATCGGCAGCGCGATCGGGCCGTTCGACATCGAGGTGACCGTGCGGACGTACGAGCTCGATGTCCTCGGTCATACGAACAACGCGGTCTATCTGAACTGGGCCGAGCAGGCGCGGCTCAGCGCGTTCGGGGCGCTCGGTTTCGGACTCGACTCGGTGCTCGCGGGCGACGTGATGTACGTGATCGCCCGCGCCGAGGTCGACTTCCGCCACCCGACGCACCTCGGCGAGCGGCTCGTGATCGCGACGCGGCTCGAGGGGGTCGGGACGTCGAGCATCCGCCTGTGGCAGCCGGTCGTGCGGTGCGACGACGGCGAGCTGGTGTGCGGCGTGCGGGCTGTCATCGTGTGGCTCGGCGAGGACGGCAGACCGGCGCGGCTGCCGGACGACGTGCGGGCGCGGCTCGGGCGGTTGCCGGTGGTGGAGGGAGGAACCGCGACGGTGTCCGGTGGGGCGATCCCGGGCGAGCCGGGCGGGGCACAGGCCGTGGAGACAACTCAAGGAAACGACTCGTGACGATTCCGATCTATCAGCTCGACTCGTTCGCCGACCGGATGTTCTCGGGCAACCCGGCGGCGGTCTGCCCTCTCACTGAATGGCTGGAGGACGAGACGCTCCAGTCGATCGCGCTCGAGAACAACCTCTCCGAGACAGCGTTCTTTCTGAAGAACGGGTCCGGCTCGGGCGGCGGGGCTGGCTCGGGCGGTGGGCCCGCTTCGGGCGGGTCGGGCTCGTCACCGGGTGGGGCTGTCCCCGTCGTGAACGGGCACCCCGGATACCATCTGCGGTGGTTCACCCCGGGCGCCGAGGTCGACCTGTGCGGTCACGCGACGCTCGCGTCGGCGTGGGTGATCCTGAACCGTCTCGAGCCCGAGCTGCCGTTCGTGCGCTTCTCGACGCGGAGCGGCGATCTCGTCGTCGTGCGTCAGGGCGACGACCTGGTCATGGACTTCCCGGCCGCGCCCCCGGTCGAGAAGGAGGCGCCGCGCGCGCTGGTCGAGGGGCTCGGCGACGAACCTGTCGAGGTGCTCGCCGCGCGACGCGACTATCTCGTCGTGTACGAGAACGAGGAAGACGTGCGGAAGCTCCGTCCCGACTTCGCGCGGCTGCGCGGTCTCGATCGTTTGGGGGTGATCGTCACGGCCCCGGGGACCGCGACCGATTTCGTGTCGCGCTTCTTCGCGCCGAGCGTCGGCGTCCCGGAAGATCCGGTCACCGGGTCGGCGCACTGCACCCTCACCCCGTACTGGGCCGAACGGCTCGGGGCCGGCGAGAACTGGCTCACCGCGCGGCAGGTCTCGGCGCGGGGCGGGAATCTGGGCGTGCGGCACCGGGGCGAACGGGTGGATATCGCGGGGTCGGCGGTGCTGTACATGGAGGGGACGCTCTCGCTCTAGTCGGCCTCGCGGGCGGGTCGCGCCGGGTGTCCGGTGGGACCGCTGCTCGCGGCCGGGCCGGTTGGCGAGCCGGTCGGCGATCTGGCGGGCCGGGGCCGCGCAACCCTGACGGGCTGTTTGGCGAACTGGTCGGGGCGTCCCCGGTCGGGACGGCGCAACCCCCGAGCGGCCAGTTGGCGAGCTGGTCGGCGCTCTCGTGGGCCGGGGTCGTGGCAACGCGTGACCGGCCGGTCGGTGGTCTGTTCAGCGAAACCGACGCAACCTTCGAGCGGCCAGTTCACGAACCGGCGATCAGGGGGTTGACAGGTTTCGGGAGCGACCAATCGCGAAGTCCCGGACCCCCGCCGGGTCTCCCTGTCCAGCCCCCTGTCGGGCCGCTCCACGGCCTCCTCGCGTCGAACCCACCTTCTTTCTATCGGGACCCCCCATTCCGTGGCGGAGAGGTGGCGCTTCAGGAGGTCGTAAAACCGCCCCGTATATTGATATACGAGAAAACTGCACGTGTCCCCGTTTCCCGGGTCAATACCGCGAAGCGGGGTTCGGAGTAGGAAGAGGAAGGGACGATGGGATACGCGGTCGCGACGGAGCGGGTAGGGCGGGAGTGCTCGGGCGGTGAGCCTTGGGGTCTCCTTCGAGAAGCGGAAGATGCGGGTTACGAGGCCGACCCGATCCCGGACGAGGTCGAGGAGCTCGGCGATGCGATCGTGATGATGGCGGCGCACATCCATGCAGGTACGCAGCGGTTCCTCGAGATGATCGCGCGGTTCCACGGTCTCGAGGGCTGGGTGGCGGGCGGCTACCAGAGCTGTGCGCACTGGCTGGCC
>JAWWCR010000174.1:0-9712 GCA_033720355.1 Gemmatimonadota bacterium
GGGGTGGCTGACCCTCCTCCAGGGGGATCTCGCCGGCGCAGAGCGGATCTGGGATCAGCTCTCGCTCGACGACGAGCCGAACGAGCGACTCCTGCGCGCGGTCGAGCGGGCGATCGAGCTCGAGCTTCGGGTCCTCGGGGACACGGCGGCCGCCGTGCGGTCGGGGCTGGACGCGCTCGAGCGCCACGATATCCGCGAGCTTCCGATGGACGACTGGCCGATGGAGGACCTGCTCTTCCTGTTCGGCGAGGCGGGCCGCCCCGATCTGATCCGGCCCCTCGCGGAGGAGTGGCTCGACTGGCTGGTAGGTGCGGGTGGCCCCAACGGTGAGCTGCTCGCCCGCGTCATCCCGCAGTACCTCGACGCGCAGGAGCGTTTGCACGGCAACGACCCGGCCGGCGGCCCCGCGCTCATGCGCCGGGCCGTCGACGACGCCAGCGCGAACGGCCAGTGCGATTCGCTGTGCGTCACGCTCTGGCTCGCCACCAGCCACGACCTGGCGGACCAGGCCGATTCCGCCATCGTCTGGTACGAGCGCTACCTCGAGACTCCGGCGCTGGATCGCCTGGACGAGGATGCGCAGAACCTGCACCGCGTCCTGCTGCGGCTCGGGCAGCTCAACGACGAGCTGGAGCGCTACGAGGACGCGCGGCTGTACTACGGACGCTTCGAGCAGCTGTGGTCGGAGGCGGATCCGCGGCTCATGGACAGGGTCGAGGCCGTCCGGCGGAGGCTCGGCGAGTTGCTCGAGACGCCGACGACGGGATAGGGCCCGCTTGCGAGGCTGCAGACGCCCGAACCCGTCGGTGCGCTCAGACCAGCCCGAGCCGCTCCAGCACCTCCCGGGGCGGGCCGTCGAACGACGGCATCGCCCGGTTCCCCACGAACCCCAGATCCGCCATCCCCTCCTCGGTCGTCCAGAATGCGGTGGACGTGAGGTCGCGGACCCGGTCGAAGAACCTCGCGCCGCCGCGGTACTGCGGCGTGGCGCTCGGCAGGTAGCAGATGTCGTCGCAGATCGCCGTCTGCTGGTCGGTGGTGAGGTCGGGGAAAGCCGCCCCGAACCGGCTTTGCGATTCGTTCTCGAGCCAGACGACGCCGCCGCGGATCAGCACGAGGTCGCGCCGGTTGCCGTCGTAGGGGGCGCTCACCCACTCGTCGATGAACTCGTGCGCCCCGACCGCCGACGCGCTCGGCGAGCCGTCGTCCGCGGGGATGATCACGTCGCACAGCGCCGCCAGCGTCACGAGCTCGGCATCCGTGAGGACGAGATCCCACGGGACAACGGGGTCGATCAGGTCTGGGTCGGTCGGGGTCCCGGCCGCGAGCGGGTTGCCACCCGGGGGTGTCGCGGGCGTCCCGCCCTCCGGGGAGGCCCCGCCCCGATCGGTGCCTTCTTCGGCCGGGGCGCAACCCGCCCCCGTAAGCGCCGCGGCGCCGGCCGCCCCGGCGGCCAGCACCTGGAGGGCGCGACGCCGAGTGACGCCCCCGGTCTCCGCGCCTCCGCCGCCCTCCGACGGGGTGTCCTCGCGCGTCTCGGGCGACTCGCCCGCCCGGTTCGATTCGTCCATCACAGACTCCCCTGACGAAGCTGATCGACCAGGTATTCCGACGACCTCCACGCGATCGCCATGATGGAGAGCGTCGGGTTCTTGTCGGCGTTCGAGACGAACGGTCCGCCGTCCATCACGAACAGGTTCGGCACCTCCCACGACTGGCAGTACTGGTTGAGCACCGAATTCGTGGGGTCGTCGCCCATCCGCACCGTGCCGACCTCGTGGATGATCTGGCCGGGCCGCGCGATCGCGCGAGCGCCGTCCGTCTGGACCGTCGAGAGCACCCGTCCACCCATCTCCTCGATGATCCCGGCGAAGGTCTGCTGCATGTGGCGAGCCTGGTTGAGCTCGTGATCCGACCACCGCCAGTGGAAACGGAGGGTGGGGATCCCCCACTGATCCACCGAATCGGGGTCGATCTCGCAGTAGCTGTCCTCGTTGGGGATCATCTCGCCGCGGCCGTCGAAGTACATGAACGACCCGTAGTAGCGGCGACACTCCTCCTTGAACCGCCGGCCGTAGGCGCCCTCGGTGAGGGGCTCGAGCCCGTTGAACGCGCCGTAGCCGGGCATCCGCTGGCCCCCGCCGAACTCGACGTGGTAGCCGCGCGCGAAGTCGAGCCTTCCGGCGAGCTGCTCGCCGTACAGCCACCAGGGCATGTACATGTGCATCGCCGAAGCGCCCTCCTCGGCGTGTCGGGGGAGGTTCTCGAGCGCCGGGATCTGACCCGAGACGCCGGCCCCCACGGTGTCCATCAGGTACTTGCCGACGAGCCCGCTCCCGTTCGCGAGGCCGTCGGGGAACTGCGAGCTCGTCGAGTTGAGGAGGATCCGCGCCGACTCGCACGCGCTCGCGGCGAGTACGACGACCGGGGCCTCGGCGCGCCGGTCGGTGCGCGTCGTCCGGTCGATATACTGGACGCCGTCCGCCCGCCCCCGCGCATCGAGCGTCACCTCGCGGACCATCGCGTCGGTGACGATGGTCAGGTTGCCCGTGGCGAGCGCCGGAGGCAGACACACGGTCGTCGACTGGAAGTTCGCCTTGATCGAGCACCCGCGGCCGCACGGTGTCGCCCAGTAGCAGGCGGCGCGCGACGCCATCGAATCGCGGGTGACGCGTCGCCCGAGCTCGTTGTCGGGCCACAGGAAGCGCGACAGCCGGTCGGCGTCCTGCTGTTCGGTGAGGATCGCGAGGTGAGCCGGGATGACCGGGATGCCGAGAGGGTCGCACGCCTTCTTCGTCAGCAGCTCGTACGCGCGCGGTGCGGGCGGCGGCTGGAGGATCCCGTCGGAGGAATTCGGGGTGTTCTCGAGGCCTTCGTTCGAACCGTACACGCCGACAAGCGCCTCGGTCCTGTCGTACCACGGCGCGAGGTCATCGTACGTCATGGGCCAGTCGAACCCGAGCCCGTCGCGCGACCGCGGCTTGAAGTCGTACTCGCCCATGCGCAGCGAGATGCGGCCCCAGTGGTTGGTCCGCCCCCCGAGCATCCGCGAGCGCCACCACATGAAGTCGACGCCCTCGGCGCTCGAGTAGGGCTCGCCGGGAACCTGCCACCCGCCGTCGACCGTGGCGTCGTAGAAGCCGAACGGCTTGTCCGCCGTCCCGGCGCCCCTGAGCGGAGCGTCGATCGGCCGTTGGAACATCGGGGTCTCCCGAACGGGGTCGTAGTGCCGGCCGGCCTCGAGCATGAGCACACGGAGGCCGTGGCAGGCGAGGACGTAGGCGGCGATGCCCCCGCCGGCGCCAGATCCGACGACGATGACGTCGTGGCTCTCCTGCGAGCGGCGTCTCACGCGGATGGCCTCCTGTCGCGGGTTCCCGAACGGCCTGAGCGAGGATCGTCCGGTGGCGGGCACGGGTCAAGGGCGATCGATCGGAGGTGGGCGCTCGCGCCCGGGGCCGCGGGCCTTGCCGTCGTGCGGGGCCGGGCGCCACCCTGCGTCGGCTCTCGAGCCGAGTCCGACCCGGTCCAACCCAATGCGAGCGCGGTCCCCATGTTCGATCGAACGCACACCACGGTTTCTGCCCGAACCCCGGTCGCCGGCGTCCCCGGCGCCCTCGCCTTCGCTCTTCTTCTCGCCGTCGCGAGCCACTCGCCCGCGGAAGCTCAACGCGCCCGCGATCTCGGGATCCCTTTCCAGGGGCGACCCGGTCCGGAGAACGCGATCACGGACGTCGCCGGGGTCAGGGTCGGTCACACGACCGTTATCCGCGGCGAGGGGCCGCTCGTGGTCGGCGAGGGGCCGGTGCGCACCGGCGTGACGGCGATCATCCCGCGCGGCGCCGACGAAGGCTACGAGCCGGTGTTCGCCGGCTGGTACTCGCTGAACGGGAACGGCGAGATGACCGGCACGACGTGGGTCGACGAGTCCGGGTTCCTCGAGGGGCCCGTGATGATCACGAACACGCACAGCGTCGGGATCGTCCACGACGCCGTCATCGAGTGGTCCCGCGACGAGAGCGCGAACCACCCGATCGCGCCGGGCGTCTGGTGGAGTCTCCCGGTCGTCGGCGAGACGTGGGACGGGTGGCTGAACGACATCAACGGCTTTCATGTGACGAAGGAGCACACCTTCGCCGCGATCCGTAGCGCCACGTCAGGCCCCGTCCCCGAGGGATCGGTGGGCGGCGGCACCGGGATGATCTGCCACGGCTTCAAGGGCGGGATCGGGACCGCCTCCCGCGTGGTGGGAGACCACACGGTCGGCGTCCTCGTGCAGTGCAACTACGGCAGTCGAGCCGATCTACTGGTCGCGGGCATCCCCGTGGGGCAGGAGCTGGCCGATTGGGAGGGCGAGGAGCAGGACGCCGGCGACGGGGCCGCGGAAGACGCGCCCGCGTCCGGCGGCCCATCAGACGAGTCGCCGCGCCCGCCGTCCGACGTCGGCTCCATCATCGTCGTGGTGGCGACCGACGCGCCCCTGCTCCCCCACCAGCTAAGGCGGCTCGCGCGCCGCGTACCCGTGGGGATCGGTCGGATGGGCGGCTACGGCAGCAACAGCTCCGGAGATATCTTCATCGCCTTCTCGACGGGCAACCGCGGAGCCTGGAATCGCGAGGCGAATGTCGAGGTCGAGATGCTCTCGAACGACGCGATCTCGCCGATCCTCCAGGCCGTCGCTCTCGCGACCGAAGAGGCGATCACGAACGCGCTCGTCGCCGGAGAGACCATGGTGGGGCGCGACGGGCACCGGGTCCCCGGTCTGCCCGAAGATCGGGTGGCCGAGATCCTCCGCCGTCACGGCCGGCTCGGGGAGCGCTGACACCCGCGGTCACAAACCGGTCCCGCGGAACGTACCATGACGGAAGGGTCGGCCCCATCCGACCGGAACCCTTCCACGGAAAGGCTGACACCGTATGCGAACGCGCACAACCGGCCTCGTCGTCCTGCTCGCATTCGCCGCCGCGTGCGGAGGCGAATCGCCGTCTCCCGACGCGGCGGTCGAAGGCGCTGCTCCCGCAGGGTTCACGCAATACACGATCGAACAGTTCCTGGGCACCACCTCGACCTTCGGAAGCTCGTTCTCGCCCGACGGCTCGAAGATCCTCGTCAGCAGCGACGAGACCGGGATCTTCAACGCGTACGCCGTGCCGGTCGACGGCAGTCCGCCGGAGATGCTCACCGCCTCCGAAACGGACGCGGTGATGGTCAGGGCCTACTTCCCGGATGACGAGCGCTTCATCTACTCGTCGGACGAGGGCGGAAACGAGCTGTCGCACGTGTACGTCCGCGAGCTCGACGGCTCGGTGACCGATATCACGCCGGGCGAGGGGCACATCGCCGGGTTCGGCGGGTGGGCAGAGGACGAGGCGTCGTTCTTCGTCGCCACCAACGAGCGCAGCGGTCAGTACATGGATCTCTACGAGGTCGCGCTCGATGGGTACGAGCGGTCGTTGTTCTACCAGAACGACGAGGGATACGACCCATCCGCGATTTCGGACGACAAGCGGTGGATGGTCGTTTCGAAGACGCACACGACGTCGGACAACGACCTGTACCTGCTCGATCGCGAAACGGGCGACCGGCGCCACCTCACGCCCCACGAGGGCGACGCGACGTACGGCGCGCTCGAGTTCACCCCCGATGCGGCGTCGCTGTACCTGACGACCAACGAGGGCACCGAGTTCATGCGCCTCGCGCGGATGGATCTCGAGACCGGGGAGATGGAGACCCTGCTCGCCCCCGACTGGGATGTCATGTACGCGAGCTTCTCCGAGAGCGACCGGTACATGGTGGTCGGGATCAACGAGGATGCGAGCACGCGAATCCGGCTGTTCGAGATGCCCGGCATGACGGAGATCGCGCTGCCGGCGATGCCGGGGCTCGACGTGACGTCGTTCAACTTCGACGACGATGAGACCACCGTGGCGATGTACGCGAGCTCGTCGCGCTCTCCCTCGAACCTCTACGTGTACGAGCTCGGTGGCGGCGCCCCGACCCAGCTGACACGGTCGCTCAACCGCGAGATCGACCCCGCGCACCTCGTCGACGGCGAGGTCGTGCGGTTCGCCTCCTACGACGGTCTGCCTGTCCCCGGGATCCTCTACCGACCGCACCAGGCCGCCCCCGACACACCGGTGCCGGCGATGGTCTGGGTGCACGGCGGGCCCGGCGGTCAGTCGCGGATCGGGTACAACGGCCTCATCCAGTACCTCGTGAACCACGGATACGCCGTGTACGCGATCAACAACCGCGGCAGCTCGGGCTACGGGAAGACTTTCTTCGGGCTCGACGACCGAAAGCACGGCGACGCCGATCTGGACGACGTCGTGGCGAGCAAGGGGATGCTGATCGACACCGGGTGGGTGGACGCCGAGCGGATCGGCATCATCGGCGGGAGCTACGGCGGGTACATGACGCTCGCCGCGCTGACCTTCCGACCCGAGGAGTTCGCCGTCGGCGTCGACATCTTCGGGATCTCCAACTGGCACCGGACCGTGAACAACATCCCGCCGTGGTGGGGGTCGCAAAAGGACGCGCTCGAGCGCGAGATGGGTGACTTCGATGACGACGAGTTCTTCCGCGCCAAGTCGCCGATCTTCCACGCCGATCGGATCGTGAGACCGTTGATGGTGCTCCAGGGGGCCAACGACCCGCGGGTGCTCCAGGTCGAGTCGGACGAGATCGTCGAGGCCGTACGGGCGAACGGGGTGCCCGTCGAGTACGTGCTGTTCCCCGACGAGGGACACGGTTTCCGCAAGAAGGAGAACCAGCTCGACGGGTACCGCCGCATCCGCGAGTTCCTCGATCTGCACCTCCGCGAGCTGCCGGGCAGCCGTCAGGTGCCCGCGTCCGGGACATCTGGATGATCCGCACCGGTCCGACCCGTCTCGCGGCGACCCTGCTCGCGGTCGCGGCGCTCGTGCTCGTGGCGGCGCCCCTCCGGGCGCAGCCGCTCACCGAGCGGACGCCGAACCTCGCGGGCGCCTGGGTCACCTCGCCGGGCAACCTGCACTTCCAGTTCGCCCACCGCTTCCAGACGGCCGGGACCGATGCCGACATCACCGACATCTTCGGCGACGCCGTGATCGTCAACTACCCCACGTTCGATCTGGCGCTCGGTCTGTTCGACGGCGGGATGGCGGGCTTCCGCTACTCGAGCCGCTCGATCGGAACGGGGTCGCGGAACGAGTGGCAGCCCTACCTCAAGTACGCACCCCTACGCGGCGTGGGCGATGGGTCGCTCGCGCTCGCCCTGACCGGGGCGTGGAACTCGGCGAACAAGAGCCTCGACGGGGAGCTGGCCGCGGAGACGCGGGCGGGGCCGTTCCTGTTCTCGGGCGCCGTGCGCGGCTTCACGGATGTCTTCGAGGTGGAGGAGGACTCCTCCGGGGCCGCCATGGCGCTGGCCGGCGGGGCCGGGTTTCGGATCAACCGTTACATCACGCTCGCCGGCGACATCGCCCAGGTCGTGGCCGGCCCCGACGCCGACCCTGCCTGGAGCGGCGGGATCCACATCGGGATCCCCTTCACGCCCCACACCTTCTCGATCATCGCGACAAACGTGGCGAGCGGCACGATCTCGGGATCGTCCGCCGGCTCGGGCACCTTCATCCCCGACGACACGTCGGCGCCCGTGTACTGGGGGTTCGAGTTCACCGTGCCCTTCAGCGGATTCGCTCGTTGGGGCCGGATCTTCAAGCCGGATGACGATCCGGCCGAGATGGCGGCCGCCCCGAGCGGGACCCGCGTCCTCGAGGTCGAGATCGCGCAGGTGTCGTATCGGCAGTCCGAGATCCGCGTGCCGCCCGGAACGACGGTGCGCTGGATCAACCGCGACCCGATCGGTCATACGGTGACGGGGGATGATGGGAGCTGGGGGTCGGATATGATCGGCCCCGGGGAGATCTACGAGATGCGGTTCGACGCCGAGGGAGAATTCCCGTTCCACTGCATCCCGCACCCGTTCATGACGGGCGTCGTGATCGTCGAGCGCGGGTGAACGCCGCGGTCAGACCCGTCGCCGTCCGAGGATTCTCATGAGGACGATGACGACCACCACCGCCACCGCGAGCGCGACGGGGTTGCTCTCCAGGTAGCGACCCGCCGAACGGGCGCCGTTCCCGACGCTCCGCAACGCCCCCGCGAGCGCGAGGCCCACGTACTCGGCCGCCGCCTGTGTCAGAAAAGTGTTCATGTCCTGTGACTCCGGTGTCACGGGCCCCGGTCTCGCGCCACGGTGACACGCCTCGCCCGGTCCGCCGTGACGAGCCCGCGAACGCCCGTCACGTGCACGAATCTCGCCGGTCGCGGACTCCGGGTACAGCCGATGGTACGGAACTCTCTGCCGCACAGATACATAGACTGCATCGCGGTCAGTGCGCGCACGGGGCCCGTCGGACATCTTGCGGCGGGCGGTGGACAGGTGGAGAGCTCGAAGCGGCGGAGGCGAAGACATGGGCAGGAGATGGGCGAAACGGCTGATTCCCGTTGCCGGGGTCGCGCTGGCGTTGTCGGCGGCGGGTTGCGCCACGAATCCGGCCACGGGGCGCACGATGCTCTCACTCGTGAGCGAGAGCCAGGAGATCCAGATGGGACAGGAGTACTCCCGTCAGGTCGAGTCGACGATGGCCATGTACGACGACCCCGATCTCGAGGCCTACGTGAACGGCATCGGACAGAGGCTGGCAGCATCTTCCGAGCGCCCGACCCTGCCGTGGAGCTTCAAGGTCGTCGACGATCCCGTCGTCAACGCGTTCGCGCTGCCGGGGGGGCCGATCTACGTGACCCGCGGGATCCTCGCGGCCTTCAACTCCGAGGCCGAGCTCGCATCGGTGCTCGGCCACGAGATCGGGCACGTGACGGCCCGGCACTCCGTCGAGCAGATGAGTCGGCAGCAGCTCGCGGGGATCGCGCTGGGCGTCGGCAGCATCGTCAGCGAGGACGTGCGTCGCTTTGGCGGGATCGCGCAGACGGGGCTCGCCGTGATGTTCCTGTCGTACGGCCGCGATGACGAGCACGAGGCCGACATGCTCGGCGTCCGGTACGCGGTGCGCGAACGCTACGATCCACGCGAAGCGCCCAAGGTCCACGAGATGCTGGGTCGGCAGACGGCGGCCTCGGGTGGTCGCGGCGTCCCCAACTGGCTCTCGACACACCCCAGCTCCGCCGACCGGATCGACCGCATCCGGGCGCAGGTGGACACGATTCCCGCGTCGGTCCTCGCCGGCACCGTCGTCGGCGCGGACGAGTTCCTCGATCATGTCGATGGGATCGTGTACGGCGTCAATCCGCGAAACGGCTTCTTCCGCGACCGGCAGTTCCTCCACCCGGATCTCGCGTTCACCCTGACCTTTCCGTCGGGCTGGAGCACGGCGAACCTCACGCGCTCGGTGGCCGCGTTGAGTCCCGAGGAGGACGCGATCGTCGAGCTCACGCTGGGATCGGGTGGGCACGCCGCCGCCGCGAGCCAGTTCTTCCAGCAGGACGGCATCCGCAGCCGCAACGTCCGCGCGACCACCGTCAACGGAAATCCGGCGACTACCGGCGAGTTCGAGGTGCGAACGCAGAGCGGAACTCTGGAGGGCGTGGTGACGTTCCTCGACTTCGACGGGCGCACGTACAGGCTGCTCGCGTACACGGTGCCCGGTGGTCGGGCTCGATATTCCGCGGCGTTCAGCGCGTGGCTCCAGTCGTTCGACCGACTGACGGA
>JAWWCR010000175.1:0-9583 GCA_033720355.1 Gemmatimonadota bacterium
AGGGCGGCTGCTCGTAGGGCCGCCGGTGCTCGGCACACCGACGCGAGTACAGCTCGAGCCGCCGGTTTCTCCCGTCCCCGTCCACCACCCGCGCGGGCAGGAGGAACTGCCGGCGGCACACGCGGCACGGGAAGCCGCGGACCGCGGTGATCCTGTAGCCGGCCGGCACACCCGCCATGTCGGCGGGCTCGATACGTGGAAGTCTCTGGAGGCCCAACCCGTCTCCGTCTCACCCTGGTTCTACTGCCCGGCGGAGCCGCCGCGGCGAGACAGAATACGTCGCTCCGGGGGATCCTGCCGTCCCGAAGGTCACGACGGATCGCGCGTTACCGCCTCGCCCCGCCCTCGAGCACGCCCCGGATCTCCGGACGCTCGTCGAGCCCGGCGACGCTCAGATCGAGGTGGTCGTACTCGACCACGCCCAGCAACCGCGCCCACGGCCCGGTCTCGGACTCCGCGTCCGCCTCGGGCTCAACCTCGAACGGCGCCACGAACACGCCCGCGTGCGGCGCCTCCTCCGAGGCCACGAACAGCCGGCAGCCATACGGGTTCAGCCACGCGTCGAAGAGGCTGTTGACGAGACCCGAGTCGCGGTCGAGAAAGGCGGTCCCGACGATCCCGGACGCGACGACGACCAGGGTGTACTTGAGTGAGCGATCGCTGTACAGCATCGGCATCCTCCGGCGGTTCTGACCACTCGAGAGCCCCGGGGGTGGAGGGAGGCTCTGATCTCAGTACTCGGCAGTGGAACGGCGGATCCCGGGGCCTTCACCGGCGGGGTTCGTTGCGGATCAACCTCTCCACGTCCCGCCTCAGCGCGTCCGCCTTCCTGGTCGCGACGTCCCAGACGATCTCGTAGTCGACACCGAAGTACCCGTGTATGAGCCGGTCGCGCATGCCGGCCATCGCCCGCCAGTCGATCTCGGGGTGCGCGTCCCGCCACGCGCGAGGGAGCTTCTTCGTCGCCCCGCCGATCACCTCCACGCTCCGGGCGAACGCCCGTTGCAACGTCGGGTCACCCATGAACTCGTCTCGAGTGACCGTCGCCGATTGCTCGGCCAGGTACGCGGCCTCATCCGCGATGTGATGGAGGTAGTCAGTCGTCGAGCCCGACAAACTCGGCCTCCTCGAGAATTCTCGGACCGATATGCGGACTCAACCCCTCGGTAGTCACGAGATCGACGTCCCTGCCGAGAAGCGCCTCCAGACGGGCAGCGAGCTCCACGAGGGCGTCGAAGCTCTTCCGCGCGGGGTCGAACTCGACCAGAACGTCGACATCGCTGTCTTGCCGGCTCTCGCCCCGCACGACCGAGCCGAACAGCCCGATCCGGCGCACCCCGAGCGACCGCAGGCGATCGCCATCCCGAGCGATGCGCCGCCGAACCTCGGCCCGATCGAGCGCCGGCGCCTGCCGGGAGGGGGCGGAGACTCCGGCCGCGGCTTCGCGCAACACCATCAGTGGGGGAGTCGCCGACTCGTACTCCGGGGGAACCGACGTCGCCGATGATCGCTCGGCCTCCACCCGCTCGAGGAACCTCGCACGAAGCTCGGCCTCTTCCGGCATCGCTTCGACGGCCTGCTCGAGCAACAGGACGGCCTCCGAGTTCAGGCTCCGTCGGTTCCGTTCGGCGCGGGACTTCAGCCGATCGTGAAGCTCCCTCGGGATGTTGCGCAGCGTGATGGTCGCCATTGGCCCGTCCGCCTTCCGAGAGGTGTGGTGGCATATTGACATTATAATGATTGCAAGACGGTTGCCACCCGCCCTCAAAAGCGACACGGACGATCTCTCACGAGACTCCTCAGAACGGGAAGAACACCGGGATGAGGACCACCATCAGGGCCAGAAGGACCACCGTGAGCGGCGTCCCCACCTTCAGGTAATCGCTCGACCTGTACCCGCCGGCGCCCATCACGAGGAGGTTCGCCTTGTGGCTGAAGGGCGTCATGAACGCCGCCGAGGCGGCGAGGCTTACGCCCATCATCATCGGGTAGGGGCTGATCCCGAGACCGTTTGCGGCCTGGATGACGACGGGGGCCATGAGTACCACGGCGGGAGCGCCGTCGAGACCCTGGCTGAGCGCGCTCGCCATGAAGACGAGCGCCGCCAGCGTGGGGTAAGGGCCGAGGGGGCCGGCCACCGTGATGACCGAGTTCGCGAGCAGCTCGGCGGCGCCGGTGCGCTCCATGGCGATTCCGACGGGCAGCACTGCGGCGACGAGGAAGATCGCCCGCCACTCGATCGCCCGGTACGCCTGGGGCATGGTGAGCGCGCCGAGGAGGATCGCGACGGAGGCGGTCGAGAACGCGGCGACATGGATGGGCTGGAGCCCGGTGATGACGAGGACGATCATCGCGACGAGACAGCCGAGCGCATACTTCGCCCGGTCGGTCCGTCGCGGGGTCTGGTCGGCGCCGGTCAGCACGACGAAATCGGGGTCGCTCGCGAGCAGCCGGATCTTCTCGCGCGGTCCGTGGAGGAGGAGCGCGTCGCCGAACCTGAGCTCCTCCTCGGTCAGGTCGATGTGTGAGACCCGGCCCTCGCGCCACCGCGCGAGCGCGAGCAGGCCGTACCGGTTGCGGAAGTCGAGATCCTCGAAGGTGCGGCCGGCGACGGATGAGCGCGGCGCGACGGCCAGCTCGACCATCCCGACGTCCTCCGACTCGAGCGCCTCGTCCTCGGGATCCCGCTCGAGCTCGACGTCGCCGAGTACCAGCAACTCGCTGATGAGCTCGGGCTCGGCGGCGACGAGCAACCGGTCGCCCGCGCGCAGCTCCTCGTCGGGAGATATGGCGAGCCGGGTCTCGCCACCGCGCAGCAGACCGGCGATGGTCAGACCGGCCAGCTCGCTCAGCCGGCACTCGCGGATCGAGGTCCCGACGAGGTCGGAGGCGGCCGGAAGGCGAATGGTGTAGAGGCGATCGCCGAGATCTCGCACGGCCTCGAGCCCGACGTGGAGGTACTCGATGTTCGGATCCGGGGCGATCCGATCGAGGTCCTCGGGCTTGCCGAGCGCGAGCACCTGGTCGTCCTCCTTCAACACGTGCGCGGCGAGGTGCGTCCTCGACACGGTGCCGTCGCGCCAGATGGCCAGCACGACGAGGCCGTAGCGTCCCCTGAAGTCGAGCTCGCGGAGGCTCTTCCCCACGAACTCCGATGAGGCGGGGATCCGGAACCGAATCTCCTCGATCTCCCGGTCGGGATGCGGGACGTCCTCCGCGGCGGTCTCGCTGACCTCGAGCCCGCGCAGGTCGAGCAGTCGCTCGAGCGCATCCAGCTCGCCGTCCACGAACAACACGTCGCCGCCGTGCAGCACGGTGTCGCCCCGCGGCGCGAGACGCCGGTCGCCCTTCCGCAGCACGGCGAGCACCTTCACACCGAGCGTGTTGCCGAGCCGGGTGTCCGCCAGCGTCTGGCCGTCGAGCGGGGAGTCGTGCGGGAGGCGGATCGAGAACAGCCGGTCGTCGAGCTGGTAGATCCGTCTCAGATCGCCCGAGCCGGGGCGCGACTGACCGGGCGTCTGACGCGAAGGGAGGAGCCGCCGCCCCACGGTCAGCATGAAGACGGTCCCCACGGCGAGCAGCGCGAGCCCGACGGGCGCGAAGTCGAACAGCGAGAACGGCTCGAGCCCCCGCTCGTCGAGCAGCTGGGCGGCGAGGATGTTGGGCGGTGTGCCGACGAGGGTGGTCGTGCCGCCGAGGATCGCCCCGAAGGCGAGGGGCATGAACAGACGCGACGGCTGGAGACCCGACTGACGCGCGATCGCCGCGACGGCCGGCATGAGCACGGCGGTCGCGGCGATGTTGTTCATGAACGCCGAGAGGGTCCCGGCGACGATCATCATGACCGCGATCAGCCGAACCTCGCTGTCCCCCACGATCCGGTGGACGCGTCCGCCCACGACGTCGGCGACCCCGGTCTCGAGAAGCGCCGCCCCGAGGATGAACACCGAGAGCATGGTGATCACGGCCGGCGAGGAGAACCCGGTGAACGCCTCGGCGGGCGTCAAATAGCCGCCGAAGATCAGGATGGTGAGACCGAGGAAGGCGGTGAGATCGACGGGCAGCTTCTCGGTCAGGAACAGATAGACCATCGTCGCGAGAAGCGCGAACAGAAAACCGATCTCGAGGGTCACGGCGTGCGGGCCTCGGTCAGGGGAGTGCCACCGGGGCTACTCGAAGATGTAGGCGACCGCCTCCGCCGCCTGCTCGAGCGTCTCGACGGTGACGGTCGCCATCGCGTCGAGCTCCTTCAGGGCGTGGAGGAGATCGAGATCGCGGACGAGGATGAGCGGCAACCCGGCCTGCACCGCCGCGCCGGCGTCGGCCGCCGTGTTCCACTGGCGGTACTTCTCGCCGAAGTAGGCGACCGCCAGATCGGCGCGCCGCATGAGGACGCGCGTCCGCAGCGTGTTGACCGACGCGCCCGTGAGGTCGCGGTACCGCTGGTTCGGCTGCTCGCCCAGGATGTCCTCGCCGACCGCGTCCGATCGGTCATGGACCTCCTGCGGCCCGACGCACCTCGCGGTCACCGCGCGCTCGTCGAGGAGCGCCCGGAAGTCCGCCCGCCACGCGCTATGGATCTCGCCCGCCAGATAGATGGTGATGCCGTCTTCCATGCCCCGTCCTGGTCGAAGTAGCGTCAGGCGTCGCCGCGTTCAATCTGCGGCCGCGGCGCCCCCACACCATAACCGCGGCGGCGGTGCCGGTCGGTCCGTCGCGTCGATCGCCGCCACTTCAGCTCGTCGAGGTCCGTCCCACTACCGATGGCCAGCGCTCGTCCGACCGGAGATCGGCGAGCCAGGGGTCCGTCTCGAACATTAGCGGATCGAACCCCCGCTCGTAGGCCTGCCGGAGGTAATCCAGGGCGAGCTCACGCTGCCCGAGGATCTCGAACAGACGGCCGGCGAAGTAGGGGTGGTAGTTCCAGGGCATCTCGCGCAGAAGAGCCAGCCCGAGATGACGGCGGCCCTCGTCCAGATCGCCCAGCAGCACCAGCACCTCGGCCAGGCCCAGCCGGAGGTCGACGTCGTCGCGGTTCACGTCGACGAAGGCGGATACGACATCCACGGCCTGCTGCCACGCGGCGCGCGCGAGCTCGAATTCCCCGTTCCAGTGACGGGCATGACCGAGCCACCGCCAGCTGTACCAGTCGGCCTCGTTGATCGCGAGCGCGCTCTCGAGCGCCTCTATCGCCTCCGACCAGCGGCCCGCCCTGTTGTGCAGATAGCCCAGATTCCGGTACGCGATCGGGTTCGGGCGCCGCTCGAGCGACTGCCTGAAATACCGGGCAGCACCGTCTCCATCGCCCTGGATCATCAGGAGGAATCCGAGCCCGTTGTACGCCAGGTAGTTGTCGGGCGTGAGCGTCCGGATTCTCTCGTACTGCTCCCGCGCCTCGTCGAGGCGCCCGCGATACGCGAACCAGGTCGCCAGCTCCTGTCGGTACACCCACGAGTCGGGCTGGAGGGCGATCGCGCGCTCGTACGCCGGAGTCACGGAGTCCGCGATGCCCTCGGCCTCGAAGTATCTCCCGATCCAGCGGTGTACGTCCGCATCGTCGGGGTCGAGGGTCGCCGCCTCGCGCAAACGGCGGATCGCGCGGTCCGGCTCTCCGGTCTGGAGCAGCAGAGCCCCCAGCGAGACGAGCACGTCCGGCTGATCCCCGGCCAGATTCGCGGCCCGGTCGCAATTGTCGATGGCGCTGTTGGCGTAGAGGGTGTCGGCGGTCGCACGGAAGCGCTCGAGCTGCGCCTCGCACAGCCCCGCCCACGCGACCGCGTACTCCGGGTCGATGTCCGTCGCCTTGGTGAACATCTCGGTGGCGTGCTCGATGGCGTTCTCGAGATCGCGTCGCCCGAGGTATCCGAGTCCCTGTAGATAGAACTCGTAGGCGTCGGGATCGGCCGGCTCGTTCGCGACCAGGGCCTCGTCGACCCGCGCGCGATCGACCCCCAGAAGCCGCGAGAGGGCCTGACGCACCCCCTCCTGAAAATCGGGGGTCCCCGGGCCCGGCACGGTCGCGTTGTCGACCACCGCCACGGGATCGGGCTGGACGAGGTCCAGCCTCAGGTTCGCGGCACCCATATCGTCCCGACCGAGACTGCCCGAGAGCGCGGCCGTGATCCCGAAGATCCGTCTGGCGTCGCCGACCGAGCGAATTCCCTGGCCCGCGATCTCGCTCGCCGGGACGACCAGAAGCGGGTCCCGCCCCGACTCGAGGCTCACGAGCATCGCGGTCAGCGAATGGGTGAGACCCTCGGCGAGCACCTCGTCTTCCGGATCGCCGGTCACCGCGGTCAGCGGCAGCACGGCCAGATACGTCCGGTCGACCCGTTCCGCGCTTCCTCCGAACACCGCGCGGCGTGCCTGCGGGATGGCGACGGCCACCGCGACGAGCAGGACGAGTACGGTCCCGGCGAGAGCGAGTCCGCGGGTCCGGGTCCGGCCCTTCGACCGGCCGGCGGCGGCCGGCGGGAGGCCGCGGGGGCCGGTGACGGGGTCCACCGCCCCGGCGAGACGGTCGAGGTCATCGAGCAGCTCGTCGGCGCTCTGGTACCTTCGAGCACGGTCCTTCACGAGGCACCCTTCGACGATACGCTGGACGGGTTCGGGCACCCGCGGGTTCAGCCCGGCCAGCGGCTCGGGCTGCTCGTGCAGGATCCCGTACATGATGTTGCCCGTGTGGGACTCCCCGAACGGATGCCGCCCCGCGAGCATCTCGTACAGCATGACGCCGATGGACCACAGGTCGGTGCGGCGGTCGACCTTCTTCCCTTCCGTGTGCTCCGGGCTCATGTACTTGACGGACCCCACCACATCGCCCGTCTTCGTCAGGTGGACGTCCGCGAGCTTGGCGAGACCGAAGTCGAGGATCTTGGCGATCCCGTCGGTCGTGATGATCACGTTGGCCGGCTTCATGTCTCGATGGACGATTCCAGCGGCGTGGGCCTTCGCGAGGCCGGCAGCCATCTGCCTCGCGTAGCCGATCGCCTCTTCCACCGGAAGCGGCCCTCCCGCGATCTTCGCCTCGAGCGTCTCGCCCTCGTACAGCGCCATCGCGATGAACGCCTGCCCGTCGGCGGTCTCGCTGATCTCGTGGACGGTGCAGATGTTGGGATGATCGAGCGCCGAGGCGGCCCGCGCTTCGGCAAAGAAGCGCTCGCGCGCGTCGTCGTCGGCGCTGAGGAAGGGAGGGAGGAACTTCAGGGCGACCGTTCTCCCGAGCCGCGTGTCGAGCGCCCTGTATACGACGCCCATCCCACCCCGACCCAGCGGCCCGACGATCTCGAAGTGCCCGTGAGTCCCACCGGGAGTGGCCCCCACCCCGGGCCATCGCTCTGACATGCCTGACACGTTACGCCGCGGACTCCGGGCCGGCCACGTTCGCTCGCGAGGTCAGACGTCCGCACTCTTGGAGCACGTTCCGGCGTCCTGATCGCGACCCGACCCGGCGACGGTCGAGAGCTGCGGCAAACGGCAGAGTCCAAAGGGATGAACTCCAGAGTCACCCTCTTCCTCGCGGCGCGGCTCGCGATCGCCACCTGTTGGCTGGCGGCCGGAGGTCGCTCGCCCGCCACCGCCCAGGTGGCGAGCGCCCCGTCGTGCGACCGAAGTCCGATCCTGGTCGAGAACGCCCGGATCTGGCCCGACGTCGACCTCGCCCGCGACGTGCTCGTCCTCGACGGCCGCATCGAGACGATCGGCCTCCGCGGCGAGGTCGCCGCCCCCGCCGATGCCCGCGCGATCGACGCTGGCGGCGCGACGCTCCTCCCGGGGCTGATCGATTCGCACACGCATCTCGACGTCTGGCCCGGACCGCTCCCTGATGACATCGAGGACGTCCCCGGCCCCGAGCTGGCGGCCCTCCAGACACTGGCTTCGGGGGTCACGACGGTGCGAAACCACCTGTCCGACATGTCGGTCGTGCCCGAGCTGGCGCGTCGGTCGGCCGACGACTGTATGCCGACCCCCCGCGTCATCGCCGGTGCGAGGGGGATGCTGGGAGGTCGTCCCGAGCTCGATGGGCGTCTGATGTGGGGAGCGCGGGACGAGGCCGACGCGCGGGCGAAAGTCCGGCAGGCGGCCGGGCTCGGCGACGAATGGATCCCGCTCCACGGGCTCGCGGCGTTTCGTCCGGAGGTGCTCGACGCGATCGTCGGCGAGTCGAGAGCCCTCGGCCTCCACATCCTGGCCGAAGGGACGGCGATCGACGCCGTCTGGCGAGCCCTCGAGATCGGCGCGCGCTCGATCGACTACCTCGACCAGACCGAGGCGGAGCGGTATCCCGCCGATCTCATCGAAGCCTGGGTCCGGCGGCCGCGCACCGTCTATTCGGTTCCCCCGATCGGTTACTACACGCGCGTGGTCGCCTACGCGGCCGATCCGTCCGCCGTGCGCCGGCCCGAGCGGATCCGCTGGCTCCCGGCCGGGTTCGGCGAGGCGCTGCTCGACGCGCAGGAAGCGCACTTCCGCGAGCTGCGCGCGAACGGTCTGCCGCCGTTCTTCGACGGCATCCCCGCGAAGTTCGCCCAGTTGCGCGCGGCGGGGGTCCCGATGGTCGTCGGCTCCGACTCGGGGTCGGGCGGCCAGTTCCACGCGGACGCCATCTGGGTCGAGTTGCGTGCGTGGCGCGACCTCGGGGTGCCCGTCGACGAGGCGCTCCGGTCGGCCACCGAAATCCCCGCCGACATGCTCGTCCGCCCCGAGGCGGGCCGCATCGCCGCCGGAGCGCGGGCGGACCTGGTCCTCTACACCGGCGATCTCGCCGCGGGCGAGCTCGGGCTCGAGTACGTCCACACGGTCATCAAGGGCGGGGTCATCCACGTCGCGAACGGAGAGTGGCGCCCGTCACGACCTCCCTGACCCCGCCGATGATGCGTCTCGGCTCCGCTTTGTCTGGCAGCCGCAAGCGGATCACGCGTTTGTCGTCGGCCCCTCCGCCACGAGGACTCCGCCGTTCTCGAGCACGGCCTGCTCGATCTGCCGAAGATCCCCCAGGGTTCGGGCGCGCGCGACGACGACGATCCGACCTTCGCTGATCACGCGCTCGAGTTGCTTCGCCCGATACTCCGACATGCCGGCGCCCGTCAGCCCGCCTACCAGCCCACCCACGGCGCTTCCGGCGCCCGCGCCGGCGAACGCGGCCGCGAGCGGCCCGGCGATCACCACACCGAGCGCCGGGATGACGATGGCCCCGGCGGTCGCCGCGAGCGCCGCGGTTACCGCCCCGAGGGCCGCTCCGATGGCGCCCCCGGTCCCGACCCCCTTCAGAGCCTTGGTGTCGTGCTCCACCTCCACCTGGTCGACCAGCAGTGATTCGGGGTCGAAGCCCTCGAACTCCGGGTGTGTCCGCAGGTGGTGCCGGCGCACCTCGTCCGTCATCACCACGCTGAGCTCGTGCGCCGAGTAGCCGATCTCCTCGAGGGCGCGTACCGCGTCCCGAGCCTCGCCGAGCTTTCCGAACGTCGCCGAAACGTATCTGGATTCGCCGCTACCGAAGCGGTCGAAGGCGAACGGTGTCAACCGCTCGCGTCTGCGCGTCGTGCTTCGCATCCGTTCCTCCCTCCCGGCCACACGGCCTCCG
>JAWWCR010000176.1:0-9501 GCA_033720355.1 Gemmatimonadota bacterium
ACGCCCCCCCCGGCGAGAGAGCGCCTTTGACAGACCACCCGTCCGGCTCCCACGGCGACCTCGAGCGACGCGATTTCCTCAAACTCGGCGCCGCGGGTCTGGCGGCGTCGGTCGCGGCGTGTGCACCCGGGCCACGGCCGGTAGACATGCCGCCCGCACAGCCCGCTTCCGGTGTCCCCCCCGGTGGCCCCGGGAGCGGCACCGGCCCCGGATCGGGCGCGGGTCCGACCCCCGGGCAGCAGGAGCGACCGCCGGACATCGGCTCGCTGATCGATCCGTCCGTCGTGGGCGAGGAGACGTGGCAGGAGCCCTGGGTGTGGAGGGCCGACGACTGGGCCGCCCCGCTCGAGCTCAACGTCGTGCGCTACCAGAATCCGGCGCCGTCGCCGTCTCCGGGCAACCCGGCGCCCGCGCTCTTCAGCTACAACGGCGTGAATCCGGCGCCGACGATTCGCGTCCGTGGGGACGAGTTCGGGCTCAGGATCCGCAACCTGCTGGGGCCCAACCTTCAGCAGACGCAGATCGGCCCGGCCCCGGACCCGGTCGATCTGACCACCGACACGACGCGGACGATCTGCAGCCTCGCCGAAACGCAGGTGCGGGGCGGCGATCCCGATGATCCACGTCCCTGCAATCCGTTCGTGTACCCCGAGCAGCTCATCGAGACGGTGGGCGTCGAGGTCCGGCCGGGGTGGAGCCTCAAGGGCCATCTGAACGGCCAGAACGCGACCCACACGACGAACATCCACACGCACGGCCTCCACGTCTCGCCCGGTACGAACCCGGACGGCACGCACTCCGACAACGTCCTCCTGCGGATCCTGCCACGCGGCGACCTCCAGACGCGGCTGGCCTCCGATGACGAGGATCTGCATGTCCTCGGGCCCAACGAGCACGTCGGCGAGCTCGAGTACCGGATCCTCCTCACCCACGAGCGCGATGGCGTCCGTCACCCGCACCCGCCGGGCACGCACTGGTACCACCCGCATTCGCACGGGGCGACTCACGATCAGGTCGCGAGCGGGATGGCGGGGCTCATCATCATCGAGGGCGACGTCGACGAGGCGATCAATCGGGCGCTCACGGGGGAGCCGTGGCCCGAGCCCGATCTCGCGACCGGACCCCACGATTACCGAGAGCGACAGATGCTCATCCAGCGCGTCTTCGTGGGATCGGTCGATCTCGACGCGGGCCCGCGACGCAACACGGTGCGCTTTCCGCCGCTCGAGGCCGTCAACGGGGCGAAGCCCGCGAACCTGATGATGATGCGTCCGGGCGCGGTCGAGCGGTGGCGCGTCCTCAACGGAAGCGTGGATGGGAGCGGCACGAAGCGGTTCATGGTGCTCGACGGGCAGTTCGTCCTGCGGGGCGACCGGATATGGCGGGTAGTGGCCGAGGGCGAGGGGGAGGCGCGGTCGCGTCGTCTCGAGCCCGTCACTCTCCAGGACCTCGAGAGCGCGAAGCTCCCGCTGTACCAGCTCTCGTTCGATGGTCTGACCCTCGTGGAGGAGGGCCCGGACGGCACGCGTCACACGATCCGGGATCTCTCGACGGTGAACGCCGGCACCGAGCACCCGTTCGCGCGCGCACCACGGCCGGGAGAGGATGAGCCGACCGCCCGTTTACGCGCGTTCGAGGACTGCTTCCGCGATGGCGAGTCCCTCGGACGCGCGTTCGTGCGACCGAACGAGGTGTTTCTCGGGAACGCGAACCGGGCCGACCTCTTCTTCAAGGCCCCGCTCGACGGGGCCGGCAGGACGCTGACGGTCCTCGCGAAGGAGCTCCACCTCCACACCGACAACTTCCAGGTGCAGCTCCAGATCGTGCGGCAGGGAGGGCCGGGCGGCTTCTTCAAGCCCGACTTCGACACCGTCGTCGGCTACATCTACGTGGACGGCGATCCGGTCGAGGGCGGCGACTTCGACGTGCTGTCGCTACGGGAGGTCCTGCCCGACGTACCCCGGCTGTTGCGACCGATCGCCGAGGACGAGCTTCGCGTCGGGCCCGATGAGGCCGCACGCACCGGTGTCGCGCCCGGCGCCGCGCGTACCCGGGTGCTGTCGTACTCGGGAACCGGTGGGGCGACCTTTCCGCTGATCCCGTTCCCGCCGGATCTGGCCGCGGCGACCCCCGAGCTGGAGGATCGTCTGTGGGGTGTGGAGGACGGCGTGCACGTCCTCCTCCCAAACCTCACCCGGACGATGGCGGTCCACCCCGATTTCGATCTGGCCGCGAACCCCGACCCCGGCCCCCCGCTCAAGTTCTCGCCCGGGTACGGACGACACGCACGTGTCCTCGTCGATACCGCCGAAGAGTGGGTACTGTACAACTGCTCGCAGACGCTCTGGGGGTACACCGACCGCGAGCGTTTCCCGCGTCCGGGCACGTGGAACCAGCACTTCCACTCCTACGTCGTCTCGCGGGCGGAAGGGCAGCGGCGAAACCGGGAGGAAAGGGCGTTCGCAATCACCTCCCGGGCGAGCGACCACCCCTTCCACATCCACGTGAACCCGATGTGGGTGCTGCGCGTCGAGGTCCCCGACGAGAACGGAGAGCTCCACAACGTGCTGCCCGCGCCGCAATGGATGGACACGGTGCCGATCCCGCGAAATGGCGGCCGCGTCGTATTCCGCACCCGGTTCGACGACTTCGTCGGCACGTGGGTCCACCACTGCCACATCCTTGCCCACGAGGACATGGGGATGATGCAGCTCGTGGAGTGTTCCGACCGTCCGGAGAGCGCGAACTACCGGGCGCGGGACGAGGTCGCCTCGTCGGACATGGCTTCGGCGACGGTCAGCGGTATCTACCCGCGACCGTCCGTCGAGCTCATGTACCGGCAGAACCTTTCGTTCGTCGACGAGAACGAGATCGGGGGATACGCATACCCGGGGTTCGAGCTGGAGGCGCCGCGGCTGGGCGACTGACCGTCGGTGTGGACCGCCATGGACCCCTCACGCGGTGGCGACTCGCCCGCTCCGCACGACGTGGACGAGGAAGACCAGGTCCGCCAGCCACACCAGCGTGTGCCCCCAGATGAACAGCCCGCTCCACGGCTGGGGGAAGTGCTGGACCCGCGCCGGAGCAAGCATGGCGACCACCGTGATGGCGAGCAGCGAACCGGCGACGGCCACTCGCGGAGACTCGAGCGTCCCCGCCTTCGCGATCCGGAACAGCGCGAGCATCGGGAGGAGGATCAGGAGATCGTCGTACACACGGTGGTAGGCCCACATCCGTGACACGATCCCCGTGATCCCGAGCAACAGCCACGGGTCTGCGGCGCGGTTCTTCAGGAGCCAGAACCCGAAGACCCCCAGCACCGCGAGCGATGCGGACAGGTTCAGCGCGGAGAGGCCGGCCTGACCCAACCACGTGTGGATGTTCCCGTACCCGCCGTGGGTCGCCCCCCACCGCAGCCCATCCAGTCCTCGGAGGACCGAGTCTGTCGTCACCTCGGCGGCCGTGAACTGGCCGGCCCCGGTCGTCTGGTGCGCCATCGCCACCGCCGTAAGCAGCAGGTACGCCGTGACCACGAGCGCGGCCGGGCGGATCCGGCCCGGGATGAACAGGATGAGCCAGAAGAACGGCGCCGAGACGTTCGGCTTCACGAGCGCGAAGAGGACGGCGAGGGCTACGGCCAGGTCGAGCGCGAGGCTGGGGGGGCGTCGTCGAAGAGCCAGAACCGGGGCAATGAGTAGTGGAAGCTGGAGAAGTCCGAGCTGCCCCATCCCGATCGTGGCCCCCACCGCGTTCAGCGACAGCAGCAGGAGGACGACGAGGACGATCTCGTCGCGGCCCTCGGCGCCCGACTCGCGCACGAAGATCCACCCCAGCCATGCGAGGGCGCCGACGGAGAGCGCTCCCCACAGCCACCTGACCGCGGCCAGCGGTAGCCAGCCCGCCAGGGGCCACAACAGCGTGTAGCTCGCCGGCGGGTAGACCGCATCCTCGATCTCGTGGTACGTCGGCTGGCCCGAGAACCACTGCTGCGTGATCTCGACGAACTTCTCGAGATCTTCCGCCCCGCGATCGGCCGTCGGCCGGAAGAGGAGCCGGTCGAACTCGTCGCCCAGCTTGAGCGCGGCGAGCACGGCCATCGCGACGATCGCGACGCGGAGCACGGTCCGGCGGTGCCGTCGCCAGAACCGTTCGAGCGTCACCATCTCGCGCCGCGCCGTCGACCCTCGGGCAATCGCACACCACTCTCCTCGTCGTGGGTTGCGACCAGACTAGGCTGAGGTGCGGGCGGGGTCGACCCCGCCCGCGGACCACCAGGGTGACCTGCTCGCCGTGTTACCTTGCGTGTTCAGGTCTGTGGGCGGGGCACTCGCCCCATCCGCGGTTCCGTCGCGGCTTGTTCGCCGGCGGATGAGCTCGAGGAGGTTCCACATGCCGCTCGCTCCAGATCCGTTCCGCCGGCTTCTCGCCACCGCGCTGCTCGCCACGGTCGCCTCGTGCGGCGGCGGCGACCCGCAGGGACCCGTGCCCCCTCCGGCGCCGCCACCCGCTCCGCCCCCACCGGGGCTCGGACAGGCCGCGCTCGCCGCGACCGAGACGCGCGAGGACGGGGTGGAATCGAACGCCGGGGCCGAGACGCTCGCCATCTTCGCCGACGCGATCACGACGCTGATCGAGGCGTCCCCGAACCGGGCTCCGCGCACCCCGCTACTCGGGTGGAGAACCTCTCGGGCGCACGAACAGCCCGGCGCGGTCGCCCTCCAGCGCCTGCACACGGAGATCGCCGCGCGTGTAGCCACCGCGGACGGCGGTGACGGCCCGTCCCGCCCGATGGACGTCGTGCCCCGCCGGGGCGGCAGCGATCGCGCCCTCGTGAGACACGCCGGCAGCGACCTCTTCGAGACCCGCCCGACACGCAGCCTGCTTCGACGGTCGGGCGCCCCCGGCGGGCCGGCCGTCTCGCACGCGAGCGTGCCCACCTCGCTGTGGGGCGAAACCTACATCTGGGACTCGGGCCGAAACGGCTACGTACGCGACCCGAACGATGACGGGTCGGCGCCCTCGAACGGGGTCCGGTTCATCACGTATGTGACGAACCCCGCGACGGGTGTGCCGGCGACCCCGCTGGTCGAGACCGGCGCCACCGACATCCTCGATTTCTCGGGGGTCGATTTCGATGTCGAGATCTTCTCGGTGTCGGTCATCGACGACATCCCTCAACTCCTCGTCAACCTGATCGGGGACGAGGACATCATCGACGACGGACCCGGCGACCTCGAGACGGTGCTCTTCGCGGACCTCAGCGACGGCACGGAGCTTCTCGCGGCCGGGCTGCTCCTCGACCCGCCGTTCAGCTATTCGGAGTTCACGTACCGCGGCTTCGAGTTTTCCTCGTTCGATGAGAGCCTGTCGGGCGGCGGGATCGATCACGAGTTCGAGGTGACCGGGGCGGGGTTCGCCGTCCGCTACCATTCGGTGTTTCAGGCGTCGGGCGCATTTTCGGGGGAATTCGAGCTCGGGGGCGAGACGTTCGCGGTCTTCTCGGCCACCTTCGTCGCGGGCCAGCTTCAGGGGTTCACCGCCACGGCGCCGGACGGCAGCCAGCTCGGCCTCTCGGAGCTCGACGACATCCTGACGATCCTCGATGCAGACATCTTCTTCGCCGACGTGTGGATCTTCTTCCTGAGCTACGCGCTGGCGATTCTCTGACCGTATCGGCTCCCCGGCGACCACCGGGTGCCACCGGGGACGGAGTGCCGAACGCGCCCGACGAGAACATCTCGCACTGGCCTGCTCGACCTCCCGGCTTTATATCAGCGCATAATGATATGAGAGGAGGTCGCCATCCCGGTCGAGGCAGCTACCGTCGACTCCGGCCTCGCCGATCGGCGCGCGAGGCTCTTCCACGGACTTGGCGACCCGTCCAGATCGAGCATCCTGTACGCGCTCGCCGCCGGCCCGTTGAACGTGAACCGGATCGCTCGACGCACGGGGCTCACTCAACCGAACACCTCGAACCACCTTGCCTGTCTGCAGGGTTGCGGCCTCGTTGAGAGCGAGCGCCGCGGCCGCTTCGTGTTCTACAGGCTCGCGGACGACGTCTCGCGGCTCCTGGACGCCGCCGACCGGATCGTGACCGACAGCGCGCGCGCCATCCTGTCATGTCCTCACTGCGGAACGCGCGTTTGAGGGGCCTTTCCCGGCTCGCCACCGTAGTCCTGGCGCTTGGCTCGATGCCGATCGCGAGCGCTCTGGCGGCGCAGACCGTCACGGTGGTCGTGCGGGCGGAGAGCGAGCTGGGGCCCATCGAAGGCGTCCGTATCAGGGCGTCGGGCCTCGCGGCACTCACTGACACGCGGGGAGTGGCACTTCTCCAGCTCGGGCTCGGCGAGCACCTCATCCAGGCCGACCGAATCGGCTTCGGCCCCGCGGAGCTGCCGCTCGTGCTCGCGGCCCTCCGCGACACCACGGTGACGATCGCGCTCGCGCCGGTGGCGGTCGAGTCGGAGGGGATCGTCGTCACCTCGGGTCGAACCGAGCGCCGGATCGAGGACGTGCCGATACGCATCGAGGCCGTGACGCGGGAGGAGGTCGAGGAGAAGCTTCTCATGACGCCCGGCGACATCGCCATGCTGCTCAACGAGACGGCGGGGCTCCGCGTCCAGCCCACGGCGCCGGCTCTCGGAGGCGCGAGCGTTCGCATCCAGGGGCTCCGGGGCCGCTACACTCAGATCCTCACGGACGGTATGCCGCTATACGGTGGTCAGGCCGGGGCGCTCGGTCCGCTCCAGGTGCCACCGATGGACCTCGCGCGCGTCGAAGTGATCAAGGGAGCGGCATCGGCGCTCTACGGACCGACCGCGCTCGGCGGCGTGGTGAACCTCATCTCGCGTCGCCCCGAGCCGGCGCGCGAGCTGCTCGTAAACCTGAGCACGCTGGGCGGGACGGACGTGGTCGGTTGGTTCGCCGACGACCTCGGCGAGCGGTGGGGCTATACGCTCCTGGCCGGCGGACACGTCCAGTCCTTCGACGACGTGAACTCCGACGAATGGGCCGACGTCCCGGAGTTCCGGCGCTTCTCGGCCCGGCCACGCGTTTTCTGGAACGACGGGACCGGCGGCTCGGCGATGCTGACCGTGGGCGGGATGCTCGAGGAGCGGGTCGGCGGGACGGTCCCGGGTGGGCTGACCCCGGCGGGCACCGAGCACACCGAGTCGCTGGACACCGGACGGGTGGACGTGGGCTTTATCGGTCAGAAGGCGTTCGCGGGCGGTCAGGTCCTGTCGGCGCGGGCGTCCGGATCGCTCCAGCGGCACGACCACCTCTACGGCGAGGCGCTCGAGGACGACCGGCACCGGACCGGGTTCGGGGAGGTCGCGCTGTCGGGCCAGGGAGGACGCCACATCTGGGTCGTCGGGGCCGCGATCCAGCACGATTCGTACACCCACTACGAGCTCCCTCAGTTCTCCTTCGACTACACCGTCCCGGCCCTGTTCGCACAGGACGAGGTCGAGGTCGCGACGTGGCTCTCACTGGCGGGAAGCCTCCGCTACGATCACCACAACGAATTCGGCGGGTTCTTCAGCCCGCGGATATCCGCGCTGGCCCGAGCCGCCGAGTGGGTGGCCCGGATCTCGGGCGGCACGGGCTTCTTCGCACCGACCCCCTTCACCGAGGAGGTCGAGGCGGTCGGACTGTCGAAGCTGACGCCGCCGGTCGGGTGGATCGAGGAGCGGGCACGCAGCGCCATGGTCGATCTGGGCCGAACCTTCGGACCCGTCGAGATGAACGTCAGCGCCTTCGCGTCGACGATCGACGACCCCATCCAGACCGTGCGGAACGACGACGGGACCCTGACCATCCGAAACGCCACCGATGGGTCGGTACACACGTGGGGCGCGGAGCTGTTCACCGCTCTCCGCGAGGGACCGTGGCGGTTCTTCGGCTCGTATGCGTTCCTCCGCTCGACCGAGCCCTACCCGCAAGGGACCGAGCGGCGGGAGGTACCTCTGACGCCACGGCACTCGGTGGGTATCGTCGGCGCCTTCGAGGAGGAGGGCCGCGGTCGGATTGGCGTCGAGGCCTACTACACGGGGCTTCAGGAGGTCGATGACGATCCCTACCGGACCACCTCCGAACCGCATTTCATCCTCGGGATCCTCGTCGACCGGCGCTTCGGCCGCTTTCGCGTCTTCCTGAACGCCGAGAACATCCTCGACACCCGGCAGACCCGCTACGACCCGCTTCTGCGTCCGAGTCAGACGCCGGACGGCCGATGGATCACCGACGTCTGGGCCCCGCTCGAGGGCCGATCGTTCAACGGCGGCGTCTGGATCAGCTTCTAGGATGTCCTGTTCCCGAGTAGCTGCGACAGGTGGTTCATCGGCCTGACCAGATCTTGTTGGCGCCGATGACTTCCATCGGCGTCTTTCCTCGGGTCCAGCGACCGGTGTGTGCCCGGTCCTCGTTGTAATAGTGAAGGTAGCGCTCGAGGTCGCGGCGGAGACCCGTGAAGCCTGGTACCAGGTACTGGGCGAAGGCCGGCTTCCAGCACTCCTGGAGAATGGTCCCCTGGAGCCGTTCGACGCAGCCGTTCGTCTGCGGTCGGCCGCTGCGAATGAAGCGGTGTTCGGCCCCGAGCTCGGCTACGGTCTCTCGGAACAGCCCCGACCGGAACTCGCCGCCGTTGTCGGTCATCACCGCCTCGAGCTTCCATCCGAACCGCTTCAGGTCTCGCGCCACCCTGCGAGCCAGCTTCGACGCCAGCTGGGTCGACGGGTTGTGCGGGGTCACGTGGATCTCGGCCCACGCATACGCGCTTCCCACGTCGATCGCCGTGTACTGCCAGACGACTCCCTTGGTCTGCTTCAACCGTCCGATCCGGAAACAGTCGAACTGCACCAGCTCGCCGGGATGATCGACCTTCAGGTGGCGAACCGGCGGCGTCGGCCGTGGCTCCGGCTCCGGGGGCGCCGCGTAGCCCGCAACCAAGCTCAACCGCTTCCCTCGCGTGTTCAGTCCGTGGCGCCGCAGCACCCGGTACACCCCGCTCGCCGAGATCCCCAGCCCGCCCCACTTCGGCCGTCTCAGTTCCGCAGCCACCCGCTTCGGCCCGAACCCAGGGTGCGCCAGCGAGAACGCCAGGACTCGCTGCTCCTCCAGCGGCGAGAGCGCGTTCGGCATCCGCGGCCGTCTCCGCTCCCGAGGGCGCAGCATCTCCCGGCCGTATCGATCCAGATCCCGCTTCCACCGGTAGTACGTCGACGCATGGATCCCCATCACCCGGCACGCCGCCCGTACGTTGCCCAGTTCCTCGGCCAGCGCCATCGTCCGCAGTCGATACCGATACAACACATCCCCTTGGGTCACGGTGCTGCTCCTGTCGGTTCTGAAATCCCTGGAAAGACTTCGAACCACAGGATGTAGCGCCCCCCAAGGGGATGCCTATCTGTCGCAGGATCTCCGAATCAGGACAGACTAGCGGGACCCCGGACTGGCGAGACCCTTACCGGCGGGCTCGCCTACTGTCGGGACCTTTGCGGG
>JAWWCR010000177.1:0-9370 GCA_033720355.1 Gemmatimonadota bacterium
ATCGCCGCCACGACCTCGGCCGGCTCGGGGCGCACGGTGTAGTCGGGGTGCGCGTCCGCGTAGACGATCGTCCCGTCGGTGTCGATCACGAACGTGGCGGGGATGGGGAGCTGCCACGACTCGTCCCCGTTGAACCGCGCGAGGTCGATCTTGAAGAAGCTCTCGTAAACGTCGCGCAGGTCATCGGACAGCGAGAAGGTGAGGCCATAGGTGTCCGCGACCCGGTTCCCGAGGTCGAGGAGGACGTCGAACTCGATGCCGTCCTCCTCCGCCCAGGCGCGCGCGAACTCGCCGAGTTGCGGCGACAGGGTGAGGGCGGTCGCGCCCTTCGCGGTGATCTCCGGCAGCAGTTCCTGTAGAGCAGCCTGCTCCACGCGGCAGTACGGTCACCAGCGGCCGCGGAAGAAGCTGAGCAGCACGGGGCCCCGCCGGAGCCGGGCGCTCAGGCGAATCGTGTCTCCGCCGAGGTTCGGACGCGCGAACGTGGGCGCACGATCGCCGACGCTCGGAATACCGTCGATGATGCCCGAGGCGGCGAGCTCGTCGGTGGCGCGGTGGACGCGCGCCGTGATCTCCGGTGGGCGCTTCGCCTCGGCCGCCTCGCGTTTCCGGCGCAGCTCGTCGTTGACGGGACCGGTCGCGCTCATGAGATCTCCGTTCGCGGGGGGTCGGGGCATCGCCGGGTCGAGCCGGTCTCGCGGTCGGGGGGCCGCCCGGTCGCCGGGTCGCCCGGCGGCCCACAAGGTGAGACTACCATCCGGGATCGACCAGTGGGTCCCCCGAAGGGTCCTGCCGGGGGTCCTCCAGGGAGTCCTCCCGTTCCCAGCGAAACCGCGCGAGCGGGATCCGGCCCCGATCGTCGAACGCCACCCCCTCCTCCTCGAGCCGTTCGCGCTGAAGCCCCTCGTAGAACGGGTCTGACCGCGCGCTGATCTCGCCACGCGCGTTGATCACGCGGTGCCAGGGAACATCCTCGTCGCAGGCGTGGAGCGCGTACCCGACCATCCGGGCGTGACGTCCGAGCCCGGCGACCTGCGCGACCTGGCCGTAGGTGGCGACGCGGCCGGGCGGGATGAGGCGGACGGCCTCGTAGATGCGCTCGTACGACTCCGAGGGCATCGGCTCGGCGGCCCCTACCGGACCTCGACCTCGACGACCCGGGTCGGGAGGCCATCGATCGCGACGAACCCGTGCTCGATGCCCGGCTCGAGCCACGTCCACGCCCCGCGCTCCATGATGAACTGCTCGCTTCCGGCCGCGTCGATCGACGACACCGCTCCGTCGGCGACGAGCACGAGGAGGGTGAGCGTGGCGTGCGAATGCATCTGCCGCTGACCGCCGTAGGGGTCGCGACCGGGTGGCGGCGTGACATCGTGCGCGACCACGTGGAACCAGTCGTTCTCGACGAGCGCCGAGCCGGCCGGGGTCGGGGTGGGCGCAGCGGGGGCGGCCCCGTCCCCGAGGTGCTGAACGCCGATCAGGTGGAACACGTCCGTCCCGTCGTTCGCGACACGGTGCGTGAGCGGCGCGGTACCGTACTCCGGGTTGCTGAACGCCGAGCCCGGGTCACACGCCTGGCCGGCCGGGGTCCACTCCCCGCCGGCCGGTTGCGTCGCCATCCGCGACCCGCGCAGACAGATGTAGGCGATGGGGCGTGCATGCGTGTGGTACAGCGTCGTGTCGCTCCCGAGAATGGCGATATCGAGGACCTGCGCCTCGGGCCGATCCGAGACGAGCCGGTGCCGGGGCTCCTGTTCGACCGGGACGCCCCGGGGGCCGCTGGGGGCGCACGCCGCGGCTGCGATCGTGGCGAGCCCGAGCCACACCGTGACCCGGCTCACGCGGCCGGTGCCTCGTTCCGGTGGACGACTCCTTTCCACTTCCACCAGTCGAGCAGCTCGGGGTCCGGGTCGGGCGTCTCGGCGTAGTACACGGCGCTCCGGAACACGTACAGCACGCAGCGGTCGAGGTAGTCCTCTCCGACAGCGAGACGCCGATACATCTCGGCGGGGTCCTGTCCCACGAGATCTTCGACGCACGCGTAGCCGAGGCTCTCGAGGGCCTCGCTCGTTCGGGGCCCCACGTAGGGGATCGTCTGGAGATCGGTGCCGGTCTTCAACGTCCGCTTCCTCGCGTCTCGGTCGCGATCCGTCGGCTCTCTCGCGCGTGGTTTCCCGTCGGGGGACGCCCATCTACCGTGGTCGGGCGGGGAGGTCGGGTCGCTACGAACGCTCACAAGGTACGTCGGGGTCGGGATGGACGCTTCCGACAGCGGTTTCGAGGTCACCGGGGACTTCGAGAGGTTCTCGCAGAAGAACGATGTCTTCCGGCGCTCGTTCTGGGATCCCCGCATTCGCAGCGAGAAGGCGGAGCGGTTCTACCGGACGTACCGCGAGCCACTCGCGGTCTGGCGGAAGGCCGACGGGTTCACGCAGCGCGACTACGCCCTTCGGAACGCGTCGTGGCACGTGAGCGACATCTTCACCGAGTACCATGAAGAGGAGGACCGTCGGGAGGGCTTCACCGACGCGTTCACCCTCCAGCGCGACGTCGCTTCGGAGCGGGTCGAGTTCGAGACACCCGCCGCCGCGGCCGCCGAGATCAAGCGCGTGGCGCGCGGGTTCGGGGCCGACCTGGTCGGGGTTACGGCGTTCGATGAGCGCTGGATGTACACCGAGAAGTTCAGCGACATCTCGGGGACGGCGCGGCCGAACGACATCCCGGCCGGTCTCGATCGGGTGATCGTCACGGCGCAGGCCATGGACTACGAGCTGGTGCGCACCGTCCCGTCCGCGCTGTCGGGTGCGGCGACGGGTCTCGGGTACTCGCACGACGCGCTCGTCGTCCTGTCGCTCGCCCAGTACATCCGAAACCTCGGGTACAGGGCGGTCGCCAGCATGAACGACTCGGCGCTCGCGATCCCGCTCGCCATCCAGGCCGGGCTGGGGGAGTACAGCCGCCTGGGGCTCCTGATCACGAGGGAGTTCGGCCCGCGTGTGCGGCTCGGAAAGGTGTTCACCGACCTGCCGCTCGCGCACGATCGGCCGATCCGGTTTGGCGTCAAGCAGTTCTGCGACGATTGCCGGCGGTGCAGCTCGGCCTGCCCGGTCGGGGCGATCCCCGACGGCGAGCCCAGTCTCGAGCGGCACAACGAGTCGAACCTGAAGGGCGTCCGGAAGTGGTCAGTGGACGGCGAGAAGTGCTTCGGCTACTGGACCGCGCAGAACAGCGACTGCGCGATCTGCATGCGGGTCTGTCCATACAACAAGGATTATTCGAAGTGGTGGGCCCGCGCCGGCCGCCGTCTGGCCGGGACGCCGCTCCGGGGGTTCATGAGGTGGCTGGATGCGCGGCTGGGGTTCGGCGAGCGGGTGCCGCCCCGAACGTGGTGGAGTGCGGTGCGCCGTAAGGCATCGGGCGAGGCACCGTAGCCGGTAACCGCTACCCGAGGGAGGTGACGACGAGTCGCCAGCCGAGCCAGAGCAGCGGAACGGCCGCCACGAGCGTGAGCAGCACCGTCGCGCCCCGGATCGCACCGCGCGTACGTTCCGCGAGAACCCGACGCACCCCGATCCACGCGATCGGGAGGCTAACGACCGGGGGCACCAGAAGAAGCGGCGCCGCGGCCCACGCGCCCCAGCCGTCATAGCCCCGCACGTAGATGAGAAGGACGACGAACGTGATCGCCGGAACGAACGCCAGCAGGACGAACGGGTCGAAACGTCTGTCGGGCATCGCCGCGCTCCTGTGCCTGATCCCCATGATGATCGGCGGTTGCGGCCCGTCAGACCAGCCGGTCGACGAGATCTTCGAGCTCGAGCAGGTCACCGATGGCGTGTGGGCGACCGTGGTACGCGAGGGGATCTCGCCCTCGCAGTACGCCGCATCGCTCATCGTGATCCGCACCGACCACGTCCTGGTCGTGGACAGCCGGCACGACGACGAGTCGGCGCGCCGCCTGCTCGAGACGGTTCGCGGCCTCACGGATCTCCCTGTCCGCTACCTCGTGAACACCCACTGGCACGGCGACCATGTGCACGGGAATGCCATCTTCCGCGAGGCGTTCCCCGACATCCAGATCATCGGCGGCGAGTACACAGGTGCAGACATGCGGACGCACGGCCGGGCGAGGCTCGATCAGGAGATCTCCGACCGCGAGGAGAGGATCGCGACGGCCGAAGGATGGCTGGAGAAAGGGGCGCGCGACGACGGGACCCCTCTCACGGCGGAGGAGATCGAGGCGCTGCCCGGCCAGATCGAGGAAGCCCGGGCGGCGCTCGAGGCGCGACGCGCGATCCGCCTCGTCGCCCCGACTGTGGATGTGTCGGCGGACATGCGGCTCCACGAGGCGGAGCCGCGCGTCACCATCCTGGGCGTCGGTCCGGCGCACACGCGAAGCGACGTGATCGTCCTGCTGCCCGATCTCGGCGTGATGGCGCTCGGCGACCTGATCGAGGACGGATTCCCGTATCTCGACGACGGATCGATGGCGGGCTGGGCCGGCGCGCTTCACACCGCCTCGCGGCTCGACGCGACGGTCATGCTGGGCGCGCACGGCCCCGTGCTCCGCGACCGGGGGATGCTCACCACCCAGATGCGGTTCGCGGGCGCCGTGGTCGACGCCGCCCGGGCCGGGGTCCGCGGCGGACTCACCCTGGAGGAGACGATCGCGGAGTTCGACTCGTCCGAGTACCGCGGCCACTTCTCGCGCCGGGTCTCGCATCTGCCCCCGGACGAGCGCGCGGCGCGCTACGACGACTTCGTGGCGGGTCTGATGGAGCTGGCGTACGAGGAGGCCGGCCGCGCGGGCTCGTCGGCCGAGGCGGACGACGCGGCGGCGGGGTCGGAGGACGCCGGCCCGTGACGGTCGAGCAGACGGGCTCGGAGGCCGAGGGCAACGACCCGGGGGCCCGGCGCACCGAGCCGGGGGTCGAGCGCCCGCCCGCCCGCCGCTTCGGGACCGTGACCGCGGCCGAAACGGGTGAGAGCGAACGGCCCGACGATCTCGAGCGCGCCGCCGACATCGTCGCCAGCATGGCCGACGCCACCCTGCTCAGAAGCGTGGCCGCGGTCATCCTCGGGTTCGTGGCTCTCACGATCGGTTCGGTCGCGGCGGGGCGGGGGATCGTCGCCGCCACGGGGGTGGAGGCGGCGGATGCCGTGACCACCGGGTTCCTGGCGACCAACCTGGCCGCGAGGCTGTTCGTGGCGGCCGTCGCAGGGTACCTGACCGCGCTCGCCGCGCCCCGACGCCCTCTCCTGCATGGCGGGGCGCTCGCGGGCCTCGTGGCGTTCCTGGCCGTCACTGCGCTCATCAGCCTCCGCGCCGCGGGGACCGGCGGCGATCAAGGCTGGTACCCGGTCGCGATGCTGTTCGTCGGACCCGTGGGGGTCCTCGCCGGGGCGGCGCTCTGCGAGCGGCGGCTCGCCGGGCGGGAGGCCGCGGCCGTCCTGGCACTGATCGCCGTGGGCCTGAACGGCTGCGCGACCCCGCCGGATGCGAGCCCCGCCGCCGATACGGCGGCGACCCCCGCGCCCGCGGTCGCCGACCCCCTGAGGCTTCCCGCCGAGCGCAACCTGGTGAGCGGTCACGAGACCTTCGGCGCCCCCGGCGTCGTGAACGTCGTCGTCGAGATCCCGGCCGGCACCAACGCGAAGTGGCAGGCCGAGAAGACCGGAGAGGGTCTCGAGTGGGAGCTCGAGGACGGCGAGCCGCGCGTGATCCGCTACCTGCCGTATCCGGCCAACTACGGGTTGATCCCGCGTACCCTCCTGCCGAGCGCCATGGGCGGTGACGGTGACCCGCTCGACGTGCTGCTCCTGGGGCCGGCGCGCGAGCGAGGCGCGGTGGTGGCGGCCCGCCCGATCGGTGTCCTGCGCCTTCTCGACGGAGGCGAGCAGGACGACAAGCTTCTCGTCGTCGAATCCGAGGGCGTGTTCAGCGAGATCGCGTCTCTCGAGGACCTGCGGGCGCGCTTCCCCGGCGTCGTCGAGATTGTCGCCACCTGGTTCGGCAACTACAAGGGGCCGGGCGAGGTCGAGGTCCTCGAGGCGTCCGGCATCGCCGCGGCGCTCGAGATCATCGAGTACGCGGCCGGGGCGTTCGAGGCGTGGGAGGCCTGCGGTGCCCTCGATGACGGACAGGGCCACGGCCCCGACCCGTTCGGCGAGGAGTGGTGGCAGGCATGCCGCCGTCACATGGGGAGGGAGGGGGCGGGGAGCTGACCCGCCCCGGCGGGACCGCCCGCTCACCGGCTCCAGACCCACGACCGCGCGCCGGTGGGGGTCGCGTCAGGGCGATCGCGCGCGCTCTGTGGTGGACGAGCGTCTACCTCTTTCTCGTTCTCTTTCCCCTCCTCGTACTGCTGGCCGCGCCGGCCAGGGAGGGAGCGGGTCTCTGGTGGGACTTCTCGATGGGGCTGGGGTTCGCGGGGCTCGCCGTCATGGGCATCCAGTTCGCGCTGACGGCCCGTTTCCGGCGCGCCAGCGCGCCCTTCGGGATCGACGTGATCTACCAGTTCCACCGGTGGGTGGGAGTCGGCGGTCTCCTCCTCGTCGTCGCCCACTACGCGATCCTCCGCACCGGCTTCCCCGATGCCCTCGGGCCGGCGAGCCCGACGAGCGCCCCGGGCTACATGACGGCGGGGCGCCTGGCTCTATTCCTCTTCGGTCTCGTCGTCGTCACGTCGCTGTGGCGACGCGCCCTGCGGATCGAGTACTACCGGTGGCGCATCCTCCACGGCGTGGTTTCGACCGCCGCGGTGGTGCTGGCCGCGCTCCACATCCAGGGCGCGGGCTACTACACGAGCGTTCGGTGGACGCGGATTCTGTGGATCGCATACAGCGTCTTCTGGGTGCTCCTCATCGTGTACGTCCGGCTCGTCAAGCCGGCCAGGCTCCTCCGGCGTCCCTATCGGGTGACGGAGGTGCGCGCCGAGCGCGGAGACGCCTGGACCCTGACGTTCGAGCCGGTGGGTCACGCGGGGCTGACGTTCGGTCCCGGACAGTTCGTGTGGCTCACGCTCGGCGGCTCTCCGTTCCGGTTCAGGGAGCACCCGTTCTCCCTCTCGGGCAGCGCGGAGGATCCCGGCAGCCTCGCGATCACGATCAAGGAGCTCGGGGACTTCACCCGCACCGTGAAGGACACCGAGGCCGGGGCCACGGCGTACCTCGACGGCCCGCACGGCGTGTTCAGCCCCGACAATCATCCCGCCGCGCCGGGTTTCGTGTTCGTCGCGGGAGGCGTGGGGATCGCCCCGATCATGAGCATGCTGCGGACCCTGGCCGACAGGGGTGACCGCCGCCCTATGGTCCTCGTGTACGGGAACGCCGACCGGGAGAGCGTCATCTTCCGCGATGAGCTCGAGGCGCTTCGCTCCCGACTCGACCTGCGGGTGGTCCACGTGCTCGAGGATCCGCCCGAGGGCTGGACCGGCGAGCGCGGGCTGATTACCGGGGAGATCGTACGTCGCGCTCTTCCGCCGCGGGCGTCGGAGCTCCACTACTTCATCTGCGGTCCGACACCGATGAGCGAGGCCGTCCAGAAGGCGTTGCGCGACCAGGGCGTCCCGCTGCGTCGGGTGCACTTCGAGCTGTTCAACATGGTCTGACGCGTCGCGACGGCGGCACGCACCGCGAGAGGAGTCGATGAGGGAACGCCTGGCCAAATGGATCGCGGCGGGGACTATCGTCGTGATCGCGGGGCTCGCGCTGCTGTTCGCGCGGCTCCAGAACCCGCCCGCCGGAGAGGAGGTGGCGCAGCCCGCCGTGGGGGACGCGACGCCGACGCCTGCACGGATGCCGGTGTCGGCCGGGGCAGCGGGCCGCGCCGTCTACGATGGCCTCGGGTGCGCACGGTGCCACTCCATCGCCGGCGAGGGCAGCCCGCGCTACCCGCTCGACGGAGTCGGATCCCGCCGGGAGCGCGAGGAGATTCGGGCGTGGGTCCTCGGTCTGGAGGATGTGGAGGATTCGCTTTCGTCCGCAGTCCTTCGCCGGAAGGCGGAGTACCGCGGTATCCCTCCCGGCGACCTCGAGGCGCTCCTCGATCTCCTTTCGGGTCTCCACGGGTCCGGTTGACCACCAGGGCGGGGCAAAGTGTCCCGCCGGGTGCATCCCTCCCGGGCGGTTCCGTCGCGGCGCGGTCAGACGGATACGGGGGACCGCGTTAGCGGATCCTCAATCCAGGCGCGCAAATCCGCAACGACCGTTTCGACGCGGCGTTCGGGCACGAAGTCGGCACCTCCGTTGAGCCGGCGCTCCAGTGGACAATCGGGCGCCGGAAGGAGGTCGCCATGTCGACCCGCAGAGACGTGATGGTCGAAGGGCTCACCGCGGGCCTGATCGGCTATGGTGCGGTGGTAGTGTTCATCGCCGTTCTGGATCTCATCAACGGCAGGGCGCTCTTTCAGACGCCCTCGCTGCTCGGGCAGATCCTGATCGGAGGCTTCGGGGATCCCACACCGGGTGTGGTCGTGGCGGGGCCCGTGATGGCCTACAACGGGTTCCACCTGCTCGTCTTCCTCGCGGTGGGGATGGCGGCGGCGTGGATCGTCCACGAGGTCGAGCTGCATCCGATCATCTGGTATGGCGCGTTCTTCGCCGTGATGACGATCGTGCTCGTGAGCTTCATGGTCCTGTCGTTCGTCGGCCAGGCGAACGCTCACCTGCTCGACCGATGGCCGCTGATCGGGGCGAACGCGCTGGCCGCGGTCGCGATCGGTCTGTACATGCACCGCGCACACCCCGCGCTGGGGAGCACGGTCCGCGAGCATGCCGACCCGGAGTACGAGGAGACGGCCTGAAGCGCGGGCGCGGTCCTCGCGGGACGCGCCCCTGCGGGTCAGTCGGTCCGGTTCGTCACCTCGATGAGGTGGTGGCCGAACTGCGTCTTCACCGGGCCCTGAACCGTCCCGACCTCGGCGCTGAACACGACCTCCTCGAACTCGGGCACCATCTGGCCCTTCCCGAACGACCCCAGGTTGCCGCCGTCACGGCTCGACGGGCAGTTCGAGTGTTCGCGGGCGACGTCGGCGAAGTCGGCTCCGCCCTCGATGTCGGCCTTGAGCTGCTCGGCCTGTTCTTCGGTATCCACGAGGATGTGGCGGGCGGTGGCGAGCACGGCGGTCCTTTCGTTGCGGCGTGGGTTCCGGCCCGGCGAATCGAGCCCGATGCCGTAAACCTACGACCCGCCGGGCGACCGTGCGCCCTTCTCCGTTTCGGCGCGGACGGTGCGCTATGGGCTGAGTGTGTACCGCACGACCCGAGGAATCTCCAGAGGGCCCGTCTGCTCGACCCAGATCGTGTCGCCGCGCGCCGCCAGGAGTCGTCCGCCCTCGGGAACCCAAACAGCGGCGACCGGCAGCAGTGC
>JAWWCR010000178.1:0-9334 GCA_033720355.1 Gemmatimonadota bacterium
ACGAACCTCGAGTAGATCATGTACCCCGTGATGAACGCGCTGACGCCGACGACCAGGAGGACGATCGAGCTCATGCGAGAACCTCCGTGCGGACTAGCTTGAGGGCATCGACGCCGACGGGGTCGGTCTCCTGAAGGCGGACGCCGAGAAGGGGCCAATCTCCGAGGGATTCGCGGATCCTCGCAAGGTATTCGCCCTGGCGGGCCCGCCGACCCGCCAGAAACCCGGCTTCGGCCTCGTCGGGTGACGCTTCGGGGAGGATCTGGTTCACGATGATCGCGCCCACCGGGATCCCGTGCTTCGACAGCGCCCGGGTCGCGTTCTCGGTCTCCCAGATCGGCAGGCGCTCGGGGGTGACGACGAACACGAACGCGCTGCGTTTCGGGTCGGTGAGGGCCTGGCGCGCGCGGTGGAAGCGGCCGCGTCTGTCTTCGAGCGCCCCGAGGATCGGGTCGTCCGCCTGGGCGGCCGAGGCCTCCGAGCCCGCGACGTTTCGCCACATCTTCGCCAGCGCGCCCACCTTCTTCCGACGCTGGATGAGACCACTCATCCAGGCGGTCATCAGCTCGGGCAGCGACAGCAGACGCAACGTCTGACCGGTGGGGGCCGTGTCGAACACGATCCGGTCGAAGTCCCTCCCCTCTTCCTCGAGGATCCGCGTGAACCGGTCGAAGAGGGCCGCCTCGACGGCGCCTGGCGAGACGCGCGCGATGTCGACCTGTCGCTCGACCTCCGCGAGCAGACGGGGCGGAGCCGCCTCGGCGATGCGCGCCTTCACCCCCTCGACGTACGCATCCGCCTCGGTCTCGGGGTCGAGCTCCATCGCCCAGCAGTCGGCGATGACGGGGCGGGGCCTCGGACCCAGCTCGTACTGGAGGATGTCCGACGTCGAGTGGGCCGGGTCGGTCGACACGAGGAGGGTCTTCCTCCCCTTCCCGGCGAGCTCGAGCGCGGCGACGCTCGCCATCGTGGTCTTTCCGACGCCGCCCTTGCCGCCGAAGAACAGGATCGGTCGGTCGACCGTATCCGTCAGCAACAGCGGAAGCCGCCCTCCGGCGGGTGCTCCATCCCCATCCGCACGTGCCACTCGTGGAATTCGTCGATCAGCGCCGGATAGGACTCGAGCATGTAGAACTGCACGGGGTTCGGCACGCCCAGCAGATCCGAGAACCCCATGAGCAGGAATGCATCGTGCTGCCGCAGGTATTCGCGGTGGATCGTCGAGCGGTAGGGCGCGATGTAGATGCCCTCGTAGATGTCCTTCGCGGCGCGAAGCCGCCGCATGATCCGTTCGCGGAGTGGGGGCCGGTCGTCCATCCGGGGAGTATCGCGTCCGCGTGCCCGGGGGGCGAGCCCCGCCCGGCCGGCTACTCGTGCCGGAGGGCCTCCGTCGGCTCGATCCGCGACGCCCGGCGCGCCGGCAGGTAGCTCGCGAGGACGGCGACCACGCCGAGAACCGCCGCGGTTGCCGCATACGTCGGCGGATCCACCGTCCGCACGCCGAAGAGCAGCGTGGACAGGATCCGTGTGGCCACGAGAGCCCCGACGAGCCCGATCGCGAGACCGAGCACGGTGAGCCGGGTCCCCTGCCCCACGACCATCCCGATCACCTCGCGTCGGCGGGCGCCGAGCGCGATGCGGACGCCGATCTCGCGCGTCCTGGTCGCGACGGCATACGACACCACGCCGTACAGACCGATCACGCCGAGCAGCAGCGCGACCGCCGCGGCCGTGGCCAGCATGACCACCGTGAAGGACGTTCGCGATACCGACTCGCGGACGATGTCCTCGAGCGTGCGGAGGTTCGCGACCGGGAGGTTCGCGTTCAGGCCCCAGATGGCGCTGCGAACCGCACCCGCGGCGCCCGACGGGCTGGTCCCCGACATCCGCAGCACGAACGACATGCGGCGGGGCGAGTACAGCTCGTTCCCCCAGAATCCGGTCTGCTGCTGCGGCCAGTAGACGATGCCGACCGGATCCTGATCGGGTCCGTCGTCGTGGACGGGGCCCACGACTCCCACGATCTCGCGCCACTCGACGTCGGGCTCGTTCCGCAGCCGGCGTCCGACCGCCGATCGCGCGTCTCCCCAGTAGCGGAGCGCGACGTCCTCGGTGATGACGACCACGTTCGCGCGAGAGCGGACATCCGCCCACGTGATGGGACGTCCCGCGAGCACGGGGTTCCCCATCGTCTCGAAGTAGTCGCCGGCGATCCACTTCGTGCGGTGGATCTTCGGCGCCGCGCCCGGCGCGTCGGGAAAATCCTCGAGAAGGACGATGTCCTCCGGTCGCAGACCGCCTAGTAGCGGCAGGTGCGCCCCCCGGCTCGCCGACTCGACGCCCGGCACGGCGGCGACCGACTCGAGAAGGCGCTCGAACATCGGAGCGACATCCTCCGGCTCGCTCACCTCGCTCGCCGGGATCGCGATCTCGAAGGTCAACACCCCGGACGGGTCCTCGAAGCCCGGGTGGACGTCGCGCAGCGCGCCCAGACTCCTCACCATCAGCCCGGCGCCGACGAGGAGGACGAGCGCCAGCGCCATCTGCGACACCACCAGCGCGCTCCGCAGCCGCTGACGAGAGCGCCCGGCGCCCCCACCCCGGCCGGCATCGCGGAGAGCGACGTTCAACTCGGGCCGCCCGAACCGGCGGACCGTCAGCAGACCGAGGACGGTCGCCGAGATCACCGCGAGGGCGAGGGCGAACGCGACGACCTCGCCGGTGACGCCGATCTCGTCGAGCCGCGGCAGCGCCTCGGGCCCGAGCGCGATCAGCAGCCGCACGCCCGCCCACGCGAGACCGACGCCGAGCAACCCGCCGACGAGCCCGAGAAGCCAGCTCTCGACGAGCATCCCGCGAGCCGCCCGGCGACCGGCCCCGAGCGCGGCCCGGACGGCGACTTCCTGCTGCTGCCCCTCACCCCTCACCATGAACAGACCCGCGACATTGGCCCAGGCGATGAGGAGCACGACGGCGACCGTCCCGAACAACGTCCAGAGGACGCGCCGCACGCCGCCGACCGCCTCGTCCTTCAACGGGGTCACGACCGCCGCAAGCCCCGACTCGGCCAGCATGTCGGGCGGCATCCCGCGCGGATTCTCCTCCTGCGCCGTCGGGATGAGCGCGGTGAGCTCGGACGCCACGTCCTCGGGGTCGCGGCCCGGCCTCAGACGCCCGAGTCCGTCGTAGCTGAAGTTGGTGAGGCGCGCGGTCGCCGGATCGAGCCGAAGCGGATACAGGACGTCCGGCCGATTGTCGAGGATCGAGAACCCCGCCGGGAGCACTCCGATGACCTCGCGCGGCACGCCGTTCACGTCGAGCGTGCGGCCGACGATCCCGGGATCCTCCGCGAACGCCTCGCGCCAGAACCGCGCGCCGAGCATGATCGTGCCCGGGGCCCCGGGGGAATCGTCCGACGGAAGGAAGATCCGCCCCGCCACGGGCCGGACCCGCAGCAACGGCAGAAGGCCATCCGTCACGCCGAGCGCGGGGACCACCCTCGGCTCGAACTCCCCCGTCACCGACACCCGCTCGGGAGTCCAGAGCGCGAGATCCTCGAGCGTCGTGTTGTGCGTGCGGTAGGTGAAGTAGGTCGCGTCGGCCTGGAAGACCTCTTCGAATCCCAGACCGGGCGCGGTGTGGTTCACCGAGACCAGCGGGTCCGGGTCGTCGAAGGCGAGAGGCGTGAGGATCACGCCGTTCACGACGGCGAATATGCTCGCGGTCGCGCCGATCCCGAGCGCGAGGGTGAGGGCTGCGGCGAAAGCGAAGCCGGGACGCCGCCGGAGACGTCGCGCCCCCTGGCGTACCTCCGTCGTGCGGGCGTCGAGCCACTCCCTCCGCCCGCGATCCCGTCGGCTCCGCGACGCGATGTCCCCGCACTCACGGCGCACGGCGTCGAGATCGCCCACGCGGCGGGCAGCCTCCCGCCGGGCGGCCTCGGGATCCATGCCCCGCGTCACGTACTCCTCCACGCGACGCTCGAGGTGGTACTCGAGCTCGTCGTCCAGATCGGCCGCGGGGTCGGGACCCAGAAAGCGCAGATAGCGGCGCCAGGCCGGCTCGTGCGTCATGCTTCGGCCGCCGCGGGTGGCCCGGCCCGGCCGAGGACCTTGGCCACGGCCTCGGCAAACGAGGCCCAGTCGCGCGCATCGCGTCTCAGCTTCCCTCGCCCCTCATCGGTCAGTGCATAATACTTGGCACGCCGGCCGTTCTCGGTGATGCGCCACTCGAACGAGATCAGGCCCTTCCTCTCCATGCGGTGCAGCGCGGGATACAGCGAGCCGTCCTCGATCTTGAGCGCGTCGTCGGTCGAGCGTTCGATCCAGCTCGCGATCCCGTACCCATGCATCGGCGACCACGACAGCGTCTTCAGGATCAGGACGTCGAGCGTCCCCTGCAAAAACCCGCGATCTCGTTCGGCCACCACGGCCCTCCATATGGCTAGACAGTCTAGGGTAGACACGAGGAAGAATGCAGCTTCTACCCTAGAGCGTCAAGGGTAGTGGGGATGACGAGAGCGGACCGCGCCGGGTTTCAGGGGGAGGTCTGCCGGTCGGATTCTCCCGGACGTCATCGTCTCACCTTCGGTCCCCGCGGCATCGTCCCCCGCGCTCTCGGGGCCGCCCGTGGCCACCGGCCACCGAGCGAGAGGAGTTCATCGGCATGTGTCCGCTACCGACCGCGGCCGCGCGCTCCCTGCAGCGTGAGGTCGAGCCCGTGGCGAGCCGGTCGATCGTCGCCATCCTCGTCGCGGCGATCGCCGCTGGCGCCGCGACCCTGTCCGCTCCGGCGAGCGCCCAGACGGCGCCCGGCGTCGCGGCGGGCGCCCGGGTGTCGACCGTCGGCGACACGCTCGTCGGCGCCGTCGGCGGCGTGTCGGTCGATGCGCTCGGGTTCATCTACAGCGCCGACTTCCGCGAGACCGTCTACCGGATCCACCCCGATGGCCGAGCGGAGGTGTTCGCGACCGGTCTGTACGGCGCGTCGGGCAACGCGGTCGACGCGCGGGGCAACCTCTATCAGGCGAGCTTCAACGGCCACCACATCACCAGGATCGACCGGCACGGCGACCAGGAGATCGTCGTCGAGGGGCTTGCCGGACCGGTGGGAGTGGCCTGGACTCCGGAGGCTCTGTACGTGTGCAACTGCCAGGCGAACACGATCTCGCGGGCCGTCCCGCGCGGCGAGGTGACGACGTTCGCCGAGAGCCCGCTGTTCGCCTGTCCGAACGGCATCACCCGGGCGCCCGACGGCAACCTGTATGTCGTCAACTTCGGCGATGACCGGGTGCTCCGCGTGTCGCCCGACGGCGAGGTGTCCGAGTTCGCGCGTCTGCCGGGGGGCGGGAACGGCCACATCACGTTCGCCCGGGGCGACCTGTACGCGACGAGCTTCCGGGGGCACCGGGTCTACCGCGTGGGTCTCGACGGCCAGGTGACGCTCTTCGCCGGGACGGGCGCTGCCGGCGAGATGGACGGCCCGGCGCTCGAGGCCACGTTCACCTTTCCCAACGGGATCGCCGCGGGCGCTGCCGGCGACCGTCTGTACATCAACGACTACATCAACCGGAGCCCTCCGGGGCTGGCCATACCGCCTGTGCCGAAAAGCACGGTGCGGGTGGTGAAGCTCCCGTCGATCAGCGACGTGATGGCCGCGGCGTTGCGCGCCGGCGGCATCGAGAGGCTGGAGGCCGCATACCGCGACTTCAAGACGGCGCCCGCCACCGCCGGTCTGTTCACCGAGATCGAGGTGAACGCCGTCGGATACGCGCTCATGGGAGCCGGCAACCTCGCCGCCGCGAAGAAGGTCTTCGAGCTGAACGCCGAATCCTACCCCAACTCGTGGAACGTGTGGGACAGCCTCGCGGAGGTGCACATGAACGCCGGGGACGGCGAGCGCGCCATCGAGCTGTACGAGAAGTCGCTGGCGCTCAATCCATCGAACACGAATGCGACGCGGATGATCGCCCGCATCGAGGGAGGCGCATGACGTAAGAACGGCGGGGCATCGGGCGTTGTCGGGTGAAGGCCGGGGCGGTGACGCCTCCGCCGCGGTTCCACTCGACCGGAGAACGCGTTCATGAGCAACTCGAGCACCCGCTCCGAATCGACCGACCCCGCCCGCCTGCCGATCGGGCTGGCGGCGACCCTGCTCGTCGGGATGGGGGTTCTCGACGCAGCGACGAGCTTCCTGCGCTACCGGGTGTCGGGCGACTTCGACCCGGGGTGGGGATACCTGGCGTTCGAGGCCGTCCCCTGGGCGGCGTGGCTCCCCGTCATCCCCGCCGCGGCGTGGCTCGTCGCCCGGGTACGACCGGGAGAGGTCGGCATCCCCCGCTGCCTCGGGATCCACGGGGCGATCGCGGTGGCCGCGGCCGTCGCCCACGCGGCCCTCTCCGCCGCCGGGCGCCTGCTCTGCGGCCCGGCCCCCGCTTACGCGACCTTCGGAGCCCAGTTCGAATGGCTCTTCCCCGAGTTCATCCCGCTCAACATGGCCGTCTATGCGGCGATCGTGGCGTCCTTCTACGCGATCGACACGCGGCGCGCCGTCGTTGCGACCCGGCCGGGGGACGGACGGCGCCCGACGGAGGACGATGCCACGCCGCGGTCGCTGACCCGGATCGCCGTACGCGACGGCGAGCGCGTGCGCTTCCTCGCACCCGCGCAGGTCGACTGGATCGAGGCCGACGGCAACTACGTGCGGGTGCACGCCGGCGGCGAGGTCTACCGGATCCGCGCCACGCTCAGCGGCACTCTGGCACGGCTCGACCCGGATTGCTTCGTCCGCATCCACCGCTCGCGGGTCGTGAACGTCCGCCGGGTGCGCGAGATCCAGCCGTGGTTCGGCAGCACGTATCTGGCGATCCTCGACAACGGAGACCGCCTCGGGGTCAGCCGCGGGTTCCGAAGCGAGCTCATGGGAGGGTGCGGGTCGTAGGGGCCCGGGGGCCTCTACGCCCGTCCCGCGCACGCGACCACTCGTCCCGGCCGATCGACCGCCCGTCACCGATCGCACGACGACGGCACGGGCTGACCCGATGATCCGGCCTCACTCATCGAAGAGCGAGGTGCGATCATGCAGCCGGCACGCATCCTGTCGTTGACCCTGGCGCTCACCGCATGCGGTGGCGGCGCCTCAGGACCCGTACCGCCTTCTCCTCCCCCGCCCCCGTCGGGCGGACCGGACCTTCTCGTCTCGCTCTCGGGCCCCGGCGACCGGGCCACCGGCGCTTCGGCGATGTATACCGTCCAGACGAGGAACATCGGAGGGGCGCCGGCCGATGACGTGACGGTCACGGTCGAGCTGGCGAGCGGGCTCTCCGTGCCCTCCATCTCCGACGGCGGGTCGTACGACGCGGGCGCGATCGCGTGGCCCGCGGGCGCGATCGCGGCCGGCGCGAACGTGACCCACACCTTCTCCGTCGACACCCCGCCGATCGGCCCGCTCTCGGCGACCGCGAGCGCCACGACGACGTCCGAGGACGCGAACCCGCGGAACAACGATGGATCGGCCGCGAACGCGAGCGTCGTCACGATCGTCTCCTTCGACCCGGTCATGACGATCACGGGCGAGTCGGCGGGCGACCAGTTCGGCTGGCTGATCGAGGGGCTCGGCGATATCGACGACGATGGCGTCGACGACTTCACCGTGAGCGCCCCGACGAGCTCGGCCGGCGGGGCCTCGTCGGGCCGCGTCTACGTCTACTCGGGCGCGAGCGGCGACGAGCTCCACCGCTTCACGGGCGACGCGGGAGAGCGGCTCGGCGACGCGCTCGATCTCGCCGGCGATGTCGATGACGACGGGACGCCGGACATCGTCGCCGGCGCCCCGTCGGGCGGCGCGGGGGCCGCGTACGTGTACTCCGGCGCCACGGGTGCGACGCTTCACGCGCTGTCGGGGGAGAGCGCGGGCGACCAGTTCGGGGACGGCGTCGGACGGCTGGGCGACATCGATGGGGACGGCGCCGACGACTTCCTGGTGGCGGCCTCGAACGTGGACGGCGCCACGAACGGAGGCGGCCGCGTATACGTGTTCTCGGGCCGGACCGGCGCCGTCCTCTACTCGGTCGACGGGGACCGGGCCAACGGACAGTTCGGATCGGCCGTGGGTGGCGTGGGCGACCTCACGGGCGACGGCGTCCCCGACTTCGCCGTCGGCGCGCCGGGCGGCGGCGGGCGGGTGTACGCGTTCTCGGGGTCCGACGGCGCCGCGCTGTGGACATTCGACTCCGACGCGACCGGGTCGGTGCTGGGCCAGTTCTGGATCAACAGCCCCGGAGACCTCGACGGCGACGGCGTGCCCGAGGTCTACGTCTCGGACATCCAGAACAGCGGCGCCGCCGCGTTCGCCGGCCGCGCATACGCTCTCTCGGGCGCCGACGGATCGGTCCTGCATACCTTCGACGGGAACGAGGCCGGGGAGGGGTTCGGCATCGGCCGCGGGATCCCCGACGTCACGGGCGACGGCGTCGGCGACCTCTTCCTCGCCGCGTGGCTCGCCGACGAAGGCGGTCAGGACGCCGGGAAGGCCTATCTGTTCTCGGGTGCGGACGGCTCGCTGGTCCGGACATTCACGAGCACGACGGCCGGCGAGAACATGGGCTTCGATGCGGTCGCGATCGGAGACCTCGACGGCGACGGCGCCCGGGACTTCCTGATCTCGGCGATCGCCCCGAACTCGCCCGGAACCGTGTACGTGGTGGGCGGCCTCCCCTGACGGCCGCCGGGACCGCCGCTACCGTGGCGGTTCCTGCAACAGGGGCATGCCCGGGTTGAGCAGGTGGAACCCGATGTCGTCCGCCCCCTCGTTCGAGTTCGTGAGCACGACTACCCCGACGTCGCGGGCGGGGTCGAACCCGGCGAAGGTCCGGTAGCCGCCCGTCCCGCCGTTGTGCCACACGACGGTGTGGTCGCCGAGCGTCAGGATGTGCCAGTTGAACCCGATGTCGTTCCCGCCGCCCGCCTCGACCAGCGGCCGGTGACCGAGACGCATCGCGCGCTCGAGCCCGGTTTCGGGCTCGCCGACGTTCGCGTCGAGAAAGGTCAGCATGTCATCGGCGTTCGAGCGCAGCGCACCCGCGCCGGCCAGGGTCGGGATGTCCCAGTTCGAGACCGGCCGACCCCTCGAGTGCCCGACCGCGAGCCACTCGCGCATCTCCGGCGTGAGCTCGATACCCGTCATGTCCATCCCGAGCGGACCCGTGATGCGCTCGCGAACGAGTTCCTCGTACTCCATCCCCGCGACGTGGGCGAGCAGATGGCCGAGCAGTCCGACGCCCAGGTTCGAGTACTCGTACCGTGACCCGATATCGCGCGGCAGCTCGTACCCGCTG
>JAWWCR010000179.1:0-9303 GCA_033720355.1 Gemmatimonadota bacterium
AAATCCTTGACCGCGATCGAGCCGGCGCCGTGGAGGAGGGCGTCACCGGTCGACATCGACGCCGCCAGGGCACCGGCGCAGAAGAGTCCCACGATGAGGGGCGGCAGACCGATCTCGGGCGAGGTAACGATCGTCGGGAGGATCGCGTCCGCGGGGGTGACGCCGGGGAAGGACATGACGCCGGCGAACCCGATGAACAGGATCGGCACGAGAAAGAGAGCGAACGTCGGATAGAAGACCACGGTCCGCTTGAGGACGCTCACATCGCGGGCCGTGTAGATCTTCATGAAGTAGTGCGGCCACACGCTGAACCCGAGCGCCGAGATGGCGACCGAGCTCGAGTATGCGCCCCAGCTCCACGGCTGTCCGTCGGGTCCGAGACCGGGTCCGCGCAACATGTCGGGCATCTCCGCGGCGATCGCGTCGAACATGGGGCCGACGCCGCCGTGGAGGCGCCAGGGCAGGTACAGCCCGAGTCCCCACGCGAGGACCATCATGAAGATGCCCTGGAAGGTGTTCGTCCACCCCACGCCGAGCACCCCGCTCCGGAATACGTAGAAGAGCACGACGCCGTAGGCGATCGCCGAGCCGACCCACTCCGGCACGCGGCCCTCCGTGACGACGTTGAAGACGTACCCGGCGCCCTTCATCTGGATCACCAGATACGGGACGAACGCGAACAACGAGAGGACCGCGAGGATGGCGGGGATCGCGCGGCTTTGGAAGCGGTGTGCGAAGAGCTCGGCCTGCGTGACGTACCCGAACCGACGGCCGAGAGCGGCCACCCGGGGTCCGAAGAAGTACCAGGGGACGAGCCCCACGGCGGCGTAGGCGAGGATGTAGAAGGCCGCCGCCCCGCGGCTGTACGACCACCCCGGACCGCCCAGGAAGGCGAACGCGCTGAACACCGACGCGCCCATGATGAAGTACATGACGATGAAGCCGAGCGATCGGTCGCCGGCCACGTAGCCTTCGGTGCTTGCCGATGCCTTGCGGCCGGACGCCAGCCCGATCGCGAGCGAGAGCAGCAGATAGCCTATCGTCACGAGGAAGACGATGAGCCACGCGGGCATCAGCGGGCCTCCCGGTCGGCGGGCTCGACCCCGAACCCGCGTCCGTCACCATCGATGGGCGCGTTGAGCCCGCGCTCTTCCTCCCAGAGATAGAGACCGAGCAGCACGAAGAACGAGAGCAGCAGGGCCCCGACCACGAAGACGAGAGAGAAGGGCATCGAGAGGACCCTGGGCTCGATCGTGGCGAACATCGGATAGATCGGCCACATGACCGCGAAGAACAGGGCGGTGTAGAAGACGACCACCGTCGTGTACAGACCACGGTGCGAGGCGCCGCGCGAGCCGTCGCTCGAAGCGGGGCGGTGCGCGGCGTCGTCTTCGGCCGCGTCGTCTGCCGCGTGGGCTGCGGCGTCGTCTGCGCCGGTCGGGCGACTCGAGTCGGGCATGTCGGAAAAGGCCCGCCGGATCGGCCGCGGTCAAGAAGGGGCGCGAAACGAGGCCTCCGTACCCGACATGACGTTGTTCAGTCCGACTCGACAGACAATCTTGGGGACATGTCCGCTTCCTCTCGACCAAAAATCTGGATGGTGCTGGCCCTGGCTCCCGCGATCGCGTGGGTGATCGTGTGGCTGATCGGACCCAACGCGAGCAGCGCGGTGGTCGCGATGGACATCCCGTTCGGGCGCGACCTGGGGATGGTGTGGCGCGCGATCTCGCTGATCGGGCCGATCCTCGGGCTCGCGCTCACGGTGCGGGGGTTGAGGCACAGCTTCGCCGAAGAACACCACACCGGGACGGCCGAATGGGTCGCGCTCGGGGCCGGCTCGACCGTGTTGCTCGCGCTCGTCAGCAGCGCCGATCTGCCACGCGGCGAGGAACCGGGCGAGGCGATGGTCCGCGCGCGGAGCGAGGCGATCGCCCTCGCCGCGGAGGGGCCGGGAGTGGATCTCTCGATCGGCACCCACGTGGTGCTTCTCGGGACGGGTACCCCGAACGCCGACCCCGATGCGTCGGGTCCGGCGACGGCGGTGGTCGTCGACGGCAAGGCCTATATCGTCGACACCGGACCGGGGGTCGTGCGTCGCGCGGCCGCCGCGGCCGAGCGCTTCGAGAGCGCCGCGCTCCGGCCGCCCAACCTCGACATCGCGTTCCTCACCCACCTGCATTCGGACCACACGGTGGGGCTGCCGGATCTGGTCTTCACGACCTGGGTGCTCGAGCGCGAGGTGCCCTTCCGTCTCTACGGGCCCGACGGGACCGAGGAAATGGCCGAACACCTTACCGCCGCCTTCGGCGCGGACATCGAGATGCGGCTGTCGGGTCGCGAGCCGGCCACGCCGGATGGCTGGCGGATCGACGCGTCGGACGTCGACGCGGGGGTCGTGTACGAGGACGAGCGCGTCCGGGTTACGGCCGCGGACGTCCCCCACACGGGGTGGCCGGAGGCGTTCGCCTATCGCTTCGACACCGCGGACCGCTCGATCGTGATCTCGGGAGACGGGACGCCGAGCGACGCCGTAGTCGAGCTGTGCTCGGGCTGCGACGTGCTCGTGCACGAGGTCTATTCGGCCGAGCGCTTTCTGACGCGGCCCGACGTTTGGCAGACGTATCACGCCCAGTCCCACACGTCGACCACCGAGCTCGCCGAGCTCGCGAACCGCGCCGCCCCCGGGATCCTCGTCCTCTACCACCAGCTCGGGTGGGGCGCGACGCCGCAGGAGATGCTGGCCGAGGTCCGGGCGGCCGGGTACGACGGACCGCTCGCCTATGGCCGGGACCTCGACTCGTACTGAGACGCCGGCAGAAAGGAGGGGGCATGCTACGGGCCAGTGTCGGAGATGCCGAGCTCGCGTACGAGATTCGCGGGAGGGGGGAGCCCGTTCTCCTGATCCACGGTAGTCACGTGGCCGACGCTTTCCTGCCCCTCGCGACGGAGTCGGCGCTGTCGGAGTACCGCCTCATTCGCTACCACCGACGCGGTCTGGGGGCAAGCACGCCACACGATGGCGCGTTCGGAATCCCGCGGCAGGCGGCCGATGCGGAGAGACTGCTCGCGCACCTCGAAGTGGACAGGGCGCACGTCGTGGGACATTCCTACGGCGCGGTGACGGCGCTGCAGCTGGCGTCGCAGTCGGAGGTCGTGCACTCCCTCGCCCTGCTGGAGCCGCCATTACTCGGCGTCCCGAGCGGCGAGTTGCTGGAGGAGGCGCTCGCCCCGGCGATCGAGTGCTACCAGCGTGGCGATCCCGTCGGGGCGGTCGATGCCTTCATGTGTGTCGTCTGCGGGGCGGATTGGAGGGAGCACGCGGCGCGCGCCGTCCCGGGAGGGGCAGAGCAGGCCGAGCGTGACGCGAGCACGTTCTTCGAGATCGAGTTTCCGGCGCTCGGGGAATGGAACCTGGACGCGGACGCACGCGAGCGGGTTTCGGCCCCTATCCTGTACATAATCGGCGGCGAAAGCGGTCGGTTCGCCGAGGAGGGTCGGGATCTCGCGGAATCGTGGTTCCCGGATGTCGAGTCCCGCGTCGTGGCCGGCGCGAACCACCTGCTGCAGGTGCAGAAGCCGAGTCCGATCGCGGAGAAGATCGTCGCCTTCCTTCGCAGACACCCTCTCCCGGCGTGACGGGGCGATCACTCGGTTCTCAGGGCGTCGACCGGGCTCAGCTTCCGGACCCGCCGTCCCGGTCCCCAGGCCGCGATCGCCGCACCAACGGCGAGGGTGGCGGACACGGCCACCAGGGTTAGCGGATCCGTCCGCTCGACCCCCCAGAGCAGCGACTCGACCCACCGCGTGACGATCCACGCGAGCACGAGCCCGGCGACGCCGCCCAGCGCGGCCAGACCGATCGCCCGGCGCAGGATCTGGCCCGCGATTCGTCGGTCTTCGGCGCCGAGGGCCTTCCTGATCCCGAACTCGCGCGTGCGCGAGGCGACGGCGCGGGCCGTTACGCCGTAGATGCCGAGGATCGAGAACGCCGTCGCGAGGACCGCGAAGAGGATCGCCAGCCGCGCGCGGTAGCGCTCCTCGGCGATCTCACCCTCGATCAGGTCCGACATCGGCTGGAGCGCGACGACCGCCGTGCCGGGTTCGGCCTGCTGCACCCGGTCACGGATCGCCGGCAGCACCGAGCCGGGGTTCGCGGCCCGGACCATGAACGACCCGCCGGGCTGTCCGGCCTGGACACGGGGGACGTAGAACGCCCACTGCGTCACCTCGCGCAGCTCCTCGTCCCGCTGATCCTCCGCGACGCCGATCACCGTCGTCTCCCGCTCGCCCCAGTAGGTGATCCTCCGGCCGACTGCCGACTCGCCCGGCCAGATGTAGGAGGCAAGGCTCCGCGAGATGACCATCCGCCCGGGGGCGTCGGTCCGGTCGTCATCGGGCTCGAACCCGCGACCGTCGACGATCCGGATGCCGGCGATGTCGAAGAAGTTCGCCGAGACGAACCGGCGCTCGGCGATGATCTGGCCACGGCCGAAGTCGTACCCGTCCGGTACGAGGCCGTTGTTGCCGCGGCCCGGTGTCAGCGGAAGCACCGAGGTGATCGCGACGCCCTCCACGCCCGGGAGGGCCTCGACCTCGCGCGCGATGTCGGCGAAGCGGTCGCGAACGGGCGGCGTCTGTCCGTCGGCGGCGGGCTCGGCGGGCGGGATCTCCGGAAGCGACACGTCGAAGCTCGCCAGCTCCTCGATGGCGAAGCCCGCGTCGGCGGAACCCAGCGCCGCGACGGTTCGCGCCAGCAGACCCCCGCCCACGAGCAGCACGGTGGCCATGGCGATCTCCGCGACCACGACCGCGCCCTGTAGCCGCGATCGTCCGGCCCCCATCGGCCGGGACCGCGCGACCTGGCGCTGGCGCTCGAACGACTGGACCGCGAGCCCCGGGATGACGCCCGCCGCGATCCCGGCGGCGATCGCGATCAGCACGGCGAAGAGGAGTACCGACACGTCGAGCGTGGCCTCGTCCAGCCGCGGGACTCCGACCGGGGCGATGAGCTCGAGCCCGCGCAGCGCGAGCCCCGACCCGAGGACGCCGACCGCCGCGCCGCCGAGGCCGAACACCACCGACTCGGTGACGATCTGGCGCGTCACGCGCCAGCGGCTCGCCCCGAGGGCCCGGCGGACCGCCAGCTCGCCCTCTCGATCGAACATCCGCCCCACGAGTAGCGCCGCCACGTTGGCGCTGGCGATCAGGAGCAGGAGAAACGCGGCGCCGGCGAGGATGAGGACCGGCGTCCGGATCGCCCGAACGACCTCCGCCTGGCGCGGGAGGACGGTGACCTCGTGCGGAGCGTGCTGGGGCTCGACGTTCGCGAGCATGATCCGCCCGAGCTCGAGCGCCGCCTGCTCGGGCGTCACCCCCGCGGCGAGGCGGGCGACGGCGCTCGTCCGGTGGTCGCCCCGGTTCTGCCACGGAGCGATGAGCGACCAGGCGTCGGGTACGGTGCTGAACAGCCGGGTTCCGGCCGGGACGACGCCGATGATGCGCGTCGGCCGGTTCGAGATGTCGAGGGTGCGCCCGATCACCGCCGCGTCACCGCCGAAGCGCGAGCGCCAGTACTCTTCGCCCAGCACGATCACGTTCGGGTTCATGAGCGGGTCGTCGGAGGCGAAGAGACGGCCGAGGACCGGGTTGGTGAGAAGCACGGGGCCGAGCAGGTCCGGCGTCGTCATTCCCACGGTGATCCGCTCGGGCGGCCCGTCGCCAGTCCGCAGCGTCGCACCCGAGGGGTACGACATCGCGAGCCCGTCGAAGACGTGCGTACCGTCGCGCCACAGGTCCTCCAGCTCGGGGTACGAGAAGCTCCCCCGCGCCGCGTCGAACCCGGGGGTGCTCACCCACTGCGGGTTCGTGGGGTACACGTTCACGAGCCGCTCGGGCTCGGGGTAGGGAAGAGGCCGCAGCAGCACGGCGTTCACGACCGAGAACATGGCCGCGCAGGCCGCGATCCCGAGACCGAAGGTCCCGATCGCCAGCGTGGCGGTCGTCAGGTTTCTTCTGAGAGAGCGGAGGGCGAAACGGAGGTCCTGGAGGAGGGTGTCGAGCAAGGGTCGTCTCCCGGTCGTGTGTGAGCGTCCGCTGCTAACTCGGACGCCGCACGACCGGTGACGGTTGCAAGAGGGTCGCCGGGGCCGCGCGCCGCGAGGGCGGCGGCCCCGGCCGCGACCATCAGTTGGGCGCGTGGACCTGCGGTCCCCCGTGGTTCTTCGACTTCCCGATCCGTGGCCCGTGCATGTCGGCGCCGCCACGCGTGTTGTCGATCGAAGCGATGTACTGCTTGATCGATCCCGGGAAGGGCGTCGTCTGCGCGTTGTGACCGAGCGGATCGGTGTACCAGGTGGTCGGCCCGTCCGCGTTCCGGATGCGCAGCGAGTTCACGTCGAAGTCGCGGCGCACGCCATCGAAGGGCGACCGGGGATCGTCGAACGTGATCCCGGGGATGTCGCCATCGGCCGTCGCCTCCTCGCAATCGCCGCCGCGGGCCCGCAAGCCGTTGACGTCGGCGTAGCAGAGATCGATCGGGCGCCCCGTCAGGTTCGCCTGTGCCGGGTCGTAGAAGCGCGACGGGCGCGACACGTTGAAGTACGGGTTGATCGAGACGAGCGTGCGATTGTCCACCGTGCGTAGCTGCTCGGAGATCTGCCAGCTCTCGCGGAGCGCACTCGAGAAGTTCGACCGTGAGCCGAAGGGAACGAGGATCCGCGACTCCGCGCAGGCGCGCGTCGGGATGACCCGCTTGCCGCCGCCGTCGATCGAGTTGGGGGGCGATGGCGTTCCCGCCTGGATGTGGTTCCCCGTGCACGTGTCAACGAACTCTCCGGCTTCGCCGATCGCGGTCATGAAGGTCATGCTCACGCCGGTCCCGTCCGAGCAGCGCGCGTGGTACGAGATCTCGTGCATGTTGTTCGTGAAGGCGTCCTTCGAATGCGAACCCTGGTGCATCTTGATCAGGAAGTCGCACGTCGCCGAGAAGACCGCGCCGGCGGGACCGTTGAACGACATCTCGACGTCGTTCTCGACCTCGTACTTGTGGCCGAAGTGGTCCTCGTGTCTGGGCATTCCCGGGTTGAAGACGTCCAGCATCTCGTTCGCGAGACCGAGCGGGATGTCGCCGATCTGCTCGTAGATGTCCGACGTGCGCGGGTCCGCGCCGTGCTCGTGCCCGAAAGAGCACCCCGTCGCCGGGTCGATCGGCGGGTGCCACGTCGGGTAGAGCTTGCCGTCCGGGCCGACCGTCGAGTACGAGTCGTGGATCTCCTTCGAGCACGAATCGAACGCCCCGGGCGACCACTTCCCGTAGGCGACGGAGAACTCGCCGGTCGGGGTCGGGCGGTCGAACGGCGACGTCGGAGCGCCCGACGAGCACGCCCAGATCGCCGCGGCGAGCGCGGTGGCGCACAGCGGCGCCGTCCTCGTGAGGCTACGTCTACGATCCATCATCACATCCCTGTTTCCGTCTGTTCTCGTCGGTCGGCTCAATGCCACGTGAGGCTGAGCCCGCCCTTGAGGAGGCCGAGCGTGGCCCCGCCCTGCGCGAGCTCGCCGTTGAACTTCAGATCCGCGAACGGGGCCAGGCTGAGGCTCGCGAACGGCGTGATCGAGAGGTCGTCCTTGACGGCGAAGTCGTAGCCGATGCCGGCGTTGATCCCGAACGCCAGCGATGTCAGCGCGTCGCCGTCCTCGGTAGCCCGGAATCCCATGACGCCGAGCCCGCCCTTGACGTGAAATCGGGCCTCGGGGCCCGCGTAGAGAAGTCCGATCGCGGAGAGTCCCCCGAGGTACTGGCGGATGTCGTCTTCCGAGCGGGTCCACAGATCCATCTCTCCGCCCAGCAGCACCCGATCGCTCATCGTGCCACCGAATCGGACGAAGCCGGCGACCCCTGACTTCGGCGTACCCGCGCAGATCGCGCACGCGATCTGGTCGATGCCGCCCCCCAGACCGACGGCGAGCCACTGCCCCTCGCGGGGTCCCGGCTCGGTCTGTCCGGAAAGCCCGGCAGGCGCGAGCGTCGCGAAGGTCGCCAGAGCCAGCGCGACCGCGCCGAATCGGGTTCGCGGGATCCCCTGTGTCCTCGTCATGTCCCCTCCACCATCGTGCCGCGCCGACCGCGGAATCGGCGCTCTACCCGTGGACGCCCGGAGGCGCCACCCGATCCCCGATCGAGGCCAGAGCCGTGCCACCCGCCACACTCCGGGGTAAGTCGCGGGAGGACACGAAGGTGTGCGGATGTGGCCAGAAAGCGGGTCCCGAAGGGTCTGTCGATCGAATGACCTTTTTGCCGGGTTGTCCGCCCCCCGGGCGCGTGTTCGTTTTCGTGGGTGTACGGTGCCGCGAGGCGCTGGATCGGCGGGGGAAGTCGCCATGCGCACGGGTCAGCTCACGAGGTTCGCACGATTCCGGAGGATACTCCTCGCGTCGATCGTGCTCGGTGTCGGAGTCGGAGCGACGGAGGCCCAGGAGGTCGCCGTCGTCGTCCGCGCGCGAGAGGCGCAGCGCGACTTCGAGGCGGTGAGACGCCGCCACTACGTGCGCGATGTCATGTCGGACGACCGGTGCGACGAGCACGTAGGCCGGTTCTGTCTGAACCACGACGGGGACGACGGGTGGACGCCGTCGCCCGAGGACCCGCGGGTGGCGGAGGAGCGTCGACGCCTGCTGGCCGCTCTCGATGACGCCGCGGCGGCCCGCCCCGACGACCCCTGGATCGTGGGACAGCGAGTCAAGTACCTCCTCGAGGCCGACCGCCCCGGAGATGCCCTGGAGGCCGTGCACCCCGACGTCGCCTGTGGCGGTGCGCCGTGGTGGTGCACTGCGCTTCGGGGGTTCGTCCTCCACTCTGAGGGGCGTTGGGGCGAGGCGGAGGCCCTGTTCGACGAGGCGCGGGCCGCGATGTCGGACGAGCAGCGGTGCGCCTGGGACGACATCGAGCAGCTCCTCGACGCCGATGACCGAAAGGTCTACGGGGACTTCTCCTGCGGGTCTCCCGACCGGAGCGCCTTCGAGGCGCGCTTCTGGCACCTCGCCGATCCGTGGTGGGCGGTCCCGGGGTACGAGCGGCGTTCCGAGCACTTCACGAGGCGCGTGTGGGCCGCGATCCAGACCGATGCCGCATCGGGATACGGCCTGTCGTGGGGCCGCGATCTGGAAGAGCTGACCATGCGGTACGGGTGGCCGGCGGGGTGGGACCTGGCGTGGCGCCGGATTCCCGGCGTGAGGACCGAGCGATCCGTCGAGGCGCACCGCGCTCCCCGGGCGCAGCGTTTCGCCGCGTCGGACATCCTGGGC
>JAWWCR010000180.1:0-9248 GCA_033720355.1 Gemmatimonadota bacterium
AGTTCCAGAAGAAGGTCGAGAACCCGGGCGTGCGGATGGGTGACCGGCAGCTTCAGGGGCGCTGGGAGCGGATCGATCCGGACCGACTTCACGAGGTGAACCGCGAGGAGTACGACCGGATCGCCGAGCAGGTCCGCGAGGCCGGCTGGGCCAGCCTCACGGACCGTCAGAAGACGTTCATCCAGCGGTTCGGCGGGGCCTGAGCCCGCGCCTGAGCGGTCTCCCCGGACGGCCGACCGAGGGGGGCGGCCGCCCTCGACCTCCTACGGGATCAGAACTACGCCCAGCCGCAGGTTCTGTGTCCCGTACTTGAGACGCCCCCCGATCCCCAGGGTTCCCGGCTCGACATCCACCCGGATCGACTGGAGTCCGTAGGCGCCTTCGAGTCCGACGCCGTTCGTGAAGAAGTACCGGGTACCGACACCCGCATCGAAGACCCGCGCGTCGTAGCGGTCGATGCCGACCCAGATCGCCCGCAGCTCGGGCTCGAGATACCAGCGCTCGCCGAGGCGGAATCGGCCATAGAGCCCCACGGATGCGGTAGGTCCGACGATGCTCTCGTCGATCTCCCGCTCCACGGTCGCCGACCCCTCCCCGTTGCTCGCGCTGGCAAGGGCCTGAACCCTCGTCTTCTGGAGTATCGCTCCGAGCCCCAGCCCGACCCCGATCTGCGTATTCTCGCGAGCCATGAAGGCGAAGCGGTACGCGAAGAACGCCTGGTCCGAGTCGAACGTGCCCCTGGTGTCCAACCCGGCCGTAAACGTCGAATCTCCGACGGTGATGTCGCGCTCGAGCGTCTTCTCGGCGGTACGGCGCGCGAACTGATAGCCGAGCTCGATCTCGTGTCGTCGGCCCGGGCGCCACCGCATGGCTCCGCGCGGCTGGAACTTGGTCGGCGCGAGCCCGAGATCGTCCTCCGTATCGATCTCCGTCCCGATGCTCCCGTCGTCGGTGTCGATGCGCAGGTTCGCGTTGAAGATGATCAGTGCGCCGGAGACCGTGAACTGGAAGGTGTCGTACAATCGGTTTTCGAGCTCCTGTGCGGCGATCGATCGGGCTCCGATCGCCAGGAGGATCGTGGCCGCAAGGGCCAGTGCGCCGGTTCGGGACGAACGTGCGTTCATGCGTTCCTCGCTCCCGCAGCCGGCCCGTCAGGGCCGCGTCTGGGAAACATCCGGGTTATCCTTGGTACCATCGCGGCTAGACTGCCGCGACGGCCTCATCGGTGTCGCTTTCGTCGGGTGTCGATCCGGCCCGCCCCGGGCGCTCGGACCCGGGACGCCCACTCGCCGCCGACGGCATCGGAGGGTCCGCCGCGTCCGCCGCGTCGGGCTCGATCGACCGAATCGAATCGAGCGCGGCCTTCTGTAGACCAACGATCCCGCGCTCCATCCACTCGTACTCGCCCCCCAGGATGTCCTGGGCGACGCGGTAGTCGGCCGCGTCGTGGTTCGAGCGGATCTTCCGGAACAGCTCTCCGACCCGCTGTCGGGACGAGAAGGCGAACGAGTCGGCCAGCCGCACCGCCTCCTCGGCCCCCTCGTGCCCCTTCCGTGTCATCATCTCGGCCTTGAGAACGGCCGCGGTGATGGCGAACAGCTCGGCCGCGATGTCCACGCAGCGGAACAGGAGCCCCTGTCGCCGCTCGAGCTTCGGGCCGTGGCGAACCATGAGGTGGAAGATCGTGCGCGCCAGCCGGCGGCTCGTGCGCTCGACGTAGCGCAGGTGCTTCGCCGCCGGCCCGAACCGGGCGTACTTCGGCGGGAGGCTCCACCCGATCCACCGTGTCGGGTACCAGGCCGCGTAGAAGAGCGCGGCCTTCGGCAGTGCCCTGAGCTTCGCCCCGAAACCCAGACTCGGGTCGACCAGATCGCCCGCGATCTGGAGGTGCCTGTCGACCGCCTCACGCGCGATGAAGAGCCGCATGATCTCGCTCGACCCCTCGAAGATCCGGTTGATCCGGAAGTCGCGCAGCCAGCGCTCGACCGCGATCGGTTCCTCGCCGCGCGCGGCGAGCGAATCCGCGGTCTCGTAGCCGCGACCGCCGCGCACCTGGAGCGCGTCGTCCGTGACCACCCATCCCGTCTCGGTGTTCCACAGCTTGGCGATCGCCGCCTCGAGCCGGATGTCGTAGCCGCCGCGGTCGGCCATGGTCTGCGCCAGGTCGGCGATCGCGGACATGGCCCACGTGCGCGCGGCGATCGACGTCAGGTAGTGCGCGATCGTTTCGTGCTTCCCGATCGGCACGCCCCACTGCACCCGGTTCGCCGCCCACTCGCGGCACACCTGGAGCGCCGCCTGACACCCGCCGACCGAGGAGGCCGGGATCGTCAGACGGCCGGTGTTCAGCGTGATCAGCGCGAGCTTTAGACCCCGGCCCTCCGCCCACAGGAGGTTCTTGCGCGGGACCTTCACGTTCGTGAACCGGATCACCCCGTTCTCGAGCGCCTTGAGCCCCATGAAGTGGCAGCGGATCACGACCTCGACGCCGGGCGAGTCGCGCTCGACGATGAACGCGGAGATCTTCCCCGAGTCGGGGTGACGCGCCATCACGACGTACAGCTCGGCGAGCGTCCCGTTCGTGATCCACAGCTTGTCGCCGTTCAGGATGTAGTGCTCGCCGTCCTCGGTGAGCTCCGCGGTCGTGGAGAGCCGCGCGGGGTCGCTGCCGACATCGGGCTCCGTGAGCGCGAAGGCGCTGACCGCACCCCTCGCCAGCCGGGGGAAGAACTCCTTCTTCTGCTCGTCGGTGCCGAACATCTTGAGTGGCTGTCCGACGCCGATCGACTGGTGGGCGGACAGCAGGGCGACGATGTTCCCATCGACGCTGCCAACGACCCGCATCGCGGTCGCGTACTCGGTCTGGTTGAACCCGAGACCGCCGTACTCCTGCGGGACCTTGATCCCGAACGCGCCCCGGTCGGCCAGCTCCTGGACCACCTCGGGCGGGATCTTCCCCTCGCGGTCGATGGCGTCCGAGTCGACCTCTTCGCGCAGGGAGGTACGAAGCTCATCGGTCCACTCGCGCGCCCGGTCGGAGATGAACTCCTCGGGGTCGGGGTAGGGATCGACCGCGTCGAGCCGGAAATTCCCGAGGAAGAGGTTCCGAACGAAGGTCCGGCCCGTCCAGTCCGTCTCGCGCGCCGCCTCGGCGACCTTGCGGGCTTCGGCCTCCGTGACCCCTGAGTGCGACGGTTGGTCGGTGTGCGCCATGGGAGCCTCTATACGAGAAATCGTTCGGTCCGGGACTCGACGCCGACGTGCAGGATGGTCGCGTCCCGTAGCCTGATCGACCGCCTGTCCAAAACTACCCCGCAGGCTCGAACGGGGTCAACGAGCGGCGGAGCCGCGGGAGAGAGGCGACGAGGTCTTCCCTCGCGATCCCGAGCACGGCGTGCGCCCCGACAAGCGCGTCGAGGTCGACGGGGTAGGCGCGGTTCCGCCGCGGGTCGGCGAGACCGGCGACGTTGCGGGGGGCGATGAGCCTCGCGACGGTCTCGAGCGCGGTGTCGCGGTCGGCTGGGGCGCCGCCGCGTTGCCGGCCCTCGACCAGCTCGGCCGTGGCGCCGACGACGGCGTCACGCAGCACCGGGTCGTCGGCGCCGAGGAAGCCCGTGTCCGACCACCCCCCGGGGCCCGGGGCGTCCACGAGCCGCTGGCGCGTCTCGGCCCAGCTCGCGGAAGCGAAGTACAGATGCGTCCACGCGGCGAACCGATCGAAGTCCGCGCGCAACCGGTAGGCGGGCTCGACGAGTGCGGCGATCGCCCCGGTCTCGAGGTCGAGCAGCGCCTCGTAGCGCGCGAGCCCGCGGCGCCGCTCCGGTGCCGAGACACCGGGGTCGAGGATCCGGGCCAGGCGTTCTACGCCGAGCAGGCTCCACGCGATCCCGGTCGAGAGCATGGGGCTCAGGAACGAATACGTGTGAGGCAGGAGGGCCCACCCCTCGCCGGCCGCGCGCCCGGCGCGCCGCTGCAGATGGTCGACCCCGCGGATCTCGTCCACCGGCCGCGCGTCGACGAACTGGTCGGCGAGGGTCGGATAGGCGGCGACGACCTCTCGCCACGCGTCCGCCGGCGCGGCGGCGAGGAGGCGGGCGGCGTCGGGGTGCGAGCGGTCCACGACCACGCCGGCGCTCACCGTCCCATCGTCGAAAGGGAGGACGTACATCCACCCCTCGTCGAGCAGGTGGTGGATGGCCGCGCGTTCCTCGGGGTAGGGGGCCGCGGGGAACGCGGCACCCGTCGCGCCGGCGGCGGCGACGAAGGCCGGGACGTCGGTGAAGTGGCCGAACAGGAGGCCCGTCGCGAGTCGTGCGGGCGGCCCGGGCGCGACCGGAAACCGTCCGCTCCGTTCGAGGAAGCCGCCTGCCCCGGAGGCATCGACGACGAAGTCGGCGCTCAACGTGAGCGGTCGGCCGTCTCGCCCCCCGCGGACAGTCCATGCGCCGGGTCGTCCTTCGATGGACGTGACGTCGCAGCGGTCGAGGAACTCGACCCCCTCGCGAACGGCCCGGTCGACGAGCCACGCATCGACGTCGCTCCGCATCCAGTGCGCGTCCGCGATCTCCTCGTCGGGACTCGCGGCCACGAGGAGCCGGTGAGAGTTGCCCTCATCGTTCCGGTAGCGGCGGCCGCGCCGGTGGGCGTAGAAGGTGAAGCCGCGCTTGAGCCCCCGGCGCAGATCGGGGAGCCGGCGTCCCCACCGGCCGTACGCGGCCAGATCCGCCAGATCCGGCAGGGCATGCTCGCGCGCCAGCCGCTCGAGACAGATGGCGGCGAGCGGTGTCGAAGATTCGCCGAGCGCGAACCGCGGGTGCCTGCCGCGCTCGACCAGGGTGACCTCGCGGCCGCGCGCCACGAGCAGACGCGCGAGGATGGAGCCGGCGAACCCGGAGCCGACGATGACGACCGGTCCGGTCACCTCTCGCACCCGCACGGGTCTCTCGGGCCGATCGCCTGTTCGAGGTTCGCGGCCGCGAGACGCGCGATGCGGGCACCGTGGCACGCCTCGCAGGCGTCCAGCCTCTCGGCGTCCCACAGATCGGCCTCGACGATCGTCCGGCCGGCGAGCCCGTCGAGACACCGCTCGAGCGCTTCCTCGATGTGCGCGAGACGGACGGGTTCCAGCTCGCCCCGTCTCGCGAGCTCGTCGAGCGCGCCGTTCCCCGCCCGCAGGGGGATCAGCGAGACGCGCTCGACACCGAGCTCGGCCGCGTACGTCGCCGACCGGACCGCCCACGTCGCGAAGTCGTCGGCGGCCACCCAGGGGAGTCCGACGAGAACGAACGCCCGGGTGCCGACGACGTGCTCGCGCGCCCACGCGACCGCGCCCTCGAAATCGGCGAGCGTCATCCCCTTGTCGAGCCGTGGCAGGACCCCGGGGTGGATCGTCTCGAGCCCCATCGCGATCTCGAGGCGCCCGGCGAGGCGATCGGCGAGCGTCGCCGCCCGGTCGCCGACCAGACGCGCATGCGTTTCGACGGTCACGCGGGCGAACGGCGCGCACGCCTCCGCGATCGCCCGGTCATCGGCCGGCGGCACCGCCCGCGCGTCGAAGAAGTTGCTCGCGTTGTAGAGCTTGATCGCCGGAGCGGTACGCGGGCCGGGGTCGTGAGTCGTTTCGCCGGCGGGGGGCGCGTCGCCGGCTTCGGCGATCGCGATCTCGAGCTGCCGGGGCAGGGCGCCGGCCGGGGTCGGGCCGTCGAGCGTGTGACGCCACAGGTCGCAGAAAAGACAGGTGAAGGGGCACTCCGCCCCGGCCAGAAAGACCGTGAACGTCGGCCGGCGCGCTACGCGGACACCTCGCTCGACATCCCAACGGACCGCGATCGGCCGCGACGGATCGATCCCGACCTTCGGGGGCCGAAGCGCACGGGTGCGCAGCTTCCCGAGCGTCGTCACACGTCCCTCGCTCACGACGCGCGGAGTCCGTCAGACGCGTGCGGCGTGCAGGTCTTCGAAGTGTCGCCGATACCCGAGCTCGTCCGCGAACAATGCCGCCGTCGCCCGCGCATCCGCCGCGCCGTGTTGAAAGCGTCGCTTCGGAAACACCGGCATGTCGATCTCGAGGAGCTGGCGGATGCCGCTCGCAACCACCTGTCCCTTAAGATTATAGAGCGTTTCGTGAGAGCCGTTTGTAAGATCCCGAAACGGGATTGCCTCCGACACGGCGATGACGCGGGGAGACGACAGCGGCGACGCCAGCGCGAATCCCTGGAGGCTCGCCGGGGCGTAGCCCCGAACGCAGCCGCGGCTCTGTCCCCCCGAGTACGTCAGCGAGTGTTTCATCGCGTCCACCCCCCACCCCTCGTGGTACAGCATGCGGTTGTTCACCACGCTGCGGATCGTGAGCTCCGTGTTCTCCTCGATCGGGTAGTCCTTGAGGTTCTCGTCGCCTCCGTCGCCGTCGAGGAGGTGCCGCCAGGTCGGGTACCGGTCGCGGATCCCCTGGAGGAGCGCGAGCGCCACGGCGGCGCATTCGACGTCGAGGGGCTTGTAGTCCTCGATCACCTCGACCGCCCGCAGGGGCGCGACGCGCGAGCGCGATACGTCCACGGTCTCGCCCAGCATCCCGAGATCGACCGCCGAGAGAAAGGCGCGCGCCTGGACGGCATCCTCGCCTCCGCCGTCCACGGACAGCGTGAACGCCTTCAGCCGCGAGGGGGACTGCCCCATGTCGAGCAGAGTCCGGTAGGTCGCCAGCAGCACCGCCCCGCTGTCGATCCCGCCCGAGAACAGCACGCCGAGCGGCTCGCCCTCGGGGATCGATTCGAGCGTGGCCCGCACCTCGTCGAGGAGGGCCCCCACGTACGCGCGCCCGATCACGTCGACATCGGCGGGAAGCGTGTCGCGGGGCGGGTCGAAGAACCGACGGTGGACGGGGTTCGGATCCGGACACCCGACCAGCCGGATCTCGGTCACGTGGTGCGCCGGTACCATCCGCGTGTACGACGGGTGGAACTGATCCGCGTACCCCTCGCGCTCGAGGACGTCGCGGATCGCGTCGATCCGGTCGGATACGACCAGCATCGGCCCGTCCGCTTCCTTGGCCAGGAAGTAACGCAGCGGCCGGTCGAGGCTCCGCGCGAGGCGTACGACCTCGCCGTCGCGCGCGTACAGCGCGAACGAGCCCTCGATGCCGAGCACGGCGGACGGGTCGTCCGACAGGAGCAGCCGCCGGGCTTCGTCCCCGTCGACCCCGCGCAGGGATTGCGCGGCGGGCGAGATCGCGTCGACGATGCGGGCGACCGTGGATTCGTGCATGGGGGGGCTCTCCTGTTCGGGTGGTGCGGCGGGCGCAGGCGTGGCCGCCGCCTCGCCCCGATGCGGCCCGCCCATTGTACCCCACGGAGGAGCGGGCGGCATCTCGAGAAAGAAGCGTGGGTGACCGCCGCACGCGGAGTCAGTTCCGCGGAGCGCGCAGGAAGTTACGACGGCCACCCCACACCCTGCGTTCTGTCTCGTCTCGCCCTGACGCGCGGGCCGCGCCGGTCGGCCCGCTACGGGACCGGGATGAGCACGGCGTCCAGCGAGACGGGGATGACGTGACACTCATCGGCCGTGACCGTGATGTTCTCGGCCGACCACGTCATGTACCCGAACTTCGAGACCGTGATGTCGTAAGTTCCGGGGCGCTCGCCCGCGCCGACCAGGGCATCGGGGCCGATCATCGTCAGCGTCTCCTCGTACGACCCATCAACGGCGATCCCCACCGCGCCTTCCGCGGCGGGACCGCCCGAGCCCTCGAGCACCCTGATCGACAGTCCGTAGCGGAAGTCGGCGGTGCAGGCGAACCCCATCGGGTCGTCGTCGCACGCCGAGATTCCGAGCGCCAGCGCGAGGGCGCCGGCCATGATCGAGCGTCTCATCCTCGAACCTCGTCCTCCGGGCCCACCCGCCGCGCAGCGGGCCGGCCGTATCCGGTCGTCAGACGGAGAACGTGCGCGCGCCGCGCGTTCTGACAGCGTGTGGGGGCGCCGCCCGCCGGCTCAGGCCGGGGTACCGAGGGCCGAGAGGATGTCGGCGATCGCGTCGTCCGCGATTCGCTCGAGCTCTTCGGCCGTTCGGTTCTGGATGGGGTGGGGGACCCACACGATCGCCGGCTCGAAGCCCAGCGAGCGCCACTGGGCGGCCGCCGCGTCGCGAAACTCGGTCGTGACGACGAAGCACCCGGGGACGCCCATCTCGTCGAGCGCGTGAAGGTCGTGCAGACCGCACGACGTGCACGACCCTCAGTCGGCGAGCGCCTGTACGACGGCGTGGGCCTCGGTGGCGATCCGCCGGAGGATCTCGGGGGAGGCCGTGCGCGCGTTCGTCGGCTTGTTCGAGCGGATCGTCTCGATGCCGCGTGCGTTCAGCCGGCGCTCGACGTGATCGAGGAACTCCTCCGTCCGGGCCTTTCCGATGCCCTGGAGCGCGACCACACGACCGTCGAGTTCGTCCGGTGGCGGGCGTCGGGGTCGCACGGCCGGCGTCGTCTCGCCCGTCGGGTCGTGCAGGGTCGTCGTCTCGAAGCTCATGTCGCGATCTCCCTCGTGATGGGGTGGGAGTGCTCGTGCGCGCGGCCGCCGGGCCACCCGGCGAGGATCGCCGAGAAGAGCCCCGCGGGTCCGCCGGCACGTACGATGAGCAGGCCGTCCGGGGGGAACTTCGAGATCGTCTCGCCGGCCCGGCTCCCGGACATGCCTTCCGGGACGCCTCCCGCGCCGCGAACCACCTCGCGCCCGGGGCGGCGTGTCTCCTCGAGGAGGGCGGCTTTGATCTCGGCGCGTCCCCACCCGGCCTCGCGGTAGATCGCGTAGTGCTCGGGCGACAGAAGGAGCAGCGTGAACGCCCACTCGCAGAGCTTCGGGTGCCCGACCGCGAGCAGGCTCATGGCGAGCGAGCGGGACAGCTCCTCGGGTGTCCGCGAGCGCTGGTCGACGAATCCCTGTACGCCTTCGCCCGCGAAGAGCGTGACCGCATCGCGCCCGGGCGGGATCCCTCGCGAGGTTGCCAGCGGCTCCCACCCGGGGTCCGTCTCGTCCTCCGCGAAACACTGCGTGAACTTGCTCGCCGACCCGAACGTCGCCCGGTCGATCTCGCCCGGTCGGCCGCCCCCCACATTGCGCACGATCAGGTTGAGCGCGCGCCCGATCGTCGCGTTCGCGCGGTTGCCCTGCCCGAGCACGTTGAGCCCGGCGTTCATCCCGATCCGGCGGGCCACGGGGCCGTTCACGACGACGACCGGTGCGCTGAAGCAGGTGCTG
>JAWWCR010000181.1:0-9225 GCA_033720355.1 Gemmatimonadota bacterium
AGGCCCCGTGGGACCGCGTGCGGGATCTGGAGCGGCCGCGGGCGATCGCGCTCCGCCCGCCCGGCGCGCCGGAGGCCCACGGCCCGCCCCGGCCCACCGACACCGACGTGGCCATCGCCGACGCGCTGGCCGAGGCGGGTGGGCGCAACCTGGCCGAAGCCGGGCTCGACGTCGTGCTGCTCCCCGCGCTCGCCTATACGCCGGCGGGGTTCGCGGCGGAGTTTCCGGGGACGATCTCGGTCAGCCCCGAAACGGGCACGGCGCTGGTCGTCGACATCGCGACCAGCCTGCACGACCACGGGTTCGGGGTGCTCGCGATCGCGAACGCGCACTTCGATCCGGGCCACCTCACGGCACTGCACGCCGCGGTCGACGCGATCCGCGCGAGCGGATTGATGACCGTGGCCTTTCCCGACGTGACGAGGCGCCCCTGGGTATCGCGACTGACCGAGGAGTTTCGGAGCGGCGCCTGTCACGCGGGGCGATACGAGGGGTCGATCGTGCTCGCCCGAACGCCCCATCGGGTCGACGGGGCGAAGATGCGCGACCTGCCGCCCCACCCGGTCTCGCTGGCCGACGCGATCCGCGATGGGAAGACGACGTTCGGCGAAGCCGGGGGTGACCGCGCATACTTCGGCAGCCCGGCCGAGGCGACGGCCGATGAGGGACGTCAGACGATCGCCACGCTGGGCGAGATTCTGGCGGAGTCGGTTCGCGAGGCGATCGACGAAGGGGGCGTCGCGTGACGAGCTTCGGCCCGTACGCGCCGAGATCCTCGATCGCGAGATGCATGCGACGGGAGCGTAGATGAGTCTCGACGGAAAGGGAGCGGTCGTCACCGGCGGCGGACGCGGGATCGGCGCGGCGGTCGCCCGGTCGCTCGCGGAGGCCGGCGCGCGCGTGGTCGTGGCCGCGCGCAGCTCGGGCGAGATCGAGGCGGTCGCGACCGCGCTCCGGAGCGGCGGGGTCGACGCCTGGGCGGTCCCGGTCGACGTCTCCGAGCCGGACAGCATCGCCGGGCTGTTCGAGCGGGCGCGCGAGCACCTCGGCACGGTCGACATCCTCGTGAACAACGCGGGCATCGCGCTCGCCTCGCCCGCGGTCCGCCTGTCGCTCGCCGACTGGAACCGGCTGATCGCCGTGAACGCCACCGGCACCTTTCTGTGTACGCAGGCCGTCCTCGGCCCGATGATCGATCGCGGGTGGGGCCGCATCGTGAACGTCGCCTCGATCGCGGGTCTCAAGGGGGCCGCGTATATCTCCGGGTACAGCGCCTCGAAGCACGCGGTGATCGGGCTCACCCGCTCGGTCGCGGTCGAGGTCGCGCGGGCCGGCGTGACCGTGAACGCCGTGTGCCCGGGGTACGTCGACACGCCGATGACGGAGGCATCGATCGCCAACATCGTCGAGAAGACAGGGATGACCCGGCAGGATGCGCTCGGCGCCCTCCTCGATACGACGCCGCAGCGGCGTCTCATCACGTCCGGCGAGGTGGCGGCGGCGGTCATGTTCCTGCTCGGCGAGGAGGCGCGGGGGATCAACGGGCAGAGCATCGTCATCGATGGCGGCGCGATCGGGGGGATGCGGTGAGCGCGGAGACCTGGGACGTGCTCAACCCCGAGTCCCTCGGCCCCCCGAGCGGCTGGAACAACGGGATGCTGGCCCCCGCGGGCGGTCGGGTCCTCTTCGTCGCGGGGCAGACGGCGCGCGACACCTCGGGCCGGATCGTCTCCGACGACTTCGTGACCCAGTTCGCCACCGCGCTCGACCACGTGCTCGCGGTCGTCGAGGCGGCGGGCGGCCGTGCGATCGACATCGGACGGATGACGATCTTCGTGACGGACCTCGCCGAGTACCGGGCGTCGCTCTCCGACCTTGGCGCCGCATACCGCGAGCGCATGGGCCGGCACTTCCCGGCGATGGCGTTGCTCGAGGTGAGCGGTCTCGTCGACGAGGGCGCCCGGGTCGAGATCGAGGCCACGGCGGTGGTCGCGTGAGCCCCGGGGACCCGGACGAACGACGTGGACCGCGTGAGCGACCGAGCTCGCCCGACCCGCGGACACTGACGACGGAGCCCACGTGACGATCAGCCCCGACACATTCCTGTACGCGCTCGACCCGGATACGTCGGTCGCCACGATCACGCTCAACCGGCCCGAGCGGCTCAACGCGCTCACATTCGACGTGTACGACGAGCTGCGTAGCACGTTCTACGCGCTCGACTCCGAGGAGGGGGTGCGGGCGGTCGTGATCACGGGCGCCGGCCGGGCGTTCTGCTCGGGCGGCGATGTCGAGGACATCATCGGGCGTCTGTTCGATTACGATTCGAAAGGACTGCTCGAGTTCACGCGGATGACGTGCGATCTGATCCTCGCGATCCGGAAGTGCCGACGCCCGGTCGTGGCGGCGCTGAACGGCACGGTCGCGGGCGCGGGCGCCGTGATCGCGACCGCCTGCGACATCCGGATCGCCTCGGAGTCGGCGAAGATCGCCTATCTGTTCACGAAGGTCGGGCTTTCCGGCGCCGACATGGGTGCGTCGTGGATGCTCCCGCGGATCATCGGGCTCGGCCGCGCGACCGAGCTCCTGATGACGGGGGCGTTCCTGTCGGCGCAGGAGGCGCACCGGATCGGTCTCTACAACCGCCTGGTGCCCGATGGCGCGGCGCTCGCCGAGGCGACGGCGTTCGCGAAGCGGCTCGCTGCCGGTCCGTCCTACGCCCTCGCGGTTACCAAGGAAGCCCTCGACGCCGAGGCCGACATGACGCTCGAGGATGCGCTCGAGGCCGAGGCGCGCGCGCAGGCGATCTGCATGGAGGACCCGAACTTCCGCGAGGCGTACGACGCCTTCGTCGAGAAGCGCGACCCGGTGTTCGGGTGAGAAGGGGATGATCGATCTCGCGCCGGTACGGGCGTTTCTCGAACCCCGCCACGTCGAGCTGGGCGGGCGAGCCGCCGCGTTCGGTCGCGAGCGGCTCGCCGACGTCCACCCGGGCGACGACGACGAAGCGCGCGCCCGCGCCCGCGAGCTGTGCGGGCTGCTCGGCGCGGGCGGCTGGCTCGACCCGATCCGCGACCAGGACTTTCGCGCGTGCTGCGTCCTTCGCGAGGAGATCGCCGCCCGGTCGCCGCTCGCCGACGCCGTGTTCGCGCTCCAGGCGCTCGGCTCGACCCCCATCGCGCTCGCCGGGTCGCCCGAGCTGACGGCGGAGTGGCTCGAGCCCGCCATCCGAGGCGAGAAGATCGCCGCGTTCGCGATGACGGAGCCCGAGGCCGGATCGGATGTCGGGGCGATCGCCACGACCGCCGTACGCGACGGCGACTCGTACGTCCTCGACGGCACGAAGACGCTGATCTCCAACGCGGGCATCGCCGACTTCTACGTCGTGTTCGCCTCGACCGACCCCGACGCGGGCACCCGCGGGCTCTCGGCCTTCGTCGTCCCGGCGGACGCCGACGGTCTCTCGTACGTCCGACCGCTCGTCATGTCCGACCCGCACCCGCTCGGCGAGATCGCCTTCGAGGGGTGCAGGGTCCCTGCCAGCCACCGTCTCGGCGAGGAAGGCGCGGGGTTTCGAATCGGAATGTCGACGCTCGACCGACTGCGTCCGACCGTCGGGGCGGCCGCGTGCGGGATGGCCGCGCGCGCCCTCGACGAAGCGATCGTGCACGCGAAGGAGCGGCGCCAGTTCGGAAAGCCGCTCGCCGACTTCCAGCTGACGCAGGAGAAGATCGGCCGGATGGCCACCGACCTGACCGCGGCGCGTCTCCTCGTGTACCGCGCGGCCTGGGAACGCGACAGGGGCGCCGAGCGAACCGACGTGGAGGCGGCGATGGCGAAGGGCTTTGCCACCGAGACCGCCCAGCGAGTGGTCGACGACGCCGTGCAGATCGTCGGCGGGCGCGGCGCCCTCGCAGACCACCCGGTCGACCGCCTGTACCGGGCGGTCCGCGCGCTCCGCATCTACGAGGGCACGACCGAGATCCAGCGGCTGATCGTCGCGCGTCACGTGCTGGGGCAGGCTTGAGCGACGAGCGTCGGCGAGTACGTGCCGCATGAGGATCGTTTGCATCGGGGGCGGCCCCGCCGGGCTCTACTTCGCGATCCTCATGAAGCTCGCCGATCCCGACAACGACATCCTCGTCGTCGAGCGCAACCGGCCCGACGACACGTTCGGGTTCGGGGTCGTGTTCTCCGACGCGACGCTCGAGGAATTCGCCGAGGCCGACCGGCCGAGCTACGAGGCGATCGAGGGGTCGTTCTACCACTGGGACGACATCGACATCCACTACGGCGGCGAGTGCCTGTCGTCCACCGGGCACGGGTTCAGCGGGATGTCGCGGCGGGCGCTGCTCGAGATCCTCGTCGATCGCTGCCGCGACCTCGGCGTCGATCTCGAGTTCGGGACGGAGGTGACGTCGCTCGACCCGTACGACGGGGCGGATCTGATCGTCGCCGCCGATGGCGCGAACAGCGTGATCCGCGAGACCCGCGCCGACGCGTTCGGCCCGACCATCGACGAGCGCCCCAACCGGTTCGTGTGGCTCGGGACGACGAAGCCGTTCCCGGCGTTCACCTTCTACTTCCGCCACAGCGAGCACGGTCTGTGGCGGGTCCACGCCTACCAGTACAGCCGCGACGAAGGGGGGGACGAGCCGATCTCGACCTTCATCGTCGAGGCCACCGAGGAGACGTGGCGTCGGTCGGGGATGGACACGGCCAGCGAGGAGGAGACGGTCGCCCGGCTCGAAGCGCTATTCGCCCCCGAGCTCGAGGGGCACGCGTTGACCCCCAACCGCTCGATCTGGCGCGCCTTCCCCACCGTCCGGAACGCCTGCTGGCGCGATGGGAACGTCGTGCTGATCGGTGACGCGGCGCACACGGCGCACTTCTCGATCGGCTCGGGAACCCGGCTCGCAATGATCGATGCGATCGCCCTGCGGGACGCGCTCATCGCGCACGGGGCGGTTCGCGGGGGCGGCGGCGCGGCGGGAGGCGCGACGACGGGCACGGCAGGAGGCGCGACGACGGGCGCGACCGGGACGCTCGACGTGGCTTCCGCGCTCGCCGCATACGAGGAGGCCCGCCGGCCCGATGTCGAGAGCGTACAGCGCGCCGCCCAGGCGAGCCTCGAATGGTTCGAGGGCACCGAGCGGTTCATGGACACACCGCCGATCCAGTTCGCGTTCAACCTCCTCACGCGCAGCCTGCGGATCACGCACCAGAACCTCGAGCTGCGCGACCCGGCGTTCACGGCGCGGGTCGACGAGTGGTTCGCGCGGGAGGCCGCCGCGCAGACCGGGGTCGACGTGCCGACCGACCCTGCACCGCCGCCGCTCTTCACGCCTTTCCGGTTGCGCGACCTCGTCCTCGGGAACCGCGTCGTGGTCTCGGCCATGTGCCAGTACGTGGCGGAAGACGGTCAGCCCGACGACTGGCACTTCGTGCACCTCGGGAGCCGCGCGGTAGGAGGGGCCGGACTCGTCATGGCCGAGATGACGAACGTGAGCCGCGAAGGCCGCATCTCACCCGGCTGTACGGGGCTGTACCGGCCCGAGCACGTCGAGGGGTGGCGTCGCATCGTCGACTTCGTCCACGGGCGCACCGACGCGAAGATCGGGATGCAGCTCGGGCACGCCGGCCGGAAGGGCGCGACGCGGCTCTCGTGGGACGGCGACGTCGAGCCGCTCGACGAGGGCGCCTGGGACATCGTCTCGGCATCGCCCATCCCCTGGTTCGAGCACAGCCAGGTGCCGCGTGAGATGACGCGGGCGGACATGGACCACGTGATCGACGACTACGTGCGGGCGACGGAGATGTCGATCGAAGCGGGGTTCGACCTGCTCGAGATCCACTTCGCGCACGGCTACCTGCTCGCGAGCTTCGTGTCCCCCCTCACCAACATCCGCACCGACGAGTACGGCGGATCGCTCGAGAACCGGCTGCGCTTTCCGCTCGAGGTGTTCGGCGCCGTGCGGGCGGCATGGCCCGACGAGCGGCCGGTCTCGGTGCGGATCTCGGCCGTCGACTGGGCGCCGGGAGGTCTCGACGCGGACGGCGCGGTCGAGGTAGCCCGGAGGCTGTACGATGCCGGCGTCGACATCATCGATGTCTCGGCGGGTCAGACCGTGCCGTACCAGCAGCCCGTGTACGGCCGGCAGTTCCAGACGCCGTTCTCCGACCGCATCCGCAACGAGCTCGGGATGCCGACCATGGCCGTCGGGAACATCTCGTCGTTCATGGACGTGAACACGATCCTGGCCGCGGGACGCGCGGATCTGTGCTGTCTCGCGCGCGCGCACCTTTACGAACCGTACTGGACGCGCCACGCGGCGAAGGCGCTCGGATACGATCTCCCCTGGCCGCTACCCTATTCCGTGCTCGACACCTACACCCCCAGGTTCGAATGGGGTTACTAGCGCTGGTCGCGCAGGGGGGCGGGGGACTCGAGTGGATTCGGCGGAGAGCGAGGTGAGCGTGAGCCACGAGAAGTACCTGACCTACTCCGGATACCTGCAGCTCGACGAGCTTCTCTCGCTGCAGCGCGAGCGATCGGGGGTGGATGGCGGTGAGCCCGAGCACGACGAGATGCTCTTCATCATCATCCACCAGGTGTACGAGCTGTGGTTCAAGCAGCTTCTGCACGAGCTCGACTACGCCGTTCGCCTGCTCGATGCGGACGACCCGCGACCGGTGCTCCACACCATGAAGCGGGTGCTGACGATCCTGAAGGTGCTGGTCGCACAGATCGACATCCTCGAGACGATGACGCCGCTCGACTTTCTCGCGTTCCGGACGCGGCTTGCGGAGGCGAGCGGACTCCAGTCCTTCCAGTTCCGCGAGCTCGAGTTTCTGCTGGGCGCCCGTCGGCCGGAGGTGTTCGACCGCTATCCCGAGGGCAGCGAGGCGCGCGCGGCGATCGAGCGACGGTTCTACGACCCGACCCTGTGGGACGCGTTCATCCGCTTCCTCCACCGCGCCGGCTTCGAGATGCCCACCGCAGCGCTCGAGCGCGACGTGACGCGCCCGATCGAGGCGAGCGCGGAGGTCCAGGCGGCCCTGATCCGGGTGTACCGCGAGGATCCGGGTCTCGTCGCGATGTGCGAGCGGCTCGTCGATCTGGACGAGGGGATGCAGGAATGGCGGTACCGGCACGTGAAGATGGTCGAGCGCACGATCGGCGCGAAGCCGGGGACGGGGGGCACTTCTGGCGCGGGGTACCTCCACCGGTCGCTCAACCAGCCGCTGTTCCCCGATCTGTGGGCGATCCGGACGGCGTTGTGACGATCACACCGGAGGCGCTGTACCGGCGCCCGAACGCGCTCGCCCCCGACTACTCGAGGTTCCGCGTATCCGAGCGGCTCCTCCTGACCGGTCACTCGCACCAGGCCTGGCCGGACTGCGGGTTCACGGGCCAGCAGCGGGCGTGGTGGGCGGCCGCCGAGCACGTCGACGAGAAGTGGGACGAAGCGTTCGCGAAGGCCGACCGCGTGCGACGCGGCTGGGCGACCCTGCTCGGCACCCCCGATGGGCCCGACGATGGAGACTACGCGCTCGGGTCGAACACCCACGAGCTGGTGGTCCGGTTTCTGTCGGCGCTGCCGCTCGGCGACCGGCCGCGGCTCGTGACGACCGATGGCGAGTTCCATTCGATCCGGCGACAGCTCGACAGACTCGCGGAAGAGGGACTCGATATCGTCCGGATCCCGCGCGACCCGGTCGATGACCTCGCGGCCCGGATCGCCGCCGCGGTCGACGACCACACGTCGGCCGCCCTCGTGTCGTGCGTCCTGTTTCGCGACGCCCGCATCGTCCGCGGTCTCTCGGTCGTCGCCGAGCGGTGCGCGGCGGCAGGTGCGGAGCTCCTCATCGATGCCTACCACGCGCTCGGCGTCGTCCCCTTCGCGCTCGCGGAGGAGGGGCTCGAGGGGGCGTTCGTCACGGGCGGCGGGTACAAGTACTGCCAGCTCGGTGAGGGCAACTGTTTCCTCCGCGTGCCGCCGTCGTCGACGCACCGCCCGGTCGTCACGGGGTGGTTCTCGGAGTTCGGCGCGCTCGAGTCGACGCCCGGAGACGGTCTCGTCGCGTACGGGGCCGGCGCCGCGCGGTTTGCCGGAAGCACCTACGACCCGACCAGCCACTACCGGGCGGCGGAGGTCTTCGACTTCTTCGAGCGCCGGGGTCTCGAGCCCCAGCTATTGCGGACCGTGAGCGCCCACCAGGTGGGTCGGCTGGCCGCCGGCTTCGACGCGCTCGACATCGATCCCGCCGTGGCCACGCGCGATCATGAGATCCCCCTCTCCGAGATCGGGGGATTCCTCGCGATCCGCTCGCCCCACGCCGAGGCACTTCGAAAGGGGCTGCGCCGACGCGGCATCCTCACGGACCACCGCGAGGACGTCCTTCGTCTGGGCCCCGCGCCCTACCTGTCGGACCGCCAGCTCGACGACGCGATCGCCGCCCTCGGCGAGACCATCGGATCGCTCTGAAACTTCCGCGGCCCCGCCGGCGTTTACCGGGTGTGAGGCCCGGCGGCGTGGGGATTCGGTCGGCGGGGGCACCACAGAACGCGACCCTGGCATCCTGACGCGTTCGCTCCCGACGGCCTCCGCGCCGATCGGGCCTCGCCTCATCCCCGACTGCCCCCTAGTCCCTGCGGGCGTCGCGCACCCGCGACTCGGCCCACCGCAGATCGTCGGGGCTGTCGATCCCGCGGCACATCACGGCCAGCTCCTCGGGCCCCAGAGACCCGACCGACGACAGGCGGCGGACGGCGAGGGCCGCGAGCAAATCGGCGAGCGCCGGGCCCCGAGCGTCGTCCCGCTCGCCGACGGGAGACCGCGAGCCGAGCCCGCGAGCCGTCTCGACCGCCGACGCCCGGTAGGCGGCGCACAGCGGCTGATCGCGTCCATCGACGATGGGCACGACGGCGTCTGCCGACGGCGATGCGTCGAGGGCGTCCAGGAGTCCCGCGAGGAGGGAGGAATCGACGAAAGGGAGATCCGCCGCCACCGCTACAACGACCCCGTAGGGGACAGCGGCGAGCCCCGCGACCAACCCGGCCACGGGCCCCGCGAGTCCCGGGTCGTCTTCCACGATCTGCAGACGATCGGGCAGGACGACGCCCTCGCACGACGCCCGGTCGGCGAACGCCGCCGGGTCTCGAACGCACACGATCACTTCGCCGGCGCCGCCCGTCCCCCCATCGTCGAGCTCGAGGGCGCC
>JAWWCR010000182.1:0-9224 GCA_033720355.1 Gemmatimonadota bacterium
CCGCGGCCGGCATCGGGGTCGGCGAGTTCCACCTTCCCGCCCGACACATCGCGGGCCATCGCCAGCATCCATGCGAACGCGACGGAGGCGATGCCGATCGTCCGTGCCAGCCACCCCGGCAACCGGACGAGCACGATAGCCGATAGGATGAACAGGAAGGGGAACGCCGGGGCCAGGTAGCGCACGCCGGTGTTGAACTGCCACCGCGTGTAGTGGACGCCGCTGAAGAAGATGAAGAGTCCGAGCGAGACCGCGACGCAAGCCGCCACGACGTCGGTCGGGACGCGCCCGTGGTCGTCCTCCGCGCGTCGACCGCCGTCGCCGGATGCGCGTCGATTCACGAGCGGCCCCGCGAGCGCGAGCAGGAAGAGCGGGCAGCTCGTGAACAGACCGAAGCGGTAATCGAATGCCAGCAGGGCGGCGAGATCCGGACGCGGCAGCGACACGCCCTGGTAGCCTTCCTCGATGTACTCGACGACGGGCATCCAGTGCTGCGGCGGGTAGAGCGGGTGCCCGAACGCGCGCCACTGGTACCACCAGAGGAGGAGAAGTGGACCCACGGCGCCGAGCGCGAAGAGGCCGGCGACCCTCGCCGGGCGGTCGGGCGGGCGCACGCAGAATGCGGCGACCCCGAGGACGGCTAGCACGATCACTCCGCTGTAATCGAGGAGCACGCACATGCCCCCGGCGAGCCCGGCCGCAACGAGTCGAGCCGGAGGCCGCGTCGGCGCGCGCGCCGGCGGTCGCATCCACAACGCGGTGAAGCCCGCGAGGGCGAACGTCGCCATCATCGCGTTGTGGTTGAGGAACCCGGTCCGCAGAAAGAGCGGCGTCCCGAACGCGTAGAGGACGGCCAGCCACGACCCGGCTCGCTCGCCGAACCAGCCGGCGAGCAGGAAGTACATCAGGACGACCCCCAGCGCCGCGACGACCGCCATGCAGAGCGACTGCATCACCGCCGAGGCGAGTCCGAACTTCACATCGAAGCCCCGGCGCCACGCCTCCTCGTACAGAGCGAGGTCGGCGGCGTTTCGCGCCTCGTAGTCGGGCGGCCGTGTGGCCCCCGCCTCGGCACGGCGCTCGCGTACTCCGGAGACGATCGCGTCGACCGCAGGTCGGCTGATCGCGTACGGAATCGCCGCGAGCATGGACGCGCCGGGGTTGCTACCGATATGCCAGCCATGGCCGGGGTGCTCGAAGATGTCATCGTGCATCCCGGCGTACTCGTCGACCCGAAACGACATGTGGTCGCCGATCGCGAGCGCCAGGTAGCTCTCGCGCACCATGTTCGTGGCGAAGTGGAAGCTGTAGACGAGCCAGCAGGTCGCGAGCAGCCTGAAAGCGGTGCTCCGCCGACGGCGAGACGACCCCACCTCGACCGACTTCAGACGGTCCGCGGGACGGTTCGGCGCACCTCGGCCTCGACGCGGGCCGTCTGAGCCGAATCGATGTCGATGCGCGTGCGTCCGATCGCGAAGAGGACCCCTCCGATCAGATCGAACATCGTGGTGAGCACGCGCCAGCCGATGAGCGCGGCTGCGCCCCCGGTCGCGCCCATCGTCGCGAAGAGAGCGGCGAAGGCGGCCTCTCCCACGCCGATCCCCCCGGGAGTGACCGGGAGAGCGTTGGCGAACATCCCGAACGGGATGACCATGATCAAACCCCAGGTAAACCCCGTACCGCTCGTCGCGACCGCCAGCAGCATGAGCGCCGCCACCACGAGGCCCTGCACCACGAGCGAGATGAGGAACGCGTACAGTACCGCGGCGGTCCTCCCGGAGAATCCCTCGATCGTGTCGAGGAACGTCGCCGCCTGAGCGCCGAGCCGGACGCGGTCGAACGCCCCGACTATGATCGGCCGGGTTCCGTCGCGGGTGCCGAGGACGAGCGTCGCGGCCAGCACGATCGCGCCCAGAGCAGCGATGAGGAGCAGGCCATCGAGGATCGGTGGTCTGGCAACGCCGAACGGCACGATCGCGATCACCACGAGCAGCGGCAGGGCGAGCAGGGAAAACGCGCCGACCACCCGGTCGACGATGATGACGGCGGCGATCCGACTGCGAATTCCGGGGTTGCTCCGGACCGCGAGCACGACGCGCGCGACGTCCCCTCCGTTCGAGCCCGGGAGAAACGCGTCGAAGAACCCCCCGATCAGCGTGAGCCGCAGCGCGGCGCCGAGAGGAAGCTCCATCGCCTGCGCGGCCATGAGGATTCGGAGCCGCAGCGAGACGAGGGTGACGACCAGGGACAACAGTCCGAAGGCCAGCAGCGTGGGACGCCAGACACGGAAGAGGTCCGCGATGCTCGACCAGTCAATCGCGCCCGCGGCAACGAGATACGCGATCAGCCCGATCCCGATAAGGGTCCGGAAAGCCGCGAGCCACCGCCTGTTCGGACGCTTCAATCGTCACCTCTCGACATGGGATCCGGCGCATCCACGCACGATGCGGACCTCCCCTCGACGCTCGTACGTGCACCCCCGGCCGGCGCGCCGTGTCGGAGTTTACGACTCGAAAGGATATCCAGGGCAGGGTCGGGTGGACTTCGTCGGAGTGGCGAATCGTCCTCTGCGGTCGTGACCCGGACGGGCGGATGGCTGGACCGTTAGCGAGTCCAGATGGCGATGAGGTTGCAGTCGCCAATCGGCACGTCGGCCCGGATCTGGATCATCAGCTCGTCAGGCGCGTCGCTGCACGAGTAGGCCTCGACGCCCCTGACGCGGCTGAACGGCAGCTCGCTCAACTCGCCGACGGTGTCGAACCCGAGACGGCTCATCGGACGCCCGTTGAGCAGGACGAACCGATTTCTCGAGTAGCGAATCGACAGCTCTCGCCTGAACCGGAAGAGGGTGCGGATGTCGGTGTAGGTGCGGATTTCCTCATACGTGCCGAAGTATCCCTCCATCGACAGCTTCCGCTCGTAGAACCCGTTGGTGAGCAGATAGGGGTCTCGGCCGGTCACCTGGACCTCGATCGGCTCGAGCGCGATAGCCTGGGTCTGCAGCTCGATCCGCATCTCGGCGAGTTGCTCCTCGTCGAGCGAGATGGGCTCGACGCGCTCGGCATACCCGATGTGGCGCACGGTCAGCTCGTAGTCGCCCGGCGGTATGGCACGGAACGCGACGCGGCCGTGCTCGTTCGTGATGCCGCCGACGGGGATCGGCGAGAGGTCGACGGTCGCTCCCTCGACGGGCTGCCCGGTGCCCTGGTCCGCGACGGTGAACACGATGAACGCGGGGTCACCGAGATCGATCTTGAGCTCGACGGACTCAGGGCGCTCGAGGTCGACGCGCTCCTCGTCTCCTCTTCGCAGGAGGTAGGTGGCGCTCACGCGCGCCCGGCGGAAGGCTTCGAGCCCGCAGAAGCGGTAGCGCCCCTGATCGTCGGTGGTGGTCGTGACGTCTTCGAGGTCGGGGAGCCCGTCCGCCTCTTCGTAGCGCAGCCGGACGACGGCGGCCGGGAGCCCGACCTCGCTCTCGTCATCGATGACGACGCCCTCGAACCCCACCTGGACCGTCCCTGCATCGCCGGTCGGGCAGGAGCCGAGCGTCGCGCGCTGCGCATGCCCGGCGCCCGGCATCGCGAGGCCCGCCACGATGGCGGCCGCTGCCGCCATCCGCCGCGGAGATGCAGGAGCTGTGTTCATCGGCGTCATTTCCGTTTCCTCGAACCGAAGAGTTGGGTCCGACTACACGACGATCCGGCGCCGGGCGCCTGCGTGCAATGCCTGACCGGGCGGCCGCGAGCGGCATCCGGGGACGCCGGCCCGCCACATCTGGCGGGTGCAGCCCCACGAGGTTCATGTACCCGGGTGTCGTGTACACGATCGATTCCCGGCCCGGGTCACTCTCGGCGGGTGCTCACTCTCACACGGATGCGGACATGCCCCGAGCTCGCCGGATACGTCTCCTCTCTACGCTTGCTGCCCTGCTGCCGTGCGCTGTGACGGCGGGCCCGGACCCGCTCGCCGCTCAGGACGGGATCACGGGCACGCTCGTCGTCGTCAACAAGGGCGAGGCGACGCTCTCCGTGATAGATGCGGGGTCCGGCGCGATTCACGGGCGCGTCCCGACGGGGCAGGGGCCGCACGAGGTCGTCCTGACCGGCGACGGCAGCACGGCCATAGTGACCGACTACGGGACGCAGGCGGGCGGTAGCACCCTGACGGTCGTCGACGTGGCGGAGCGGCGCGTCGTGCGGACGGTCGATCTGGGTCGACACACGCGGCCGCACGGGATTTCGGTCCTGCCCGGGGACGAGCTCGTGGCGGTCACGTCGGAGGCCAGCGGGCACGTCGTCCTGGTCCGGATCGCCGACGGTGAGATCGTGTCGGAGATCCCGACGGGACACCCCGGCTCGCACATGCTCGCCATGGTGGGCGATGGGGAGACGATCTACACGTCGAACATGGGTGACGGCACGGTGAGCCAGCTCGAGGTGGACTCGGCCGACCTCGTGCGGAGCGTCGCCGTCGCGCCACGTCTGGAGGCCATCGGGGTCGCGAACGACGGCTCGGAGGTGTGGGTCGGCAGCAACGAGGAGGGTACGGTCAGCATCGTCCGGCCGGGGGGCGACGAGGTCGAGACGGCGCTCGATGGCTTCGAGTGGCCCTACCGGATCCTGTTCACGCCGGACCGCGCCCTCGTCCTCATCCCGGACCTCGGACGGAACGAGCTCCGGATCGTCGATCGGGCGTCACGAACCGAGCTCGCTCGGCTCGAGTTCCCCGGAGGGCGTCCGCAGGGGATCACCCTCGATGATGACGCTTCCCACGCGTTCCTCTCGCTGGCGGGGGAGGGCCGGTTGGTGATCATCGACCTCGAGGCGCGCGAGGTGGTGCGGTCGGTCGATACGGGCCCGACGCCGGATGGGGTCGCGTTCACGCCGCGGGTGTTCGGCGACGGGCCGAGCTGACGCCACCGGGCCACGGTCCGGGCGCTGTCAGCGAACCGTGATTCGACGGGTCGCCATCCCCGTGTTCCCCTTGCCGGTGTCGATCGCGAGCACCTGGAGCTCGAACTCGCCGGGCGCGTCGAGCCGCGCCGAGGCCGTGTACTCGCTGGTCGTGCCCGAAAATTCCATCGGCCACTCACCCACGATCTCCTGGTCGCGGACGGCCCGGAGGAGGATCTCGTAGTCCGACGAATCCCACATCCCGCCCGGCTCGGTCGGACAGCCACACAGCATCGTGACGCGCGCCCGCACGTCGAACGCCTCGCCGGCCATGATCTGTCGACCTGCCTCGGGCGCCTGGACCTCGACGGTGAACCCGTTGAGCTCGATGATCACGCCTTCGCCGGTGATGTCGCGGCCGGGAACGACCAGGAGCGACTTCGAGCCCGACTGGACGGCGTGGTCGGTGCCGAGCGGGGCGGTCGCCTCGATCAGCACGCGGGTCGGCTCGCGGACATCGAGCTCGGCGAGGAATCCGGCGGCGCCGTCGGTGTCGAAGACGGTCGCGCCCCGCTCGCGGGCGCCCATAATGCTCGGAGTATCCCCCGTCGAGCCCTCCTGGACGCCTTCAGCGAGCACCGCCCCGGATGCCGCATCCCGGATCGTGACGTGCGCACCGCCGACCCCCGAGCCGATGATCTTCGCATCCTTCGCGGTCACACGAACGAGCACCTTCGTTGCCTGCGCGTGGAGCGCCGAGGCCATCCCGCCGAGGCTCGCGATCGGGATGATGGCAGTGAGGATGTACCGCAGGACGACGCGTCCGCCCTCGTCTCTCCAACCGGTGTCACGCATCTGGTTCGTCCCTTCGTGCTATCCGAGTCGACGCCTGTCCGGGTCGACGCCTGTCCGAGTCGACGCTGCCTGCGTCTCCGACCTCAGGACGCCCCGACCATCGGCTGCGAGAGAACTGCAGCGATGAGCCGAATGCCGCGCTGGAAATCGAAGACCCTGAGGTTCTCGTTGGGGGAGTGCTGGTTGTTGTCCGGATTCACCGTCGGCGCCGTGACCGCAGGGATCCCGAGCGTCGTCACGAACGGCGAGATCGGGATCGACCCGCCCGACGTCCGTACTCGAATCGGCGTCTCGCCGAAGTACCGCTCGTACGCGGCCGTGAGCCAGCGACCCGGCTCCGAGTCGAAGTCGGTCCGGAACGCCTCGTAGCTGACGTTCGAATCGTAACGCATGATCTTCGGGTACGTCGCGCGCTCCTCGTCGGTAGGGTCCCGGCCCTCGATCACATGGAAACCGTGCGCCTCCACGTGGTGCCTGATCAGCCCGATCAAACGCTGCGGGTCGCTCTCGCGGACCAGACGGACATCGATCTCGGCGATAGCCTCGGGCGGCACGATCGTGCGCGCCTCGTCGCCGACCCACGCGGCGCGTATCCCGCGGACGTTGAGCGACGGGTACTGCACGGCCTCCTGCGGGCTGCCGCCGACGCGGTCCGGCTCGGCGATGCCCATCCGTCGGTGCAGCGCCTCGACATCGTCAGGGACGGCGTCGAGGATCGCCCGGGTCTCGGCGTCGATCGACACCCCGTCGTAGAAGCCCGGGATGGTCACGCGACCGCGTTCGTCCTTCGCGGATGACAGGACATCCGCAAGTGCGAACACCGGGTTCGGGACGTAGTTCCCCCAGTGCCCGGAATGCTGGGCGACGCGCGGCCCATAGGCGGTGAGCGTGATCGTCGCTATACCGCGTGCGCCGAACGTGAGGGTCGGTCGTCCCGTGGCGTGCGGCGGCCCGTCGAAGATCACCATCATGTCGGCCGCGAGCTCGTCGCGGTAGCGCTCGACCGCGTCGGGAAGATGGGGCGATCCCATCTCCTCCTCCGTGTCGACGATCACCTTCATGTTGAAGTCCGGACTCACGCCGGCCTCCTCGAGGATCGACATCGCCGCGAGGAACTGCGCCACCGGTCCCTTCGAGTCCGAGGCCGACCGCGCGAACATCCGCCACTCCGGGTCGGGCTCGTCGTAGAGCCGCTCCCATGCGAGGGCGTCCCAGTCGTCCGGGTTTCCGTCCACGCTCTCCGCACCCTCTCGCCGCGCCTTTAGCGTCGGGGTCCACGGGCTCTCCTGGAACCATCGCGCCGGGTCGACGGGCTGCCCATCGGCCTGTAGGTAGATGAGGACCGTGCGGTCGGCCCCTTCCGCCATCCGGGTCGCAAGCAGCGCGTCGCTGCCCGGCATGTCCAGCCGCCGCGTTTCGAACCCTCGCGCGGCGAACGCGTCCTCGATCCAGGCGAGCAGGCGGAGGATATCGTCGGGGTAGTTCGCGTCATTCGGCAGCGAGAGCAGGTCGCGATACAGGTCGAAGTGATCGCTCGCCCGGGCCGCCGCGATCCTCTCGATCGTCTGTACGTCGAGCGACTGGCCGTGAGCTCGAGAGGCGTCGGCGACTATCGTCGAGAGGGCGATCGCGAGCGCTGCACGGAGCACGGAGGATCTCTGGGGATTCGCCATGTGAAGTCCTGGCGGGTGGGGTCGTCGACCGTCGCGAACGTCGGAAAATAGACCGTTACCCCCGGTGTTCCACAATTCCGGCGACCGCACTACGTTGTCGCCCCGAAATCGGCCCGACACGCCCGCCGGGGAGATCCGGCCGGAGTCGGCAGGCGCAACGCCACGTAAACCCTACAGGATCGAGAGCACACGCGACCCGATGTCCCTCGCCCTTCTCAAGAAGCTCATCTTCCGGATGGACGGCGCCGCCGACAGTGCGAAGAAGCGGTTCACCAGCGCGTCCGGCACCGAGTGGGAGGCAGAGCTCTCGCTCCATTCGGGGACCCTCCAGCAGTCGCCGCGTCTGTTGATCATGTTCCGTACGCCGAACGACATGAGTACGGCGCAGCGCTACACGCAGGCTCCTCCCGGCACCTCGAAGATCCCCGACGAGGCGGTCGAGGAGCTGAGCGAGGAAGACCTCCGCGACCTGCTCTCCCGATCGGTCAAGGTATGAGCGGGCGAACGAACGGAGTCTCGCGGACGTTCATGGACGAGCGTCTGATCGAGTGGGAGGCGTACGTATCCGGCGGGCAGCCCAACACCCCCGCCGCTGCGCGCATCTACTTCGTCTGTCTACAGGATCCCTTCGAGCGCCCCCGCTGGGTGAGCCACCCGGGCGGCTCGGTCGCCGAGGCGACGCGCACGCTCGCCGGCATGAGCGACGCCGATCTTCTGAGCCTCCTCGGCGACGCGACGCCGCTCGAGTAGCGGGGCCCGAGCACGATGGTCCCCCTGACCCCGGACGAGACTCGCAGCCCTGACGCTCGCCTCAGCCGGCCCCACCGCGCCGACGCCGAGGGCTGGATAGAGGTCGTGACCGGCGTGATGTTCTCCGGCAAGTCCGAAGAGCTCATGCGTCGTGTCCGGCGAGCCATCATCGCCCGTCGAACCGTCCAGGTCTTCAAATCCCACCTCGACGATCGCTACAGCGGGATCCGGCACGTCAGCTCGCACGACGGCGAGAAGATCCTCGCGCACCCCGTCTCGAGCTCGCGTGACGTGGCCGAGCAGGTGGCAGCCGAGACACAGGTCGTTGCCGTCGACGAAGTGCAGTTCCTGGACGACGGGATCGCCGCCGTGGCAAACGCGCTCGCCGATTCGGGCCGGCGCGTCATCCTCGCCGGCACGGACATGGACTTCCGCGGCCATCCCTTCGGACCCGTGGGTCCCCTCCTGGCCATCGCCGAGCGGATCGACAAGCTCCACGCCATTTGCGTCGTATGCGGCGAGCTCGCGACACGAAACCAGCGCCTCATTGACGGCAGACCCGCCACTGCCGAGGGCCCGACGATCCAGGTCGGCGGGTCCGAGAGCTATGAGGCGCGATGCCGCGCCTGCCACGAGGTCCCGTCAGAAAGCGACGCTCAGGGCACCCTTCTGGGCTGACAGCGCGTCGCTCCCGGCGGCGCAGGCGACGCAGCTCAGTGCGGCGCACGGGGGGGGCGTCCCCCACCCCGGGCTCACGACGGCGCTCACGGCTTCGACTCGGGCCGTGCTCAACGGCTTCGACTCGGGCCGCGCTCAACGGCTTCGACTCCGGCGGCGCCCACGTCGCTCACGGCGGCTCCCGCGATCGCCGCTGCTCCCGCCGCCGCTCCTCCCGCCGGTGCTCCTCCCGCCGCCGGAGCTTCCGCCGATTGGCCTCGAGCTGCCTCCGCAGCTGCGTCCGCAACGACTGGTGCGGACTCAGCAGCGACCGCACCCCGCGCCGTGTCGGCGGCGTCGGCGGCAGCCCGTCACGCCGCGGCCACCTCAGCATGCC
>JAWWCR010000183.1:0-9219 GCA_033720355.1 Gemmatimonadota bacterium
ACGAGGTCCTGGAGCTGCGACTGGATCTCCTCGAACCCGGTCCGCACGGTCGGGATCTCCACGTACTCGGAGCCCGGAACCTCGGCGAACCGCCTCTGGCGGTCGCGGTACATCCCGAGCTCGATGTACTGGCGGCCCGTCACCAGGCTCTCGGTGGCGAGGCTCGCGGCCATCCCGAGATCGCTGATGAGCGAGTCGATCATCGCCGGATCGCTGAGATCCACGCTTCCGCCGCGACCCGCGATCAGGTTCGCGTCGATGTTGTAGACCACGGGGATTCCGCTGGCGCTCGGGTCGGACTGGATTCCACCGAGCCCGAGGAACACGCCCTCGACCGACCCGACGGGCACACCGCTGAACTTGACCGGCGCCCCCGGGTCGAGTCCCCCGACGTTGGCGTCGAAGTACGAGACGAACTGGTGCGTGCGGCTGAACAGCCGCCCCGACCCGAACACCGCGACGCTCGCGATCGCGAGCGCTGTGCCGGCGACGACGAAGGCGCCGATGGCACGTGGGCTCGCGCGTCGGCTCACGACGCGACCCCCGGTGTAGCCTTCCCGATGGTGGACCTCATTCCTGGTAGTCTCCCCTGTTCAGGAACCGTCGTACCGTCGGGTGCTCCGAGTGGTCCCGCAGGTACGCCGGATTCCCCGTAGCGATCATCGTCTTCGTCTCGGCGTCGAGGAAGACGCAGTTCGTCCCGATCCCGAAAATGCTGGGCAGCTCGTGCGACACGATCACCACCGTCGCCCCGAGGCTGTCGCGCAGCTCGAGGATGAGCTCGTCGAGCCGACGCGAGCTGAGCGGGTCGAGCCCGGCCGAAGGCTCGTCCACGAAGAGGATCTCGGGGTCGAGCGCCATCGCGCGCGCCAGACCCGCCCGCTTCTGCATCCCGCCGCTGATCTCCGACGGATAGTAGTCCTCGAACCCCGCGAGTCCCACAAGCGCGAGCTTGAGAGAGGCGAGACGCGCGATCTCGTCGGCGTCGAGCGCGGTGAACTTCTCGAGCGGGACCGACACATTCTCGCGCAGAGTGAGCGCGCTCCACAGGGCGCCGCTCTGATACAGGACGCCGAAGCGGCGCAGCATCCCGCGCATCTCCTCGGGGTCGGCGGTGACGAGCTCGCCGCCGATCCGGATCTCGCCCTTCGCGGCCGCCTTCAGCCCGAGCATGTGCCGCAGCATGGTGCTTTTCCCGCTGCCGCTGCCGCCGATGATGAAGAAGATGTCGCCGCGTCCGATCTCGAACGTCAGATCGCGCATGAGGACGTTCGAGCCGTAGGCCATCGTCACGTCCTTCACCACGACGTGGGCGTCACCGCCTCCGTTTCCGTACGTCACAGGCCAAGGATGTCGAAGACGATCTGGAAGAGCCCGCAGGCCGCGATGATCGCGACGATGCCCGTCACGACCGCCGACGTCGCCGCGTCGCCCACACCCCGCGAGCTCCGCTCGGCCCGCATCCCCTGGTAACAGCCGGTGAGGGCGACCAGCGCGGCGTACGTGGCCCCCTTGAACACGCCTCCGGCCACGTCGGGCACGGAGACGGCGCCGGACGTCTGGATCCAGTACTCCGTCCACGACAGGTCCATCAGACCCACGGCCGCGAGCGCCCCGCCGAGTATGCCGAGAAAGATCGAGAACAGGACGAGAAACGGCATCATCGCCACGAGCGCGAGAATGCGCGGCAGCACGAGGTAGTCGGCAGACCGGATGCCCATGGTGGTGAGCGCGTCGACCTCCTGGTTCGTCTGCATGATCCCGAGCTGGGCGGCGTAGGCGGCGCCGCTGCGCCCGGCCATGACGATCGCGGTCATGAGCGCCGCCATGTCGCGCGCCATCGCGACACCCACGAGATCGGCCACGTAGATCGTCGCCCCGAACTGCTCGAGCTGCTGGGCCCCGACGAACGCCAGGATCAGCCCGAGGAGGAAGCTGACCAGCGCGACGATGCCGAGGGCGCTCGCGCCCGCGGCCTGCGTCAGCTCGAGCAGGTCGGCGCGGCGGAATTGCCCACCGCCCTTCAGAAGACGGCCGAAGGCGAGCGTGGCCTCGCCCAGGAAGGTGAGCGCGTCGCCGAACCGCCCCCCGGCCCGCTGCACTCGCGCGCCGAGGCGATCGATCGCCGGCGGACGCTTCTCGGGCGGCTCCGCCTCTCGGGGCGGGACGGCGCGGGCGAGCGCCCTCAGCTTTCGCACCCCATCGGGCAGACCGGTGGCGTCGACCTCGAGCGCGGCGCTCTCGGCGAGTCGGTCGATCTCGTCGAGAAAGGTGAGAAGCGAGCTGTCCCAGTCGGTGAGCCCGGTCGCGTCGAAGTCGATCCGCCTCGCCGCGGCGCCGCCGGTCAGCGGGCGCGCGACATCCGAGGCCTCGGGCCGGTCGGCCTCGAGCCGCCAGTCGCCGCTCAGACGCACCCGCAGCGTGTCCTCGATCAGGTCGACGTGAGCGGCGGGTGTCAGGGTCGCCTCCATGCGGGAATCACCAGAAGCGACAAGGTAATCGGGCGGGGGGCGGTTGCCGACTCGGGGGGGGTGGCGAGCAGCATGGGAGGGGTCGCGGAAGCGGGATGATCTGAATTGCTACTTCAATTCATCGTGATGGATGAGAGTCCACGTTTACGAGAGCGCTGGATCTCCCGGTCGTATCGGGACCGCGACAACCCTCTGTCGTACTGGCGTCTGGCGAGCGGAGTCGAAGTCGATTTCGTGCTGGGAGACATGCGGCTGGCCATGGAAGCCAGGTCGAGCGCCACCATCACGGCGGATCACCTCAAGGGGCTGCGCCGGCTCGTAGAGGACCACCCGGGGGTCGGCAAACGCGTCGTCGTCTGCCGCGAGCCCAGGGCGAGAACCACGGGGGATGGGATCGAGATCCTGCCGGCCGGGGTCTTCATCGAGCGACCCTGGGGCGGCGAGCTGGTCCCGTGACGGCGGGGCGCCGCAGCTGACGGCGGGCCGGGCAGCTCTCCCGCAGGCGCTCCCTGTTCTGATGCTCGACGTCGACACCGAGTTCACCACCACCTTGACGTGCGATATTACGATTCGTAATATGTCGCAACGTACTATCTAGGAATCGCCGGGCGGCGACTCGTGGCACCCGCCCGGGGTGTCCGCGGAAGGAGTGACAGGAATGGACCCAGCGCTGCTCGATCTGCCCGGCCCGATGTCCGACTGGCCCGTACTCTGGGGCCTCCTGGCCACCGGCTGGGGCGGCGCTGTCGCGATCCTGGTCGGCGCGCGCCGCCGCGCCCGGCCGCGACCCGGCCTCCCGAACCTCGATCTGCGGCGTTCCCTGACGGGCCGGGATGGTCTTCCCGGAGCGCCAGGCCGGCGAGTGGGCGAGGCGATCGACGATCGTCTCGACGGCCTCGAGGAGCGCGTCGATTTTCTGGAGCGCCATCTGGACTCGCAACCGTCGGAAGCCCTCGAACGCAGGCACAGGGACGGGCGAGGGTCGGGAGCGGCGAGCGCCTCACGCCGCGGAGCATCCGAGCGGTCCGGCGCTCGTCGACATGTGTCCTGCTAGGGCGCGCCGCGAGCCCACGATGCTCGAGCTCACGCTGCTCGGGCTCGCCGCGCAGAGCCCGCGCTCGGGCTACGACTTCAAATCGCTGTTCGAATCGACCGCGCTACGGCAGTTCAGCTCGAGCCCGGGTTCCATCTACCCGGCGCTGAAGCGGCTCGAAGCGCGCGAGTGGCTCGAGTCCGCCGTCAAGGGCTCCGCTGGAGATCGCTCGCGACGCATCTACCGGCCGACGTCCCGGGGCCGGAAGGCTCTTCGGGAGTGGCTGGTAGCGGACCCCACGGTCGAGGAGATCGAACGGGATCCGCGGTTACCCATCCTGAGGTTCTCGCTCCTCGGCACGATCGATCCACCGCCCGAAGATGTCGCGCGGTTCCTCGAACGGCTCGAGTCGGCGGCCCGCCGATACATCGAGGTCGTGGAGCAGTCGAAGCGAGAGATGGAGCGTCTGCAGGAGCCGTTTCCGGCCCTCGCGCTCGAACACGGCAGCCGGAGTCTCGAGACCCTCGCGGACTGGAGCCGAGAAGCCAGACGAGCCTTTACCGCGGAGGTCTCGTGAGCATCTGGAGAGGGACCCCGCCAGGGATGCTTTTCTGCGCGCTCGGCCTGCTGAACGCGACGCCCGGCTACGCAAGCGTTCAGGCCGGCGAAGGGGGCGGAGCGCTGTCCGAGGAACGGCGGCTGGCTCGGAGGGGGCACGCGGGCGACGAGACCACGTACCGGATCGAGCGTGAGAACCTCGCGCTGGGGGACGATGGATCGGTCGTCTCGGTCGTCTCGACCTCGGGGGTGCTCGTTCGGACACTCGACGCTGAGGTCGAGCCGGGTGTCTGGACCGAGTCCGTCGGATGGCTCGAGTACCGGTACGGCCAGAGCCCGGCGGGGGTCACTGCGGTTCCGACACTCGTCGAAGAGGCCCGGGGAGTCCGCTACGAAGTCGACCCGCGAGCCGATCTCGCCACCTGGCTACCGGCCGCGACGCGCCAGGAGATGACGGGACCGCCGGCCGTGATGTTCACGGTACTCGCCCTCGACGCCTGGAGCTGGGACGCCGTGCTGCACGCGCTGCGGGAAGTCAGCGCTGGTGTCGTCACGCCCGGCGACACTCATTCGATCAGAGGCTGGGCAGAGGCCCGGGACGTCGGCTCGGCGGGGAGCGGATCGCTGGGCCGATATCGGCTGGGGGCAGTCGAGGTCTCGGTCGTCGGACTGTCGAGATGCCAATCCGAGACGTGCCTGCGGCTGAGCTTCCACGCGGACGCGAACGAGGTCTCGCAACAACTCACGGGGATGAACATCTCCGGCAGGGAGTACTTCTCCGGCAGCGCCGACTTCTCCCTCTCGGAGGGTGCGCTCGTCAGCGGAGAGTTGTGGGGTCCCCTCGTCGCCACGTTCACGTCGAACGGAACGGCGATCCCGATCGCCGCCGTACTTCAGCGCGTGACGATCGTGAGAGTGGGGGCCACCCGGGGCGCGACGCCGGGGCCATCCGCGCGATGACACTGGCCCGGTTGCTCGTCCTGCTCGCGTGCGCAGGTTGCGCGGGCGGGTGCGGGACGACGGCGAGCCCGGCGCCCGCTCCCTCGTTCGTAGACGAGTTCGACACCTTCTGGACCGCGTTCGATACCACCTATCCGTATTTCGAGTACAAGGAGATCGACTGGGACGAGGCCGCCGCGACGTTCCGTCCACGCGCGGCCGAGGCGTCGAGCCGCGAGGAGCTCGTCGACGTGCTGGTCGAGGCGACGACTCCGATGCGTGACCGACACGTCACCTTCGAGACGCCGACCCGGGGCACCGTGCCGACCTACGAGCCGGACTTCTTCGTCAACTGGGACCTCGACGCCTGGACCGCCCTCGTGACGGCCGCGGGCTGGGACCAGACGAGACCGAATCTCGGCTCTACGCGACTCGAGGGGATTCCCTACATCGCCATCGGCGCGCGGAACCCGGCCCAGTTCACGAGCGCCGACTTCGACGCCGTCCTCGAGCGCTTCCGGGACGACACGGCCCTGGTGCTCGACGTCAGACCGAACGGCGGCGGGTCGGACAGCCTCGCACTCGCGGTCGCGGGACGTTTCGCGGACGCGTCGCGCGTCGTCCAGTTCGTGCAGGTGCGAAACGGGCCCGACCACTCGGACCTGGGACCGCTCGTGCCGCGCTCCGTCGAGCCGCGCGGCGAATGGCAGTTCGAGGGCGAGGTGATCGTGCTGGCCGGGCGCGGATCGCTCAGCGGCAACGAGACGTTCGTCGCTGCGATGCGCGAGCTGCCGCACGTGACGATCGTCGGAGATACGACGGGAGGCTCGAGCGGCAACCCCGAGACGCGGGTCTCGGGGATGGGATCACCTACACAGTTCCGCGCTGGATCGCGCATACCGCCGACATGCAGGTGATCGAATGGAACGGGATTCCGCCCGGCGTCCACGTGTCGGTCACGGCGGCCGACTTCGCCGGTCTCGAGGATCCGGTCGTGGCCTTCGCGCTCGAATCGCTCGGGTCGCCCCCGTGACCCTCGAGATACGCCCGGAGAGAGACGCCGACCGGGCGGGGGTCCGGAGCGTGAACCGCGCGGCGTTCGAGACGCCGCAGGAGGCGGACATCGTCGATGCGCTGCGTCGCGACGTGACGCCGATCGTCTCGCTGGTCGCGGTGGAGGGCGCGCAGATCGTGGGGCACATCATGTTCTCGCCGGTCGGTCTGGACCCGGCCGCGGACTCGACGCTCATGGGGCTCGGGCCGATGGCCGTCCTGCCGGCCCGCCAGCGCTCGGGCATCGGGTCCGCGCTGGTCGGGGCGGGACTCGAGCGGTGCCGCGAGCTGGGCTGCGACGGAGTCGTGGTCCTTGGTCACCCCGCGTACTACCCTCGATTCGGGTTCGTCCCGGCCTCCCGATACGGACTGCGCTGCGAGTACGACGTGCCGCCCGAGGTCTTCATGGCGTTCGAGTCGAGACCGGGGTCGCTGGGAGGCGTCTCGGGGACGGTCCGCTACGCGGCGCCGTTCCGGACCGCCTGACGGGAAGACGGCGGCGGAAGCTGGCACGGATCGGCTGGGTCCCCGTAAGGTCTCGGGGAGCCGTCCGAAGAAGGGGTGACGCCGTGGCCGAGACACCGAAACGTCGAATCGACCCGGGCATGATCGTGGCCTTCGCCGCGCTCGTCGTCAGCATCTGCGCGGTCGTGCTCTCCTTCAACGAGGTGCGGCTCGTCCGCTCGCAGACCGAGGCCAGCGTATGGCCGCACCTGCGGACCGGCGTCAACGTCAACTACACGAGCGACGGCGACACCTACGTCCTGCGGGTCACCAACTCGGGGGTGGGCCCGGCGCGGATCCGCTCGTTCCGCGTCCTCCTCGACGGAGAACCGGTGCACACGTGGACGGAGGTGAAGGAGGCGCTGACGGGTGACCCGGAGGTGTCCGTGTACAACACGGTCAACGGGCACGTGCTGCCGGCGGGCGAGGAGATCCGCGCGTTCGCCGAGTTCGACGCCGAGACGATCCGGACGCTGTCGAGCGAATGGAACCGCGTCGCCTTCGTCTACTGCTACTGTTCGGTCCTCGACAACTGCTGGGTGGTGGACGGGCGAGAGGGTCGGGGCGGGCAGGAAGACGAGCACCGCGAGGTCGACGAGTGCGTGGTCGACCCGGCGGCGGAGTTCAGGAACTGACGGTCAGGACCCGGCCGCCTCCAGCAGCGTGCGGCTGAGGTTGGCGGCCTCGAGCAGCCGCTGCTCGGGCGTGAGACGCAGGATCCGCCCGACGTCAGCCAGCATGTGCGAGTCGACCACGGGGGCCAGGACCAACTCCGACCGGAGGAGGAAGCCGGCCGATGCGAGCAGGTGTCGGAGCGTCTCGCACCCCGGGTCGGTCTTGCCGGCCTCGATCCGCGAAACCACGGATTGTGAAGTCCCGGCGCGCCGGGCGAGCTCGCGTTGGCTCAGGCCGGCGCGCTCGCGGGCGTCTCTCAGCAGGGCTCCGGCGCTCGGTGCATCCATCCTCTGATGATACCTGATTGGGGATCACACTCAACGTGTAACGTTGCCCCTTCGGCCCAACTTCCCCATCTTATTAAGTGTTATTAATCGCCCGGAGGAGCCCGGCATGACCGTCATCACGTCGATTTCGATGCCTGAGGAGCTGCGCGCGGCACTCGACGAAGAGGCGGAGCGCCAGCGACGTTCCCGGAGCTTCGTGGTGGCCGAGGCGGTCCGGGAGTACCTCGTCCGGCGGGAGCGCACGGCGTTCGACGAAGCCGGACTGCAGACGCTGCGCGACGGGCTGGCATTGACCACTGGCAACCGTCTCGAGCTGGCTGAGGAGCTGTGGCTGGAATTGACTCGCGGACGCCCGACGTCCAGGCCCTGGACGGCCACTTTCGAGACGTTCGGCGACTACGAGAGGTGGCGGCGAGAGGGCGGGGCCGCGGACGCGTGAGGGACACCACGTCGCGCCTCGCGACGGTCTGCCGGCTGCTCAACGAAGCGCGCGTAGCGTACGTCGTGGTCGGCGGGTTCGCGCTCGCCTTTCACGGTGTCGTGCGAGCGACCAGGGGCGTCGACATCCTCATAGAACCGACGATCGACAATGCCCGGCGCGCGCTCGAGGCGCTGGAAGGACTGACCTGGGGTGTGTCCCGCGAGCTCGAACCGTCGGACGTCGCGGCGAACGCCCTCACGATCATCGGGGACGAGCCGCGCGTCGATCTTCTGACCCTCGCCTGGAGCGTGCGCTACGCGGACGCGGCTCCGACGATCGAACGCGTGGAGATCGAGGGAGTGGAGATTCCGTTCCCGGATATCGACACGCTCATTCGAAGCAAGCAGACCGACCGCTTCCAGGATAGGGCCGACGTGGAGAACCTGGAGCGCGTGAAACGGCTCCGGCAGGGCGACACCGCTCAGGATCGTCGATCCCGCACCGCCCCCGAGATGATGTAGACCCGGCCCGACCGCGTGCCGTTCACGGCGCTCGACGCCGACGTGATCAGGTAGTCGATCGCGCCGTCGCCATCGACGTCGCCCATCCCGGTCGCGTCGAAGCCGAACGCGTCGCCCATCACCTTCCCGGTGATCTCGCGAAGCACGCTGCCGTCGGCGCCGGAGAACACGTACACCTTCCCGCCCCCGGCGGCGGCGCCCCAGTGCTGCCACGCGCCGATGACGAGGTCGTCGTGGCCGTCGCCGTCGACGTCGCCGGCGTCGGCGGGTCCGATGCCGAAGCCGTCGCCGCGCGCCTCGCCGGTGAAGGTGTAGAGACGGGCCCCGGTCGCGCCGGAGTGGACGTACACGCGGCCGGTCGAGCCGCCGCGTGCGTTGTTGGACCAGTCGGACGCGTACACGTCGGGGTGGCCGTCGGCGTCGACGTCGCCGACGATCGACAGGAACATGGCCCCGAGCTCGGCGCCGGTCTCGTCGGTCTCGATGGTGAACGTCGCGGGACCGGCGTGGGGCTCGCCGACCCACACGTAGACCCGGCCGCCGTAGTTGTCCCCGGCGTTGGGGGCGCCGGCGACGAGGATGGCCCGTCCGTCGTCGAGCACGCGGCCGGCGACGGCGCTCCCGAAGTTGTCCCCGGCGCGCTCGCCGGCCAGCTCGAGGATGGTGGAGCCGTCGGCGCCGGAGACGACGTAGGCCCGGCCGGCCCGATCACCGGTCTGGCTGTTGAAGGGGGCACCTACGATCAGGTCATCGTGTC
>JAWWCR010000184.1:0-9212 GCA_033720355.1 Gemmatimonadota bacterium
CCGATCTGATCGTCCGCGTCGGGCCGGCGCCGAGCTCGTCGACCGTCTGCGCGTTCCTGACGGGGCTCGCGGACGTGCCCCAGGTCGTGATCGACGACGGCGACCGGTGGCGAGACCACCTCGGGCGCGCGACCCGCGTGATCTCCGGGCACCCCGGTCGGGTCCTCCACGCCGTGTCGGCCGCGGCCGTACGGGCGGTGGGCGGCGGCGAGGCGGGAGGAGCTTCGGCCGCGCGCGCGGCGTGGCGCGGGCGGTGGCGCACCGCCTCTGAAGCCGCGGGGGAGGCGCTGACGCCGCTCCTGACCGGCGAAGACGCCGCGTTCGAGGGGGGCGCCGCCGCGGCGGTCGTCGACGCCGTCCCCGACGGAGGCGTGCTGTTCATCGGGAACTCGATGCCGATCCGAGATGTCGACGCGTTCGCCGCGCCGCGCGATCGCGAGATCCGGGCGCTCGGGCTTCGCGGGGCGAGCGGGATCGACGGCAACGTGAGCGCCACGCTCGGGGCGGCCGCCGCGAGCGGCGCGCCGACGGTCGCCCTGATCGGCGACCTGACGCTGCTCCACGACGTGGGGGCGCTGATCACAGCCGCCGCGCCCCGCGCGCCGGTCCAGATCGTCGTCGTCCAGAACCGGGGGGGAGGCATCTTCCACATGCTGCCGATCCGCGACTTCGATCCTCCGTTCACCGACCACGTGGTCATGCCGCACGATGTCGAGATCGCGGCGGTTGCCGGGGCAGCGCGAATCCCGCACCGTCTCACCGCGTCGATCGGAGAGCTGAGGGCGGAGCTCGCGGCCGGGTGGGACAACGGCGGGCTTCGCGTCCTCGAGATCCCCTTCGACCGCGAGGAGAACCGCGAGCGGCGACGCGCCGCGATCGAGAAGGCGGGCGCCGCGGCGCTCGATCGTCTCGGCGCGGGCTGACGGGCTCGCGCGCCGGCCGGCCCGAATCGGCGACGTCCGGCGGGTCATCGATGACGACACACGAACGCATACAGGGAGAGCCGCGATGAGCGACTCCGATTGGCAGTCCCGCAGCGACGCGGACTGGCAGGAGGTGAAGGAGTACGGGGACATCACCTACCACAAGGCCGAGGGGATCGCGCGCATCGCGTTCAACCGGCCCGAGGTGAGGAACGCCTTTCGTCCCGAGACGCTGTTCGAGCTGCACGAGGCGTTCGTGGACGCCCGCGAGGACGAGGAGATCGGGGTCGTCCTCCTCACCGGCAACGGACCCGCGGAGGACGGGAAGTGGGCGTTCTGCAGCGGCGGCGACCAGCGCGTGCGCGGCGAGGCCGGGTACGTCGGGAAGGACGGGGTCGCGCGGCTCAACGTGCTCGAGCTGCAACGTCTGATCCGCTCGATGCCCAAGCCCGTGATCGCGATGGTAGCGGGGTACGCGATCGGGGGTGGACACGTCCTGCACGTCGTGTGCGACCTGACACTCGCCGCCGACAACGCCGTGTTCGGTCAGACGGGGCCGAAGGTCGGGAGCTTCGACGGGGGGTTCGGATCCTCCTTCCTCGCGCGCTCGGTGGGTCAGAAGAAGGCGCGCGAGATCTGGTATCTGTGCCGGCAGTACAGCGCCGAGGACGCCGAGAGGATGGGCCTCGTGAACAAGGTGGTTCCGCTCGACCGGCTCGAGGCCGAGGGGGTCGACTGGGCGCGCGAGATCCTCGGGAAGAGCCCGCTCGCGATCCGGTGCATCAAGGCCGCCATGAACGCGGACTGCGACGGCCAGGCCGGCCTCCAGGAGCTCGCGGGCCACGCGACCATGCTCTTCTACATGACCGAGGAGGGGCAGGAAGGGCGGAACGCGTTTCTCGAGAAGCGGACGCCCGAGTTCAGGAAGTACCCGTGGCGTCCCTGAGTCGACCCGCGGGGGTTCCCCCGCGACGTCGCCGGGCCCCATGACCGTGAGCGGCTGGGTGGCGGGCGCGCGCCCGCGCACCCTGCCCGCCGCGATCGCACCCGTCCTGATGGGGGGAGGGCTGGCCCGGTCGACCGGCGAGTTCGCCGCGCTTCCGTGGCTGGCCGCCCTCGGAGGGGCGCTGTGCATCCAGATCGGGACGAACTTCGCGAACGACTATTCCGATTTCGTGCGCGGGGCCGACACGGATGCGCGGCTCGGGGCGCCGCGGGTCACGCAGACCGGCGTCATGACGCCCGCGGCCGTGCGGGGCGCTGCGGCGCTCTTCTTTCTGTTCGCGCTCCTCATCGGTGTCTACCTCGTGGCGCGCGGCGGGTGGCCGATCGTCGTCATCGGACTCGCCTCGATCGTGGCCGGCGTGTGCTATACCGGCGGTCCGTGGCCCTTCGGGTACCACGGGCTCGGCGACCTCTTCGTGTGGCTGTTCTTCGGACCCGTCGCGGTCGCGGGGACCGTCTACGTCCAGAGCCTCGAGTGGAGCGTCGATGCGATCCTCGCGGGGGCCGGTGTGGGTGCGCTGATCACGGCGATCCTCGTCGTCAACAACCTGCGCGACATCGAGACCGACCGGGCGGCCGGGAAACGCACGCTCGCGGTGATCCTCGGCGCGGAGGCCACCGGTGTCGAGTACCGTGCCCTGATCCTCGCCTCGATGATCGTGCCGGTCCTCGGCGCGTTCGCGCTCGGCTGGCCGGTCGCGACGCTGGCGGCGCTGCTCGGCCCGGCCATCACCTCGGCCCGGCGCGCCATCGTGCACCGCTACGACGATCCGCGCGAGCTCAACCCGGCGCTGCCGGCGACGGCGCGTGCCGCCGGGCTGTACGGCCTGCTGTTCGCCGCGGGGTGTCTGCTGTGAGCGAGGCGGTGCCGGCGGATCGGTCCGGGCCGGCCCCCGTGGGGCTCGCGATAGGGCCCGATGATGCCGTCGCGATCGAGAGCGCGAGCGCGTCGTGGAGCTATGGCGAACTGGGCGCGGCCGCCGACGCGCTCGCCGTGCGTCTCGCCGCGTTGCTGCCGCGACACCGGACCCGGCGTGTGGGCCACGTGTTCGATCTGTCGCCGGTCGCCGTCGTGGCGGCGCACGCGGTCGCCCGCGCCGATGCCGTGCTCGCCGTCGCGCACCCCCGGTGGGGGCGCGACCGGCTCGACGCCTTCGTGTCGGGGATCGAGCCCGACGGGGTGCTCGCGAGGCCCGGGTACGAGTGGCCGGGCCGCTGGGAACGCGAGGCGCTCGCGCTCCCCGGGTTCGGCCCCGTGGATCTTCTCACCCGTCTCGACGAGGGGAAGCGGGCGGCCTCGGCGCCGCCCGGCACCGACGTGATGCTGCTCACTTCGGGCACGACGGGCGCACCGCGGATCGTCTGTCACTCGTGGGCGCGACTGCGGGTGAACGCGCGGGCGGCAAACGCGCGCGGCGAGGCGGGTCGCGGCTCGGTCGTCCTCGCCACGCTGGCGTGGGCGCACGTCGGCGGGCTCGCGATCGTCGTGCGGGCGGGGGAGAGCGGGGGACGGATCGTCACCGGACCGGGCGAGTTCGACGCCGACCGAGTCGCCGGGGCGCTCGAGCACCACGGTGTCACGCACATCTCGCTCGTGCCGGTCATGCTCGAGCGGCTGCTCGACGCCGGCGCCGCGCCGCCCGGGGCGCTTGTCCAGGTCCTCGTCGGGGGCGCCGCGACGCCGCCCCGGCTGCTCGACCGGGCCCTGGCCGCCGGATGGCCCGTGTCGCTCACCTACGGACTCACCGAGGCCGGGTCGCAGGTGGCGACGGCGACCCCCGCCGATGTGGAGGCGGGTCGGTCGGCCCTCGACCGACCGCTCGACGGCGTGGAGCTCGAGCTGCGCGACGAGGGCGAGATCTTCGTCCGGTCGGACTCGCTGATGCTCGACGTGCTCGGGGGTGCGGTGCTCGATGATGGCGCGGGGTCCGGGTCGAGCCGCGCCGGCCCCCGGGTCGACGGCGACGGGTGGCTCGCGACCGGAGACCTCGCGGCCCCCGACGAGCGCGGCCGGCTGGAGGTCGTGGCCCGGCGGTCGAGCCGGATCGTGACGGGTGGGACGAACGTGGACCCCGGCGAGATCGAGGAGGTCCTTCGAGGGCACGAGCTGGTGTCTGACGCGTGCGTGGTCGCTCTCCCCGACGAGAAGTGGGGCGAGGTCGTGGCCGCGGTGGTGGAGGGGGCGCCTGGCGGTGGGGCGGGGGATTCCCTCGCGAGAGCCGATGCCGCGGCCGTCGTCGCCGAGCTCGACCGCTGGTGCCGCGCGCGGTTCGACGCGCCCCGCCGTCCGCGCCGCTGGGTCCTCGTCGACGATCTCCCTCGGACACCGACCGGCAAGGTGGATCGCGCCGCGGCGACCGCCATCGCGACCGAAGCCGAGGAGATGGACCGATGATGCTCGACTGTCGAAGGGCCGATTTTCGGCTCGAGGACGGAATCCACTACCTCAACTGCGCCTACCTGGGGCCGCTGCCGCGCCGCGTCGAGGAGGCCGGCATCGCGGGGATCGCCCGCAAGCGCTCGCCCACCGATTTTCCGGCGAGCGCGTTCTACGACGACGCCGAGCGGCTTCGCGCCCGGTTCGGGACGCTCATCGGCGGGCCCGCGGAGCGCGTGGCGATCGTCCCCTCGGTGTCGTACGCGATCGCGAGCGCCGCCCGGAACATCGACCTGCCGGCGAACGGCAACATCGTCGTGCTGGGCGAGCAGTTCCCCAGCAACGTCTACATCTGGCGCCGGCTGGCCGCCGAAGCGAGGTGCGAGCTGAGAACCGTGGAGAGGCCGGGGCCGGCGCCATCGGGTCTCGTGTGGAACGATCGGATCCTCGACGCGATCGATCGCGACACGGCGGTCGTGGCCCTGGCTCCCGTCCACTGGACCGATGGGACCCGCTTCGATCTGATCGCGATCGGCGCCCGGGCCCGCGACGCGGGGGCGGTCTTCATCGTCGACGCCTCGCAGTCGGTGGGCGCGGTGCCGTTCGACGTCCGTGAGGTGCGCCCCGATCTGCTGGTCTCGGCCGCGTACAAGTGGATGCTGGGGCCGTACTCGATGGCGCTCGCGTGGTTCGGACCGCGTTTCGATGGCGGCGTCCCGTTGGAGGAGTCGTGGATGGCCCGCGAGGGCTCGGATGACTTCCAGGCCCTCGTCGACTACGTGGATGACTACGCCGGAGGCGCCGTCCGCTACGACATGGGCGAACGCGCGAACTTCATCCAGATCCCCATGATGATCGAGGCGCTCGACCTCATCGACGAGTGGCAACCGGCGCGGATCCTCGCGTACAACACGGCGCTGCTGCGGGGGCTCGCCGAAGAGCTGCGTTCGCTCGGGTGGCCGATCGAGGACGACACCTGGCGGTCCGGGCACATGCTGGGGGTGAACCTGCCCGAGGGGATGGATCTGAAGGCGCTTCACGCCCGGCTCGAGGGTGCGCGCGTCTACGCGTCGCTTCGCGGACAGGCGCTACGGGTGTCGCCGCACGTGTACAACGACGCGGCCGACATCGCGGCGCTCAGGGAGGTGTTGCTGGCGGGCTGAGGCGCCGGGCCGTGGCGGCGGCGCGGGTCGGTGTGTCGCGGGTCGGCGCGGAGCCGGTCGGCTAGCGGCGCAGGTCGAGGTCGCTGCCCAGCGCGGCCGACTCGACGCGGCGGATCATCACCGTGCGCTCGCCCTCGCGGCGCGCGTTGAACCCCAGCAGGTGGAGCAGCCCGAGCACCCACCGATTCGTGGCCCACCGGGCGAGGATGACCGCGTCGTCACGCTCGGGGTGCCGGATGACACCGGGGATCCACGTCGCCCGGCGGTCCCAACCGCGCTCGCGGAGCCACCGCGAGATCGACAGCCACACGGGGCGCACGGCCCGGACGATGAAGAACCCGTCGTCCCCCTGCTTCTGGTAGAGCGGGAGGAAGAGCAGACCGCCGAGCGGCGCGGCGACCGGGCCACGGACGTCCTCGCCGAGACGCTGCCCCCTGGTGACGGGGACGAAGTTGGGGAACCCCGGATCCATCCTGAATCCGTCCTCAGGCGCGATCGCGTGCCGGTATCGCACGTCCACCACCGGCGGAAGCGACGTGGCCGCTCCGGCGAGACGGGCTCTCCGCTCGCCCAGGTCGGGCACGTCGTCCGCCATCACCATGCCGAGGGTTTCGAGAAGCACCCAGACCGCGTCCTCGTGCGCGTCGATCGAGCCCGGCGAGCCGTGCGACCCGCCCTCGATCCCGATTCCCGCCCAACCGAGAAGGTCGAAGTACTGGAGCATGGCGCCGTCGATCTGCTCTTCGAGGCCGAGGACGGCGGGGATGGGGAGCGCCCTTGCGAGTGTCCGGTTCTGGAGCGTGTCGCCGAGCGTGGTGAACGGCGCGCTCTCGGCGGATGTCGTGTGGAGGTCGAGCACGCGCACGGGGCCGCGCGCGTCCTTCGCCGCCTGCCGGAGGGCGCCGACCAGCTCGCGTTGCTCCGCCAGCTCGGCGCTGCCGACCATACGGGACGCGTCGCGTCCGACACGGAGCGATGACAGCACGGTGAGGACCCGGTCGGGCTGCCACACCCGGTTCATGTCCTCATCGATGAAGCGCACCGACTGCCCGAGCGCCGTGATGTTGCCGCCGAGCGCGACGAGATCCCCGCGCAGCGGGATCTCGTCGTCCACGAGCTTCGTCAGCACGCGGAGCATCGCGTGGTTCCCGGAGGGCTCGTTGCCGTGGAGACCCGCGACGCACACGAGCATCGGCCCGGGCAGGTCGCCGCGCACCGAGCCCAACACCCGCTTGCCGGCTATGTCGCCCCGATCCGGATACGGGGCGGGAGTGGAGTCAGACAAGCGTCTCGCACCTGGCGGCAAAGACGAAATCGCTCTCGGTGAGGCCGTCGATCTTGTGCGTCCAGATCTGGACGCGGGCGCGGCCCCAGGCGAGGTAGATGTCGGGGTGGTGGTCCTGCTCGTCGGCCATCTCGCCGACCCGGTTCACGAACGCGAGCGCGCTCGCGAAGTCGGGGAAGGTGTACTCCTTCTCGAGGTGGTGGCCGTCGATGACTCGCCAGCCGCCGGCCAGCTCCTCCTCGAGACGCTCGAGCTCTTCGCCCTCCAGCGGCGGGACGCCGCCGCGACAGGGCACGCACTGCATACCTGCGAGACGATCGGACAACGTGACTCCTGGGGTCGGGTCGCGGACCCCGCCAACCTCCAACGGTTACGTCAGGAATGCAATCACTCGGGTGGCTCGAGCGGCCCTCCGGAGCGACGCGTCGGCCAGTCGTCCACGCTCTCGAGCTCGGGTAACTCCTCGTCGCCGTCCTTCCCGCAGGGGAGGCCTGGATCCCTGCTCGACGCCACGGCCTGGTTGCGGCCCTCATCTTTGGCCCGGTAGAGCGCCATGTCGGCGCCGCGCATGAGAGCCTTCACATCGCCCCCGTCATCCGGGAAGATCGCGATCCCGGCCGAGATCGTCATGTCGATGTCGCCGCCGTCCTCGGAGATCAGCCGCAGCGTCTGCACTGTCCGACGGAGCCGCTGGCACACCTCGATGGCCCGCTCCTCGTCCGCCTCGATGAGGAGCGCCGCGAACTCGTCACCACCCAGCCGGGCCAGCACATCCGTCTCGCGGAGGGTGATCTTCATCACGTCGGCGAGCGCCTGGAGCGCGCGGTCGCCCGAGAGGTGCCCGTGCACATCGTTGATGAACTTGAGGTGGTCGCAGTCGACGAGCATGAGCGCCACCCGCTCGCCGTACCGCTGCGCGCGACGGACCTCGTCGTCGAGCTTCTCGACGAAATAGCGCCGGTTGTGGAGCCCCGTGAGCGGATCGGTCACGGCGAGCTGTCGCATCTCGTCGTTGAGCTGCGCCGCGCGGATCACCACGGCGGCCTGCTGCGCGACCACGGTCATCGGGCGGACGTGGTCCTGCGAGTACGCGCCGCGTGACCGGGCCTCGGCATTCAGGACGCCGATTACCCTGCCGTCCACCTTGAGGGGCAGGGCGATCTCGCTGAGCGCGCCCGGGACGCCCTCGATGTAGTCGTCGAGCTGGGTGACGTCGTTGGCGAGAATCACCTCGCCCGACTCGGCACACCGACCCGTGACGCCCTGACCGAGGGGGATGCGGAGGAGATGGACCCCGTCGGAGTAGCCGCGGCTCGCGCGGACGGAGAGCGAGCGGCTCGCCTCGTCGATGAGCAGGACCGCGACGTGTCCGTCGGGGACGAGCTCCTCGGTCACCCCGAGGATCGCCTGGAGCGTCGTGTCGAGGTCGTCGTGCCCGCTCGCGAGCTGGCTGATCCGGTACAGCGCGTTCAGCTGATCGATGCGTTGCTGGAGACGGTCGCGCGTGCGCCCCGCGAGGATCGCGAGCGCGGCCTGCGAGCCGAGCACCGTGAGCGTCTTCTCGTGCGCTTCGGTGAACGCATCGGGCCGTTCGGACTCGACGTTCAGGACGCCGGCCACCTGGTTCGCCACGATGAGCGGGACCGCCAGATTCGACCTCCCCTCCCTGAGCCCGGCGACGTAACGCGGATCCTCGCTCACGTCACCGACCCGAACGGCCTCGCGGTGCTCGGCCGCCCAACCCGACAGACCCTTCCCGCGCGGGACCGTCAGCTGGAGGACCTCCTCCTGCCGATCGCCGTACCCGAGAACCTTCCGGACCCTGAGCAGTCCCGTGTCCTGCTCGTAGAGCATGAGGGCGCAGTGGTCGAACCCCACGAGCTTCTTCGCCGTGGTGAGCACCGACAGCAGCAGCTCGTCGAGATCGTCGCTGAGTCCGATCCGACAGGTCGCGTGGTACAGCGACGTCAGGCTCTCGAGCTCGTTCATCGTCCTCTTCCGGCGGATTCGACGTGACGGATTCGCGTGATTGGTTTCAAGCCTCGCGCCACCACCGAGGCCCGTGTGCGAGCAGCGCTGGGAGGTGACGTCGGCTCGTCCGGCACCGGGTCCTGTGCCTGGCCCGGTGCGAACCCGTCGTCCCGAACCGGCCGGTCCGACGCCGAGCGAGGTCATGTAAGTCGCTTTTGAGAAACATGTTAAGTCATGTCGCCGACGGCCGTGTCGAGATGCGCGCGGCCTGCCGGAACCGCCCCCAGGGCCGTGTGCACGAAGCGTCCCATCTGCCGCCCCTGTCGATCGTTACGATTCGTAAACTCCCGGAGGGACGGGAACGGGAATGGCGATGTGCGCCGCGGCATCGCGTTTCGCTCCGTCTCCCTCTAGTTTCTTTCAGTGATGCAAAGAAATGGCGAGATCGAGGTCGCGTGAGAGACCCGGAAGCGGTGAACGACGTCGAG
>JAWWCR010000185.1:0-9207 GCA_033720355.1 Gemmatimonadota bacterium
GCCGGGGTAGCAGCGGCGCGGCGAATCGGTCGGCGGCCGCCGGCGACACGGGGTGGACGAGGAGGGAGGGTGAGTGAATGAGCCCGGGTAGGGTGCTGGTGACGGGTGGCGCCGGCTTCATCGGATCGCATGTCTGCGATCACTATCTCGCGGACGGTTGGGATGTCACCGCGCTCGACGATCTGAGCAGCGGTCGTCGCGAGAACGTGCCGGTCGGTGCGGAGCTCGTGGAGCTGGATGTACGGGACCCATCGGTGCGCGACGTGTTCGCCGAGCGACGGTTCGATGTCGTCAATCACCACGCGGCCCAGATCGACGTGCGAACCTCCGTATCCAACCCCTGGCTGGACGCGTCGATCAATCTCGGCGGCCTGCTCAACCTGCTCGGAAACTCCGTGGCGTTCGGAGTGTCGCGCTTCGTCTTCATCTCCTCGGGCGGCGTCGTCTACGGAGAGCCCGACGTCCTCCCGACCCCCCGCACGGCGCCCAAGCAGCCTCTGTCTCCGTACGGGGTGAGCAAGCTCGGCTCGGAATTCTACCTCCGGGCGTTCCGGGAGCTGCACGGGCTCGAGTACGTCGCGTTGCGCTACTCGAACGTGTACGGGCCCCGACAGGACCCGCACGGCGAGGCTGGCGTGGTGGCGATCTTCTCGCAGCGGCTTCGCGCCGGCGACCCGCTCACCGTGTTCGGCGACGGCGAGCAGACGAGGGACTACGTGTTCGTTCGCGATGTCGCCGAGGCCAACATTCTCGCGACCCGTGTCGATCTCCCGGCCGGTGGCGATCTGGACACGGTCGCGTTCAACATCGGTGTGGGGACGGAGACGAGCGTGAACGAGCTGGCCGCGATCCTGATGGACATTTCCGGCAGCCGGGTCGACGTCGAGCACGCGGCCGCCCGCCCCGGGGAGCTGTTGCGAAGCTGTCTGGACACGTCGGATACGGCGGCTGCGCTGGGCTGGGCGCCCCGCCACTCGCTGGTCGACGGGCTTCGGGAGACCTACGAGGCGATCGCCGGAGCCGTCGGGTGACGGCCCCCGGCGTCCTGGTCGCCGCGATCGCCGCCGTTCAGGAGCGTGCGATCGACTCCCCCATCGACATGGTCCTGAACGCCACCCCCGCGACAAAGGTCATCCTGATCATCCTGGCCGCATTCTCGCTCGTCTCGTGGGTGCTGATCTTCTGGAAGTGGCGCGAGTTCAAGGAACTCAACGAGAAGGCCGATCGCTTCGTGTACGCCATGGAGGGCGCGCGCGGTCTCCACGACCTCCACGGAGCGCTCGGACGCCTCGAGGAGTCGCCGGTCACGCGCGCGTTCCGCGAGGGCGTCAGCTTCTTCGGCGATCTCCGCCCGGGGGCGCTCGATTCGCCCGCCGTGGCCGGCGAGGGGCTCACGCCGACGCAGCTCGACACGCTCTGGCTCGTGCTCGAGAAGAACCTCTCGCAGGAACGCGATGAGCTGAGCCACGGGATGCCGTGGCTGGCCATCATCGGATCCGTGAGCCCGCTTCTGGGTCTGATGGGGACGGTCGTCGGCGTGATGAACTCTTTCATCGGCATCACGGCGCAGGGGTCCGCGAACATCGCGGCCGTCGCGCCCGGGATCGCCGAGGCGCTCACGACGACGGTCACGGGGCTCGCCGTCGCGATCCCCGCGGTGATCGCATACAACCACTACGCGGCGCGTCTGGGTCTCCTTACCGGCGAGCTCGAGGGCTTCGCCTCCGAGTTCGTCGGGACCCTGGCGAGGGAGGGGAGGATTTGAAGCGCAGGTTCACCGAAGAGCACGGGGGTCTCGGCGTAAGAGCCGAGATCAACGTGACGAGCCTGGTCGATGTCGCCTTCACGCTGCTGATCATCTTCATGATCACGGCGCCGATCCTCCAGGGCGGCATCGAGATCGAGGTGCCCGAGGCGGCGTCGGGGCCGCTGAGCAGCTCGGAGGCGCTCGTCGTGTCTATCGACGAGGCCGGACAGATCTACGTCGATGACGCGCCCGTCACCTTCGACGAGTTCGACGCGACGATCGAGCGCCTGCTCGACACGCGGGACGAGGACAACGTGTACCTGAAGGCCGACCGCGGGCTGGCGTACGGGGATGCGATGCGGGTGATGGGCCGGCTGCACGCGGCCGGCGCCGCGGTAAACCTGATCACCGAGCCGACCGACGAGGGGCGCCCGTGACGGGGCTCTCGCGCCGGGATTCCTCCGGCGACGGACCGCCGCGGGCCGCGGTGATCGGGTCGCTGTCGATCCACGGAGGTCTGCTCGTCCTCTGGGTCCTCGCGGGGATGGCCATGCCTCATCCGCCCGAGTTGCAGTCGATCCGAGTGCGGCTGGTCGCGGTTGCCCCGGAGGACGCGCCGATACGCGCCGATCCGGCGCCGCCCGAGGTGGCCGAGGAAGAGTTCCGGCCGCCGCCGCCCGATCCCACCCCCGATCCGCTTCCGGAGGTGGAGACGCCGAAGGTGGAGGACGAGCCGCCCCCGGTCGAGCGCGAGCCCGAGCCCGAGCCGGCTCGCACGGAGGACGTGGGAGAGGAGGCCATCAACGTCCAGACCGATGGCGCCACGTTCGCCGACCCGTCGTACATGAACAACATCATCAGGCAGGTGAACCGGTACTGGCGGCCGCCCACCGGGGGACGGGCATACCGCGCCGAGATATCCTTCGTGATCCACCGCGACGGGTCGGTCTCGAACATCGAATGGGTGCGGCGTTCAGGAAGTCCCCAGTTTGACCTTCTCTGCATGAGCGCGGTCGAGTCGGCCGGGCGGGCGCAGGCGTTCGGCCCGCTCCCGGCCTCGTACCCGCGCGACCAGCTGTTCGTCTCCTTCTACTTCGACCCGACGGTGCGATAGATGGCTCTTCACGGTTTCGGGGTTCCACGACAGCCTCCCGGGAGGCCGCCGGCGCGGACAGCCGCGGGCGTGGCCCTCCTTCTCCTCGTCGCCGGAGCGGGCGTGGTGGCTGCCCAGGAGCAGGAGGGCGTGCGTCTGGGGATCACCTACCAGCCCGGCTACGTGCCCGCGCTCGTGGTGGCGCCGGTCAAGTCCGACGACCGGTTGCGCGCGGTCGCGCTCGAGGCCGCCGACATCCTGCGGACGGACCTCGATTTCTCGGACCGCTTCGAGATCGTCCCGGTCCCCGACTCGATGAGATCCGACGGTCCGCCGAACTACGCCCTGTGGAACCAGCTCGGGGCGGTGTGGCTGGTGACCGCCGACGTCACCGGCACCCCCACCGCTCCGATCCTCAGGGTCGCGCTGCACGACGTGGTGTACGGGGACCTCAAGAACGTCCAGGCGTTCAGTCTGCCCGACCCGGGGAGCGTCGACTTCAGGATGGCGATCCACCGTGCTTCCGACGCGGTCGTCGATTGGGCGACGGATGGTGGAGTGGGGATCGCCGCCACCCGGATCGCGTTCACGCGACGCGAGCAGGGCGGATCCTCCTCGCTGTGGATCATCGACAGCGACGGCGAGAACCCGCGGCGCATCGAGACGGGCGCCTTCTCGGTGTACTCGCCCTCCTTCTCGCCGGATGGCAGCCGGATCGCGTATTCGATCCAGGACGAGCAGGGGAACTACGCGATTCTCGAGACCAACCTGATCACCGGTCGGCGACGCACCGTCGCCACGAGCGGAGGTCTCATCCAGACACCCACGTACACGCCGGATGGGCGGATCGCCTACGCCCGCACGGTCGGGAACGGCCGGGTGCAGATCTTCATCGACGGCGGAGCACAGCTCACCGATGGTGCGGGCGACGCGCTTAACCCCAGCTTCTCGCCCGACGGCCGCTCGTTCGCCTTCGTGTCGGATCTGACGAACGAGCCACAGGTCTACGTGCAGTCGACGAGCGGCGGGGCGGCCAGACGCATCAGCGTGTACGCGCGCAACGAGCGCACCAACGCCGCGAGCCCGGACTGGTCGCCCGGTGGAGACCGGATCGCGTATGCCGCCTTCAGCCGCGGGGTGTTCCAGATCTTCGCCGTGAATCCCGACGGGACCGATCGTCGGGCGCTGACCTCGCGAGGGATCAACGAGTCGCCGAGCTGGGCGCCGGACGGGCGGCACCTCGTGTTCGAGTCGAGCGATCGAAACGGCTACGCGATCTGGATCATCGACACCGTGACCGGCCGCGCGCGCACGCTGACGTCGGGGCGGATCGACCAGCTCCCCGAGTGGTCGCCGAGCCTGCGGCCGGGGTCATAGGAGGCTGGTGTAAGACGCGGACGGACGGGACGATGGCGCGTCACGGAGGGCTCCGGAATCGCTTGCGGAAGGAACCCGCGATGGTAGGTTTGAAGTGAGTGTGGTGGTGGGGGAAGGGGCGGTGCCCATCTGCGCGGAAGCGCCTGGTTTTCCTCACTCCGATGCATCCTCGGGAAGGCCGAAAAGGAGAGTCCCATGCGGCGTCGTAAGTCCCTCGCTGCGATCCTCGTAGTACCGCTGCTCGCCATCGCGTGCGGTGGAAATCCGGAGCCGGAAGTCGAGCCGCAAATGCCGCCTCCGCCTCCACCTCCGCCGCCCGCCGTCGACGCGTCCGCCGAACGGGAGGCCGCGGCAACGAGGTTGTGCGACCGTGCGTCGGCCGCCATGCAGTCGGGCGACTACGCGACGGCCGCCGAGATCCTCCAGCAGGTGCTCCGCGACTACCCCGGCACCGAGTGCGCGACGCTCGCCCCCGAACAGATCGAGCGGGCCCGGGCCGGTGCGGCGATCACCGCGCGCATCCACTTCGACTTCAACCTCGCGCAGATCACCGACGAGGCCGCCGCGGTGCTCCGCGAGAAGGCCGACGCGCTTCGCGCCTACCCCGACGTGATGATCACGATCGAGGGGCACTGCGACGAACGCGGCTCTCTGGAGTACAACCAGGCGTTGGGGCTCCGACGCGCGCAGGCCGCATCGGCCTATCTCGTGAGCCTGGGGATCGCCGAGAACCGCTTCCGGGTGGTGACGTTCGGGGAGGAGCGACCGATCGCCTCGGGAAGCAACGAGTCGGCGTGGGCGCAGAATCGCCGCGATGAGTTCGTGATAACGGGAGGGTGGTAACACATGGGTAAGCCGGCGCTGTTGGCGGTCGGGCTGTTGGCGTTCGCAGCTGCCGGCTGCGCGACGAAGGCCGATGTCCAGACCCTCGAGTCGTCGCTCGTCGAGGAGATGTCCCAGATCCGGGATGACCAGGTCCAGCTCGTCCGGCAGATGCACGAGGCGATCGACAGCCTGAACGCGGCGGAAGCGAGACGTGCATCGCTCGGGCAGGGCGAGCTGGACCGGCGCGTGGGGCGTCTCGAGTCGGCGCTCGCCGGGCTGATGGACGTGGCCGTCCAGAACAACCAGCTGCTGAACGACATCCTGACCGAGGCCCGGCGGTCGCCGGGCACGTTCGGGTCGGGGCCGACGGGCGGCGCGACCGGCAGGACCCCGGCGGACGCGGCGATGGACCCGACGACGAGGATGCCGCAGGGCTCGGACGACGCGACGCAATTCTACGCGATGGCGCTCGAGCAGTTCAGGCTCGGGAACCTCGAGACGGCACGCGGCGCTCTCGAGGAGTTCATGGCGATGAACCCCGATCACCAGCTCGCGCCGGATGCGCAGTACCACATCGCGCGGACCTACGAAGATGGGGGCGATGTGGCCCAGGCCCTCACGGCCTATCAGCGCGTGACCGAGCTGTACCCGGACTCGAACCGGGCCCCCACGGCGCTCTGGCGGCGAGGGCTCATCGAGGTCTCGCGTGGAAACACGGCGATCGCGCGTCGTCTCTTCACGCAGATCCAGTCGGGATACCCGAACAGCCCCGAGCTCCCGCTCGCTCAGCAGGAGCTGGCGAAGCTCGGAGGCTGACGGCCCCGGGCCCGACATGCGTTGTCCGAGCTGCGATCACGAGGAGGATCGGGTCGTCGACTCGAGGAGCAGTCGCGCCGGGCGCGCCACGCGTAGGCGGCGCGAGTGTCTCTCCTGCGGGCACCGGTTCACTACCTACGAGCGTATCGAGGTCGAGCCGCTGGTCGTCCAGAAGCGCACCGGTGGCAGCGAGACCTACGACCGCGCCAAGCTCACCGCGAGCATCCGCGTCGCCTGCGCGAAACGCCCCGTCTCGAACGCCGACATCGAGGCGTTGGTAGATGGGGTCGAGGAGGAGCTGGAGGCTTCGGACACGCGCGAGATCGAGAGCGTCCACCTCGGCGAGCTGGTGATGAGCAGGCTTCGGTCGCTGGACCAGGTGGCGTATGTTCGCTTCGCGAGTGTCTACCGCAATTTTCAGGATACGACCGAGTTCATGGAGGAGGTCCGGGAGTTGGTGCGACGGGCCGGATACAACGTCGCGGGGCAGGTCGATCTGTTCGGAGCGGGTGAGGAATGAAGCCCCCGCGGACGACGCAGGCCGAGATGCCGTTTCTCGACCACCTCGACGAGCTGCGAAGCCGCCTCATCAAGTGCCTGATCGCCCTCGCCCTCGCGTGTGTGCTCGGGCTCGTCGCCGTCGCGGAGCTCGATGTGCTGGGGCTCATCGAGCGGCCCATCCGCGGTCTCGTCCCGATGGAGACGCTGGTCTACACGAACCCCACCACGCCGTTCTTCATCACGCTCAAGCTCGGGTTCATCGTGGGACTCATCCTCGCGTTTCCGTTTCTCGCCTGGCAGCTGTGGGCGTTCCTGTCGCCCGCGCTGTACGAGAACGAGCGGAAGTTCGCGATCCCGGCGATCGCCTTCGGGACCATCCTCTTCATCGGGGGGATCTGTCTCGCGTACTTCTTCGTCCTCCCCTTCGGGCTCGAGATCCTGCTGGGGTTCTACGAGACGGATCTCACGCCCCTCATCACGATCGATGAGTACCTCAAGTTCGCGACGATGCTCATCCTCGCATTCGGTCTCGTCTTCGAGGTCCCGGTGCTCCTCGTCTTCCTGTCGATGGTCGGGATCGTCACGGCGGAAGGTCTCTCCCGCTTCCGACGGCACGCGATCATCGTCATGGCGATCCTTTCCGCCTTCCTCACCCCGGCCGACCCGTTCACGATGGTCGCGATGATGATCCCGCTCATGCTCCTCTACGAGGGCTCGATCGTCACGATCAGGTTGATGGGGAAACGGCGGGAAGAGCGCATGCAGGCCGAGTCGGAAGGGAGCCCGGCCTGACCTCGCGGGTCCTTCACGGGATCCTCGCACTGACGCTCGCGATCGGGGGGGCAGGGAGCGCCGCGACCGCGCGCGCCAACCCCGCGCCGACCTCCATGAGGCTGGCGATGGTGTCCGACACCGATTCGATCGTCGCCCGTCCCGACAGCCTCCGGGTCGCCGACAGCCTCCGCGCCCTCATGCCCGACTCGTTCGCCGCGCGGGCGGACACGATCGACCGCGACTCGGCGCAGGCCCGCCCCGACACCGTCGAGCAGGCGACCGAGTTCCCGAGCGAAGACGATGTCTACAGCAGCCTGCGGGACATGCCGGGGTTCCGGATCGTCGAGTACAGGGGCCGCGAAGTGACCCTCGATGTGGACGGCGAGCGCGTCCGGCTCGACGGGGAGGCGCAGGCCAAATACGGCGAGTCGACGCTCCAGGCCGACAGTATCTCGTACTGGATCGGCCTCCAGTTCATCAATGCCCGGAACGCCATCACGCTCACCGGCGAGGGACAGACCGTCACGAGCGACGCCGAGGTCAACTACGACGTGTCGCAGACGAAGGGCACCATCATGGACGCGCGCACCGCGTTCAACGAGCGCGGGACGGAGTGGTTCGTCAGGGGCGACGTGACGCCTCGGGGAACGGCGACGGTCTTCGTGCGCGAGGGCGACTTCTCGTCGTGTGAGCTCGAGGTGCCGCACTACTACTTCAAGGCCGGGAACATCAAGGTCGTGACGGAGAACGTGCTCGTCGCGTGGCCGGTCACCCTCTACATCAACGAGGTTCCGGTCGCGTGGCTCCCGTTCTTCGCCCAGGACATCCGGCCGGGCCGTCGGAGCGGTTTCCTGCCCCCGCGGTTCGGCGTGAACGACATCGTCTCGACATCGGATGGCGTCGGTCGCAGCGTCACGGACGCGGGGTATTATTTCGCGATCAACGAGTTCATGGACTCGCAGTTCACGATCGACTGGTTCAGCGGCGACTTCACGCGGCTGAACGGCGGGTTCCGCTACAAGAACCTCAAGAAGTTCTTCGAGGGGAACCTCCTCCTCTCGTACAGTCTCGGCGACTCGCGGACGCTCCAGGTCCGGGCCAACCACCAGCACGAGATCACGCCCGTCACGCAGCTCCGGGTGAACGGCAACTTCGTGACCGACACACGGGTCTACGAGGAGCAGAGCTTCGACCCGCGGCTCCAGACGCAGCGGATCTCCTCGGATCTCGGGCTCCAGCACCGGTTCCCATTCGCCTCCATCAACGTGAGCGCGAGCAGCCGGCAGGATCTGGGGACGATGCAGGGGAATACCGATCTGACGCTCCCGAACATCCAGGCGACGTTCACCCCGATCACGCTGTTCAGGGCGCCACGGAACCGCGCAGGGGCGTTCAACAACATGACGCTCTCGGGCGGTACGTCGTTCCAGCGTCAGAGCCGGCTCCAGGACGAGGGCGACGACCAGCTCAACACCATCGCGAACGCGAACTCGAGCCTGCGGATCGGCTCGTTCGGTATCTCCGGCCGCGCCGGATTCGACGAGCGGGTCGTCACGCCGTACGACTCGACCGGCGCAGAGGTCGACGACACGGGTCAGACGCGGGTCGACTACAGCGGGTCCGCGGACTACCAGATCGACCTGGTCGGAAGCACGACGCTGCGTCCGACCGTGGCGCTCAACGCGAGCCAGTTCCAGTCGGATCTGACCGGCGGGCGCTACATCGCGGCGCCGACGAGGCTCCAGGTCGGGGCGACGCTCTCGACGGATGTGTACGGCTTCTTCCCGGGCTTCGGACCTTTCGAGCGGATCCGCCACAAGGTCTCCCCCCGCTTCGTCTACTCCTACTCGCCCGCGACGGAGGTCGCCGACTCGTTGCTCTCGATCCCCGGGTTCCCCGTGTCCGAGTCGGCCGCGCAAAACCGGCTCGGCATCGCGCTGAACCAGACCTTCGAGGCCAAGCTGCGCGAGGATATCCAGCTCGAACCCGACGAGGAAGCCCTGCTCGAGGGGAGGGACCTCGTCCAGGACTCGATCCAGGCGGTGGCGGACTCGCTCGCCGCGGTCGCCGCCGA